>NZ_JBHXRG010000038.1:0-47254 GCF_042716995.1 Nocardia sp. NPDC058640
GCGTTGCGGTACTTCGCGTTGAACGGGACCGACCACCGCAGCCACGCTGAGCAGGACGCTGCGATCGGTGACTACATCCGCTGGCGTAACCAGCATGCCGGACCTATCCGGGACTTCGCGGTCGGCTCGAAGATCCGGCGCCCGGATTACCTACCCAACGTTGCTTGACGCGGCACTAGGAGATGTAATGATGTACGTCGATATTGCTGGTGCAGTTCGCGCGGCGAAGCTGTTTGCCGAATTTAATTGGACTTGGACCATGTCAGATATTCCGAAGCTGTGTTCACTGGCTGGATGGTTGATTTCTGACGCAGATGAGGGTGGGGCAATTATAGCCACCGATCTAGATGTCAGGCGCCCCGAAGCCATCGCCTTCGAAGCGCAGCAGTCTTTTGCATACTGGGGTCGTCCTGAGCAGGAAGTGCAAGGCATCTCCGTGCGCGTTGGCGATCGACCAGCTGCCGAGGCTCCAAATGACCTTCTTACGCGGCAACACTACACGAGTCTGCACACCGAACTGTCTACTGCGTTGGGGGGCCTAGACGAGGGCCGTGCTGGCACGAACCCTCCGTTCACAATATGGCATGGTCGGAACGTTATTATCGAGCTCGCGATGGCTCCAGGACTGATAAAACTAGATGCCACCAATCCAACTTATCGCTGGATGGTTGATCAGGAATCAGATTCCGCAGACTGACCGTACCATTCAGCAAGAGGTGCATTCGTACCCGACCCCTCCTTCCGTGACCTCCTTCGAAAACAAAACTTACAGCTCGGCTGAGAAATATATTGAAACTTGGCGGAGGAAGGAATTGTGCGCGTTGGTATTGAAAGGTGCGGTACGAGCGATCCTTGCTATTGCTGGCTTCGACTGGAGTCGGACATCGGCCGAGGCTGCGAAATTCTGCGCAAGTGCAGGGTGGATGATTCCCGGAAGTGACGAAATCGGAGCGGCAATCGCCACTGACCTAGAGATGCACCGTCGGTACGGATGGATAGTCGACCGCGAGTCTGGATTCAACGGATAATCGCCGTGGGTCAACGCCCATTGAGTCGAACGTTCATGACTAAACCTAATGCTCGCCATCTGTCGGGGAACCGTGGCCGACCTGTGGAATCTGCCAAAAAGCGCAGCGCGTAGGCAGGCCAGCGCAGGTTTCCTCGAAGCTCGCGACATCGTGTCTATCCATTAGGAACATCGCCGACAACGAACGGTCCCTGCTACCGGCCGGTCGCCTTGGCTATGGTGCTGCGCGGCGGCTGGCGCCAGCGCATCCATCGCTAAGCGGCATTTTATTGTAACGACCATTCGCAGGTCTACTGCCGTAAAGCTCGACCGCTCGATACAGATCCTCGTATTAGTCAGGGGCTCTGCTCGACTGTTATGTCGACTTCTCGCGTCGCTGCGCGACGGTGCTGAGGAGATCCTTGCCTAACCATAGGCTCAGATTTCATCTTTATGAAATACATGGCCGCCTGCGTTGGTGCCGGTCCATGCGCAGACTGACGGTCAATTTACCGTGTAGGAAATAGAGAAACCTTCCCGCGGCATTCGAGTGTGCGGAAAATTGTTCTATTTCGGATATCGAATCAGGAAGTGAAATGTGGCGAAAAAGATAGTTCAAGAGGTTCGTCAACCTGGACATTCGAGCGGTCTATATGTTATTTATGAAGATGGCACAGCTCAAGATTTCCACGGTAGATTTATTAGGAATCCTAATCGCCCGGTCGCTGACGACTCGGTTGTAGACCCTGTGCACATCACCCAGTGGGATGATAGCGACGTCGCCCTATCGGTGGCAGGGCTCAACGAGCTGAAAAGAACTCGGCGTATTCGGAATTTGGCCATCGAGGGGCCGGCGGGTAGCCGCGACATTATGAAGCGCCGGAACGAGCTGGCAAGGAGGCTTGGCGCAAACATTGATGAGCTAGGCCGCACGAAGGTTTCGGGTCCCGATGGACGTAGCACGACCAAGCTCGAAAGGGAGTTACTTCGACTCGAAACCGAACTGGATGCGTCTGCGGCCGATGTTCGCAGATTAAGGCAGTTGTCGTCTCAGGCTAGTGATTCTATTTCTCGCGTTAATCGCTGGTCGGAAGAGATGGGAATGGTTTCCGCCCGCGATATATCAGAGGGTCGCGGTGAATCACTTTTACTGGGCGGTCGTGATGAAAGATTCAACGATCAGCCGATGCGCGGAGTCCCGTGGAAACCGACGGGTAGTGATGCTCTTGACCTAGTATCGGTCTCAGGCGATGGTAAGCGGCTGATCGTTTACGAGGCCAAAGGTGGCAGTTCGGCGCTGGGAACGCGATCCATCCCGGATCCGAATGATCCGACTAGGAAGATTCGGGTTCAGCAAGGCTCTCGACTATACCTTGAATACCAACTGAAGAACGATGTTCGGTTGCAGGAGAGGCTGAAAGATCCCAAATATGCGGAACTGGCCGCGTCGCTCGCCAATGGTACCGCTGAGATTGAGTACCATGTCGTTCACGCTAAAGCCTCGGGCACGGTTAGGACGCATAGATTTGATATCGGAGGTCCTACCGGGCTGACCGTTCCAGCGGAATCTACGCCGATGCACAAGAAGTCACCAGGAAAGAAGTCGCGTCTTCCGCGGAGTGCTCTTGCGCGCGCTGGCATGTTCGTGCCGCCAGCTGTCGCAACTGGCATCGGTGCATCCTTATCAGGCGCGCTGGGCGGCACGGTTGCATCTGCGGCGCCGGTGGACGGAATTTTGTCCGGTGCTCTCCGTGCAAATTCCTCAGCAAATATTGAATTCGCTGATGGAATGAACAAGTTGGATGCTTCGGGCGAAGCCGCTGTCGGTTTGCAAGACTCCGAGCTGCTTGCGGGGGCTGGCTCGCCGATCGAGCGATTCGCATCGCTTCTCGAGCCCTACTCATCGATATTCGAGGCTGCTGCTGTCGCTATCCAGATCTGGGCCATCGGCCAGCTTGCGCTCAACTTGCTACTTTCGGGAAACCCGCTGGGTGCACTGGTTACAGCGATTGGGTTGGCCGTCACCGGCGTGATTCTGATCGTCGAGAACTGGGATCTGATAAAGAAGGCATTGAGCGACTTCTATCAACTCATACTGATTCCCGCGGGGAAATGGATTTCGGAGAAATTCGCGGACCTTATAGCGCCGATGTTCGAAATGTGCGCGAATGGTATCGGGGCATTCCTTGATGGAATATCAAAATCGCTGTCAGGTTTGATCGACAGTATTGAGGATATGATCAAGGGTTTCCTTCGGAGAGTCGCCGATTTTGTCGATAATTTCCCGTTCTTCGGAGATGGTGTCGCTGATCAAATTCGTCGATTCACCGACCCGGAGCGTCGGGCGGATGGCGGGTTGTTGCTGGGCCCTGGCGTGGGTCGTAGCGAACTCTCCCTGAGCAGTTCGGAACTGGCGGGCAGACATCCGGTGATCGGTGATAATCCCCCCACCGCCCCGCGGTTCGCCGATGGTGGTGCAGTCGGAGTGTCATCGTTGCGGCAGGCTGTCGAGCTAGCGGCTGGCGGACCAGTTTCTTGGGGCGGGACGTACGAGCCGACCCGACCGGGCTCGCAGTTCGGTGTCGAGTCCGGGACAGCGAACGCATCTGGCGGTCGAGGCTCACGCAGTCGTCGATCCGCCGGCACCAGGAACTCATTCGCCTATCCAGCTGTCACCGAGCCGTGGATGTCGGTAGGAAGTTCAGGCGGATCGACCGTAGCGACAAGGCTTGGTCGGTTCGCTGCGGGTGGTTTCGTTGGTCTCGATCGTACTGCCGCTGAGGGTCATTCGAGCGGCGTGTCCGGCAGTCATGTGCGGCCGATGTTCGTGACCGACAACTTGCTCGCTACCGGCGGATATGCGGGCAACGCCGGCGGGTCAGTTTCCGGATTCGCCGATACCAACCCATCGATGCTCGAGCTGATCAGTCAAGACGCGGGAGTTGTATCGAATCTTGTTGGGCAGCAATCAAATCCTACGTCCGCACTCGAGGGTTCCGGTCGGCGTCGGCGCCGGTCCACCGATCGCTCGCTGGCGATTCATATCTCTTCGCCGGATGTGGATGGCGAATTCCTCAAGGACCAAGCCGACTCCGCGCGCGGGGCATTGACCTACGCCGGTCGGTGGTAATGGCATCGAACGTTAGAACTGAGGTGAATCTGTAATGGCACAAGCCGCGACTATTGAAGTCGAGGGCGTCGATGGCTCGCTATGGACGCTGGCCGGCCCCGGTCAGGGACGCGAGGGCGTCGAGCTCGGCACCACCCCGACTGGGCTCTACGACGCACCTGTCACCACGATTTGGAACTCCACGGCGTTCCAGATCGGCGCGACCTACGGTGGCGCGAACTGGCAGAAGCGAGATGTCGTCTTCGGAGTGAACGTCTCCGCGACCGACTCGTCGAATTGGGAGTCGGTGGACTCGGCCTGGCGGAAAGCCTGGGCGTACGACCGTGATTCCAAGCTGATCATCACGACCGAGTACGGTGCGCGCACGCTGCACCTGCGGATGTCTCAGCAGCCGGAGTTCAAGCCGCTGCGCGACCCACATCTCAAGCACTGGGCGCAGGTCACCATGACTTGCACGGCGGGTATTCCGTGGTGGGTTGAAGAAGACACGACAGCGACCGCGGTCTCGACCGTCGACACCCGAGGTGAGGGTGCGTCGGAAACGTTGTGGTTGCCGATCTCCAATCCCACCGATCAGCCGATGTGGCTGCAGTGGGTCGGTAGCGCGCCAGCACAGTGGACACTGCCTGATTTCTCCTGGCGGGAGGACTCTTTCGCCGCGAGGGTTATTACCTTGCCGTCGCTTGTCGCGGGCCAGGACATCACGGTGGACACAGACCCGATCGAAGAGATGATCGTCGCCGCGGACAACAGTTCGGTCTGGGCGCGCATGAACGGTCGGATGTTCCTGCATTCGGTTCCACCGTGGACTCCTGAGACGTTGCTGCCGGTCACCGTGCGCGGTGCGGCACCGGGTGCACAGATTCAGGTCAGGTGCCCTCGTAACTGGTCGCGGCCTTGGGGGCTGCAGTGACCGACATCGAAGCTATCCACCGTGCGGGCCGGGCAGTTCGGGATACGCGCAGGACCCTGCGCCTGGAGCCGCCGTTGATCAGGCTGTGGGACGGCGACTGGAATCTGCGTGGCATCTGTCGATCGGAGGTGTCGGCCGACTTCAAGTGGCTACTCAACGAATCCGGCACCGGTCAACTGGTATTGCCGGCAGAGCACTACCTGGCCAAATGGGTCATGGATGCGCGCGGCCGGACCACGCAGAACGTGCACATCACCGTGGACAAGGACGGCGCGCGTTGGAGCGGGCGTATGAAGACGGCGACCCTGCAGAAGACCGCGGCCGGACTGAAGACCGTGGTCATTCAGTTCATGCACGACTACGAGGAACTGAAGTACATCCAGGTGTGGAGTAATCCGCTGCTGCCTGCGATTTTTCAGTTCCCGAAGGTCTTCATGCTGGCCGGACCATCGGCATGGTGTTTGAAGCTGTCGCTGTTCCTCAACATCCTCCGCAAAGAGGCAAGTCTGTGGGCGCTACCGGATGATCCACTCGATCCGTCGGAGTGGTTCAACCTCGATCAATCGACATGGTCGATGGTGGTGGCACCCAACGACTTCTTCTCCGATTCGTCTATCTGGACGATCATTTCGTCCAGGTGGAAGACCTGGCACGACATGGCGTCGACGACTCTCGACGACGCGCACCTGATGGTCACCTGCCGGCGCTACCTCGAAGGCGATCCGCCGCCGTGGCCGGGAGCAGTCCTGCGGCACGGGTGTCTGGTGTTCGACATCGTTGACAAGTCCGGGTACTACTCCGGCACCTCCGAGGGCGGCTCGGTGCTCGACGGCCTGGTGCACACGGTGCAGGAATTCGTCAACGACATGGCCGAGCAGCAACCCAATATCCTGCCTGATCCGAACGCGCCAGAGGAGTACAAGCGCCACGATTGGCTCGGTACGTTGCCGTCGAATCCGTGGGTTGTGTACCGGGAGAACGAGTACACCGGAATCGAGACATCGGAGTTCACGATCTCGCCGGCCACTGCTGTGCAGATCAACTGCGGCGGCAACAGCATGCCGGGTGTGAACGAGGCGATCTCGGCGATGGTGCAGATGGTCGGGAACCTGACATCGACTGTGACAGTGAGCATTCCGATCATCGGTGGCGCCGGCGTAAGTCTGCCTCCGATGGGCGGCCCTCTGGATACTTTCCTCAAGCCGCTTTACAGCGACACGATCCTTGCCTGGATGTCGTTCAAGTCGCCGTTGAGGCCGCCCCGAATGGGGTGGTCACACTACTTCGAGCACTTCGAGTCCGGCGCTGACAAGGCGTACACGCTGTCGTCATTGCTGGCGATTCGCGCCGGGCTTTGGGCAACCCGGTCATTCACCGCACACAAGATCACAGTGTCCGACGGCGCTCCCTATCTGATCGGGGAGAGCGGTCGTGGGCACTTCTTCCTCGGCGACCGCATCGGCGCGACCGTCGAGGGGATGCCGGTAGGCGAGATCTTCGTCGAGCAGGTGACCGCATTGGACCTGACTTGGTCCCGAGGGGTCACTCCGTCATGGCGCATCACCGTCGGCTCGGACAAGGCGCTGGAGGATCCGGCGGTCAAGGCCCTGCGCCACGTTCAAACCATCATGGGCGACTTGCAGATGCTCGGCGTCATGTAGTTCGTTATCGAGATCCGGAGAAAAACATGGCACTTCCCGCGCAGGAAGACTGCAATCAAGACGATCCCGAGGACGCTTTCGTATGGGCGTTCGTCGGTCTGCCCGGTCCCCGCAACGGTCCGATGCTGGTTCCGCAGCAGGTCCTGGGAAAGTGGTCAAAACACTTGTGGGACTTGGGATTCCGGCACCACCCAGCAGAGCAGCAGCTCGAGTACCATCCGGCGACGCCAGGTACTGAACATTGGATTTCCCAGGCGGGGAACTGGGTTCCGATCGGCACGCCGCGTCCGCCGGAGATCGCTGTGGGTTCGGTAGCCGATCTCAGTATCGACGAGCGACGCGAACTGGTTCGGCAGCTACAGCAGTCCGGTGAGTTGGCGCACCTGGTTGATGCGCGTTCGCTGGAACCCGATGTGGCTCGAGACGGCACGTTTGATGGGCCGATGCCGTGACGAGTCCTGATCGGGCGATCCCGCCGGGTGGATTGACCGGGCCAGGGGGTAAAACAGTTGGCACTATTTCCCAGGTCACCCAGGATTCGATGAAGTCAGTAGTGGCCGGCGACATCGTCAAATCCTTCAGTGGCGTCTCCGTCAATCTGGGTGCTGCTGTCGACGCCGGTGTAAAACGGTTCGCTGCTGACCTGTGTGATGCGGTGACCGGTGCGACCGGTGGGCTGATCAACCTCGGCGGTTGGGCGCGGGATCTGCGCGCGGAAGCCGATCAGGCACTGCGGGATTCGACCCAGGCGCAACAGACCGCCCAGGGCGCGCAGGTGACCGCAGACGGTCAGACCACGATCATCAAAGCGACGAACTCGCGTGTGCAGGTCGTGATCGATGGGCTTCCGGTCAAGCCCTACTGGGAAACGATGAACCTCACCGAAGAGACTTCGTTTCCGCGCAATTTCCTGCAGCGCGCGGCGTGGGAACTTTCGGCGAGCGGCGGTGGCGTGGGCGCCAACTACGTGCCCAGTTACACGCCGGCGGCGAACTCGTTGGAGGGAGCGTTCATTCGCTGCCTGTACAGCGGCGGGCGGAAGGTGGTCAGCTACATTCCGGACGCTGTTTCCTCCCCGTGCGAGCTGTATGTCGTCGTCGGTCGGATGCTGGACAACGGTGACATCAAGATCGAGTGGGTGTCGCCGAACCAGACGCCTCTCATCACCGGCGCTCGCGGAGAGCAGTCTGTCGAGATGCCGACCGACCTGATGTTCGAGCAGGGTGAGACGACATTCGTCGGAATTCATCAGCGCGGCGGCGGAAATCGCAGGCCGCTGCTCGGGATCGAGGCGGTCGACATCCCGCGGCCGGCCACGGTGTGGCCGCCCCAGGTGAACGCGCAGTTCGGCACCTCGTCGCTGCTGTCGGCGGGAGTTACCCTCGCCGCGGGAACGCTATCGTTCGCGTCTCGGCGGACGCCCTACATCTCGATCGGAAAGTCCTCTGTCACAGGCGATCCGATCAAGTTGTCGTTCTTCGAGGACTTCGAAAACGGGATGCCGACCGCGCTGGTTCGGATGTCGGCGCGGATTGCCACCACCGCCGACGGCATCTTTCAGGTCGATGGCCTGGACGACGGTCTGCGTCGGTATCTCTACGGGCAAAGACTCAACTATGACGACCAGATGGTGACCGGGCGAATTCGATACCCTTCGGATTTCAGTGGTCGACTATTCCTGCGTTCCGATGCTGCCAACAGCAGCTATATGTCCTTGTCGGTGACCAGTTCGGCGCTCGTGATCGGTCGGTGGACCAACGGCTCCAACAACACGACACTGGCGGCGCTGTCGCACTCGGTCGGCGACAACGCCGAACTTCGCTTCAAAGCGGTCGGCAATGTCTACACCGCCGAACGCAAGATCGGCGGGGTGTGGACCGCGGTGCTGGTACATACCGATACGGCGAACACGCTGCCGTCGGGACCCGCTTACCGCTATACCGGCCTCGGCACCGAGCGGCAGTCGTGGACAGACGGCGGTGGCTGGGGCGACTGGCAGGCGGAGGACTTGTGACCAGCCCCGACAACAGGTTCCCGGACGGCGCGTATTCCGGAGCCGCGGGTTCGCGCAGCATCGCCAGGCTCGGCGGGCAGACGCAGCAGTCGATGCAGACAGCGATGCGCGCACAGGTGATGCGCGCTTACGCCGATATTCCGTACAACTTCGCCAAGGCGGTACAGGCGGGGTTGCACGAGCTGGCAGCCGCACTCTGTGACGCGATCACCGGCTTCACCGGCGGGCTGATCAACCTCGGCGATTGGGCCCGCGCGTCCCGCGCGCGGGCTCAGGAGGCTAGGGAGCAGGCGACTACCGCGCGTGATTCGGCAGATGTTGCCGAGGAAGCTGTGGTTCAGACCGGCGAAGTAGTCCAGGCGACGAATTCGCAGGTTCAGGTGATCATCGACGGCCTGCCGGTGAAGCCGTATTGGGACTCGATGAACCTCACCGAGGAAGCGTCGTTTCCGCGTTGCATGCTGCACAGACGGGTGTGGGATCACGCCGATGTCGCCAAACCCGGATACGTCCCGTACAGCTACACATACGTCGCCTACTACGACGTCAATGGCTACCCGGTCTATGCCGATCACACGGTATGGGCCCGCTACGAGCCGTCCTACACGCCGCCGACCAACGCCCTCGACGGTGCGTTCATCCGGTGCCGGTACAGCGGCGGTCGCAAGGTCGTCACGTTCATCGTGGACGAGGTGAGCAATCCGTGTGAGCTGTATGTGGTGGTCGGCCGGATGGTGCCGAACGGGGACATCCGGATCGAATGGGTTTCGCCGAATCAGACGCCGAGCATTGCCAACTCACGGTTCGAGCGTTCTGTCGAACTGCCGAACGAGGTGGTTTTCGACGTGGGTGAGACCGCCTTCATCGGAATTCACCAACGGGGAGGCGGTAATCCGCGCCCCCTGCTCGGCACCAATTCCACTGACCTGCCGCGTGCACCCAGTGCCTGGCCGCCCCGGCCGAGTGCTCGGTTCGCGACGTCGGCAGCGCTGGTGGCCGGCTCGACGTTGGCGGCGGGGTCGATGAGCTTCAATTCGAACTCGGTGCCGTACGTAGCGCTGAGCAAGAGTCTGATAGCCGGACCGCCGTCGAAGCTGGTCTATTACGAGAACTTCGACTCGGGTTCGCTACCAGTGGCTTTGGGACGGGTATCGAGTCTGCCGGCGACCGTATCCGGCGGGGTATTCGTGGTGTCCGGTGGTTCCGACGGCATCCGCCGTTACCTCTACGGCCAGACACTCAATTACGACGACGTGATGGTGACCGGCCGGATTATCAGTCCTTCGGTACGTCATGCCTGGCTGATGCTGCGATCGACGCCGGACAACAAGCGCTTCGTATCGCTGAATGTCACCCAGTCCATCATCTCGATCTGCAAATACGACAACGGCGTCTGGACGGCACTGTCCAGCGTCGAGATCGCGATCGTGAGCGGTGACGTGGTGCGACTTCGTGCCACGAACAACCTGTTCACCGCGCAACGGAAAACCGCTTCGGGGTGGGACGACGTGCTCACCTACACCGACACCACGGGCACCCTCCCCACCGGCCCCGGCACTCGCTACACGGGCCTCGGCAACGAACGCGCCGACTGGGTGAACGGCGGCGGCTGGGACTACTGGAAAGCAGAGGATCTATGACATCCACCGTGACGGTCGACGGCCAGGAACTGGCTCTCACCGTGGAGAACAACATGCTCGTCGTGTCGATCGTCGCCGACGGCATCGCGAGCAGGCGCGGCAGCATCTTCATCGGCGCGCTGGAGCCCGAGGCCGGTCCGGTCTATATCGAACCGGATCCCGTTGCACCACAACCGGAACCATCGTCCTGAATGGAAACCCATGTCTGAACAGAAGCAATTCGGCTACGACCCGACGAACCTCACCCTCGTGCTCTCCAAGGGTGCGGACTTCGTGCACACCGTGGCGCTGGAACCAGGCGCGGTCTTCCCGGCCGATACCAAAGTCCGGATCGTGCTGGTGAATGCCTCGGAAACAATCCTCGACACCTGGCAGGCGGTGGTCAGTGCGAGTCAGGCGAAGTTCGTCGTCGGTTCCGAGCTGGCCGACGCCATCGCCGCGGGCGCGAAATACCGCCTGTACGTGTCGTATCCGACCACGCCTACCACTGAATATCTCTGGTTCTACGGAGCCGTTCGCCGCAAGCAGTAATCGACTCACCTTTCACCATCTCTCCAGGAGGAATCCCCATGGCTATCGCCGTTGCTACCACTCGCCAGGCTCTCGCGGACGCTTACAAGAACGTCGCGGGATCGAACACCGTCTTCATCAGCGTGCACTTCGCCGACCCCGGCACCACCGGCGCGAACGAGGCGTCCCTTGGTTCGCCCGCCTACGCCCGCAAGCAGTCGACCTGGACTTCCGGAACCGGTGGTGTGGTCACTGGTTCGCAGGTCACCATCGATCTGCCCGCGGGCTCCTACACCTACGTCGGCCTGTGGAAGACCCTCGCCGGCGGCGCCGCGGACTTCATCGACAAGGTCGCGATCAGCGCGACCACCCTGGGCGCCCAGGGCCAGCTGCTGATCACCCCCACTTTCACCCAGAGCTGACGGAGGGCGCCGCATGGCTACGCAACAATCGACGGTGCGGGCCACATTGCCGGCGCCGTCCACAGCTGCGGCGAAACCGCCGGACGCTTCGGTTACTACCTCGAGGTCGCCAGTGGTACCGGTGGTCGTTCTGCGCGCGGATGTGCCGATCATCAAGCCGTACACCGTCGCCGGAAACACCGGACACGGAGCCGTCACAGCGCGACTGGACAAGGTGCGAGCGCAGATTTCTGCGCAGCCGACCGCCAACGGCCAGGCCACCGCGGCAACCTCTCCGCGTGCCGGGGCGTTCACCGCCGCGGGCGCGTTGGGGCGGCTGGTCGCGAAGGTCGTGGTCAAGTCGGGGAAGGTGCTGCTCGACGCGGGCCTCACCGCGATCGGCGACTCGACTGCCGCGCTGAACACCCACCTGCCACGGGCCTTCGTTTCCGAAGGAACCGCGAGCGCCGACCTGGTTGCCATCAGCAGCGCTGAAGCGCTGTTCGGTGGCGAAGGGAGGTTCTCCGGCCTGAAACCGATGGATCTCTCCTTCGCCGGGAACGGAAGCCTCACGGCAGACGCTTCGGCGGTCGGCCCGGTTGTCGCCTTCGGCGGCGGGGCGGGCGAGGGCACGCTCTCGGTGCGAACCGGACAACCGGTCGCGCTCGGCGGTGGGGGCTTGCTCGCAGTGGCGCAGGGTGCGCCTGCGAACATTGCCGGCTCCGGCGGGCTCGTCGCGGTGAGTAGTGCCAAGGCTGGTGTCGACATGGCACAGGTCGGCATCGGGCAACTGTCGACGGTCACGGTTGCGAGCTTCGCTCCCTCCGGGATGATCAAGTCCCCGGCGTGGGCGCAGCTCACCGACGCGTGGTCCAACGTGACCGGTTGGACCGCCAATACCGGTACCTATCCCGGGTCGACGGTCAACACGGATGGAATCGTTGCTCAACAGTCGAAAGCCGCTGCGACACTCGCCGCGTCGATCGTCTTCACCGCTGCTGCCGCGGTCAACGTCAATGTCACGTTGCGGCTGACGGTCAACGGGGTAGTTGTCGCGACGGGGACGGCCACGCAAGTGCCTGCCAGTGCGTCGGCGACGGTGAACGTCTCGGTGGTCCGCGCTGTTGCGGCCAACGATGTCGTCCGGGTGCAGGCGATGAGCAGTCAGTTCTTGGCCATGTACAACCCGACAGCGCAGGCGAATCCGGCGTCGTACGTACGCATCACCTAACCGATCAACGGATCGCGGGCATGCGGGCTTTCGGCTGTAGTCATGCCGAAAGCCCGTATGTGCGAACCTGATTCGAACTCCGCAAAGGATTCAGCCATGCTCGACGATGACATCGTCAATGTAAAGAACTACGGCGCTGTCGGCGACGGCATCCACGACGACACCGCTGCGGTGAAGTCCGCGATGGCCGCAGTCCTCGCATCGGCCACCAACACCATCACCACCAACCGCGTCCTCACCAAGTCGCTGTACTTCCCGCCCGGCACGTATGTGCTGACTGAGCCCGACGCGCTGCTCGGCACGCCGGCGCTTGCCGCGGGCGCGCAATGGGGCAGCAACCTTGTCCACGGGTTGGAAATCTTCGGTGCGGGTGAGCGTTCGTCGCTCATCGTGTTCTCCTCCGACGCCACCGCTTCGACCGACCCACGGGCCAACAACTTGATCACGGCGGCAAACCGGCTGCGGTCGGCGAAGATTCACGATCTCGGGTTCCATTCGACCAACCCGAATCAGTCGCTGGCGTACCTGTGGTGCAGCGCCGCCAACGATGGCACCTACCCCGCCTATGGTTCGGGCGCGCAGAATCGCATCGAGTGGCGCAATTTGCGCATCACGGGGAACTGGTTGCGCGGGTGGGGTTTCGACGGCGATACCAATGCCAATCTGAACTCCGAGCAGCTGTTCGATTGGGTCTACGTCGAGGGTGTCAACTGGGGCGACGCCGGAGTCCGCTCCGGGTTTGCCCCCTACCCGGCGCAGCAGGCACAGTTCCTCAACTATGCCTTCCGTGACTGCGAGTTCGAGTGGAACTCCGGCACGATGCTCGACTTCGCCATGGGCGGCAGCATCAACATTCACGGCGGTTCGTGGATCCTGTGTGACACTACCCAGACCACGACCTCGACCATGATCAAGCTGGGCAAGAACAACATCGCCGACGGCTCATGGCGCTTCCTCGCACAGGGAGTGCGCTTCGAAGTCCGCTCCCAGCATCACCGAGTCATCGATTGCGGTTGGGTCACCGGCAACGTGACGTTCGAAAGCTGCAGCGACACGGCGCTGGCCTACCAGGTGGTCAGCAACAAAAACACGGCGAACTCCTTCCCCGCGTTCGGCAATGCCTCGCCGCGCACGCACTCCTACGACTGGACCACCTGGGGCACCGGCCCGATCGTCCGCTACCTCGACTGCCAGCTGATGGGATACCACCAGGTGACCACCAACGCGGCGATGGGCCCCGTCGGCAAGATCATCTACGACGGCTGCTCGCTGGCCACCGAGCCACAGGCCACCTTCCTCCGGTCCACGCAGGCCACCGCGCCGAGCCTGTTCCAGAACAACGGACTCGTCGCGGCTACGTGAGGCCGCAGTACTGAGTTCCACATCCATCCACAAGCCCGGCCACTCGGCCCGGGCTTTTTTCATGCCCAAGCTCGGGAGGCTTCACCACATGTCCGGCAAGGAAATCATCGGCTCGGTCGACTTCGGCACCAACGAAACGTCGCCTCCGGAATACGTCCAGACCGAGTCCGGACAGCTGGTCACTCCCGAGTTTCTGGCCTTCATCCAGCAGGCCATGTCCGGCAAGCTCGCCGAACCCGACCATGACGACGAACTAGACCCGCAGGTTCGCGCACTGGCAGAAGAACTTTCGGTCATCCACCTGCCCGAGTGGACCAGCCCGGTCGGTCGCAAGCTGGCCGAACCGACGATCACCTCGATCAAGCAGGCGACCCGCGTTGCCGACTACCTCATCAAGCGAGGTGTGCGTGTGCACCCCGAACTCGAGGAGATCCGGTGGGTCCCGACGCCCGCCGGCGCGCCGGGTGCTTTCGATACCGGTGCTCACATCACCCCTGACGCCGAAGGCAATTGGCCTACGCCTGATGCGGAGGAGTTCTACGACTTCGACGAGATCTCGGTGAAGCAGGTCGAGGGGAGTGCGTGGTATGCGACGCATCCTCGTGGGGTTGCTTGTGAGGGGAAGACGAAGTCGGAGGCGTATGCGGCGATGGTCGCTGAGCTGCGGCGTCGGATCGATGAGGCGGAGCCTTCCCGGTGAATGGGCCAGTGCCGGACCCGACGGGTGATGGTCGGTGGTTGCAAGGTCTGACTCCGCTATGGGACCAGTCGAGTGCGGCACCGGGCCGGGCTTCGCGGGAGTTCACCTTCACTGGGATGACGCCTGCATCGGCGGCACGCGCCTATGGCCGGGCGATGGCACAACGAGACCTTGTCTCGTCGGCCGACATCCCTGGTCTGGGAGCGCAATTCGTCAACGATCAAGGGCCGTCCAGCGAACTCCCGAGTCCGACGGTTCGGGTTGCGGATCCGATCGCCGATCCAGGAATCAACTATGGCGGCGAACACAACTATTCCGGTGGTATGCCGCCGCCGAAACCCCCCGCTCAGAACCGCCCGGCTCCTGCGGAAGAAACACCGAAGCCGGACACCCCGGCACTTCCGACAGTGCAGCCGCAGGACGTACCGAGTCCGTCGGTACCTCCGCGTCAAATTGACCCGGAGATGCTGGAAATGCTGCCTGGGCTCGCTTCGGGATTCAATTCTGACGGCACCGTAAAGACATCAGAAGAGGCTGCGGCCGATCAGCAAACGCGCGAGGTAATCAACCAGTTCCCGGGCGTTCAATCTCCGGTCGATACGAACTCGACGACGCCCAAATTAGAACACGTCCCGGTTCTACAGCAGGCGCCTAGCGGCACGGATCTGACGGTAGCTGACCTGGTTGACCGAGCGGCGCAGGGTGACCTAATAGACGGTAGTCAGTACAAATTTCCCAGTGGCGCAGGCTTCGTAGTACAAACGAGCTGGCCGCTCGATGGGAAGACAACTCAGCATAACGAACAGTGGGCCCTTTCAGACGGAACACGGTTCGACGTTCCGAGCTGGACGATAAGGAATGAGGGGCCGCATCCTGAGTTCGGAGGTACAGGTTGGAGTGCGGAAATCGGTCCAAATCGAAACCTGACGCGGATTTCTATCGTCGACGGACCGATAAGCACAATCGGGTATGACCTGAGTGGACTCAATCGAACAATCGTGCTCAGCGACGGTTCATCGTACATTGTCGATGCGAACGGCAATCGATTCGATCATGATGGCAACCGTTTGATCGAAATCAGTGGCCACCTAATCCCGTTCGATGCAAACGGCAATGTAGTGGTTCCAGACGAGGACGCGGGCCGTGTGAATCCGCCGGAGGCATCCCGGGGCAATGATGGCAATTGGTGGGTGCTACCACAGAGCAATGGTGGAAGATCAATGCGGCTGACCGAACTCGAGGTTCCCCTCGGTGCGCCAGGAAAGCGGTACTTCCGGACGGACGATAATCGCATAGTTATTGTTGACAACAGGGGCCAGCACTGGGCTTATGGCGGGCCGGCAAGTCGGAGCGTTCTCGATGCTATTTTGGATGCAGCATCGACGTTGCCAATTTCCATCACTGCCTTCGATGCACCCGTGGTAGTCCGAGGATTGCCGAAGTCGACTCCACGTATCGATTCAGTCGTCGATGCAGTACCGCCTGTACCTCCTGCACCGCGTGCTGTTCCCTCTGCCGCCACTTCGTTTCCGGAGCTGCCCCAAACGGCAACTGTATTTCGTGGCCGCAATATTGAGCTCCATGGTGTAGCTCTCCCTAGCGTCACTCGCCCCGTCCTGGCAGAGGCTGTTCCGCCCATTTCCGTGCCAACAGCAGTGCCGAAGATGGTGCAAACCCGGAGCGAGGCAGTGGCGGCGTATGCATCCGGTCCCATCTATCCGGGACGAGGCGGGGAAACACTACTCCCCGCTTCCCGAAGATTCACGCCA
Source organism: Nocardia sp. NPDC058640 (assembly GCF_042716995.1). Taxonomy (NCBI): domain Bacteria; kingdom Bacillati; phylum Actinomycetota; class Actinomycetes; order Mycobacteriales; family Nocardiaceae; genus Nocardia; species Nocardia sp. NPDC058640. The sequence continues at coordinate 16,338 of NZ_JBHXRG010000038.1, forward strand.
AGTTCCGTTCAGTCGTACTTCAGAGAGTTGGAAACAGCCGGCCCAGGTGCGCATGCCGCTCCTCGTCATTACGGCAAATCTGAGGCAGTCCTCCTGGATCGACTTGGTGTAGCAAAGCTTGTCGATGACCCGGTTGACCCAACACGAAAGATTCCGAAGATCAACAAAGCGGGCTTTGTAGTTACGGAGAGGAATATAGACCCAGCTCGCCCTCGGCCAATTGCCTTGAATGATAAGCGCATCTACGACGACATGTACCTTGTCGATGCGAAGGGTACACCTAAGAAACACAATTCGGGCAATTTTGCTACTACATTTAAAAGCAAAACGGCGTTCGTTATCGCAGCAGACTGGGCGGAAATGCTACGCCGCGGGGATCCTAGCGGAAGTAACAAGATCACCTTTGGTATATCAGATGCCTTAGGCGTCAACGGACACTTGCTCATGCGGGGCCTATACCTTGATCCGCTCAAGCCCACACGGGCTTTGCCTGTAGATTTCAAAGACGGTACGATTGTAGCCATATTCAGGGTCGATCTGAATGGAAAGCCATACCTGTATACCATGTATCCGAGCCCGGCGCCGGGCCGCCATCCGTAGGAGTGGAAATTGATCGGATCTGAACTTCGATACCTAATTTCATTATTGAGTGATGAAGTATACGGGGATTGGGCTGCCGTGGCTCGGGACCAGATGGATTATTCGGTATTTCGCGAACGCAACCCCGGTTTCGAGGACCGTGTCTATAGTCAATATCTGGAGGTTCTCAAGTCCAGAATGTTGACGTGTGACGACATGTTCGGCCTTGCTGGTGTCGACTTCGGAAGTGATGATGAGATGTATCTCTTCTTGGAAGAGGCATTCAGCGAAATGTTTGCAACCAAGCCGTCATCGTGACTTTTTGTTCTCGCAAGTCTATCCGTCTTGCGTGAGAGGATGAGTAGAGTGACATTGCCGGTAATGCCTGGGTTGAAATACTTGAAATTATCCGAGGTACGTTTGTTTCATTGGAATTCTCGATCATCGGATGCCGTTCCTCGAGCACGGAAGGGACGGCTGGCGAATGAAACAAGGTTTTGACTCTGATTTCAGGGTGTTTGTTACGGCGGCCGAGAGCGAACTGTCGTCAAGTGTAGATGCAGAGCCCGTCCTGTTCGAGGGGGTGCACATCATGCGGTTGAACGAGCTTGTTGAGGTCAGGTTCATTCCAGAACTTCATGGTGACCTACCAGTCGACGGGGGAGGGGGTCCCTGAGCCGTTTCGATTTCCAATTGCATCAGTAGACGATGCGCGGCTGTTCAGTCTGCGTTCTTGCGATATCTCTGTTACGACACATAAAGGTGCTTCGCCAGATATCTACCGAGTGCCGCTCTATTCTGAGATGCTGCTGGATTGCGACGCGCCTTCGTTCGGTTTGACATGGGTGGTCGCTCGTAAAGAGTGGCTAGAAATGATGTCCGAGGTCGAGAGTATTGAAAAGTCGACGTCTTATTTCGAACCAGTGCGGATCTCGGCTTTGGCCGAAACGCGCGTTGCCCAGTTCCTGATGGACACGATTCTTCCATCGCCACTGCTACCCGATCACGTGCGAGAAACTGTCGGGATGTCGAACTAAGTGTGCATGCGTCTGTGAGTGGAAGATGGAGTCGGTTTTGACTATGGCACATGATGGCCTTAACGGGCCTGGATGATTATTAAAGGCGCTGGCATGGCGCTATAAGGAGATGATCCCGATCGGCTGACCGGTCGGGATTTTTGATGCCCGTATCTTGGTATCGATCAATATATGCTTCAAGGACTTGACATGAATGAAAGAATCCTGTTTCCTGATATCGAACAAACTTTGGTCGATTATCTGACAACGCAACTCGCCGCGGTATCCGATACCGCGACTGTGGTCAGCCGGGTCCCCGACCCGCGCCCGACCCGAATGGTGCGAGTAACCAGAAACGACCGAAAAGCCCGAGTTGATGTCGAGGATCGAGAGGGGCGCAGAAGCGCTCAGCTGATTCTCGATCGTCCTCGTGTTGTTCTCGAATGCACCGATGACGCCGGCGCGGCGGCAGCCCTTGCCGCGATCGTGCGTTCGATCCTGAGTGCGGCCGCTCCCGGATACCTGGGCACCGTGTGGTGCGACCAGGTCGAGGACGCCGGCATCGAGAACGACACCGACCCGGTGACAGCCGCCCCGCGGTACACAATTGTCGCCGACCTGATTGTGCGAGGCACCGTCCTCGCCTGACTCCGACCGGAGTCGAACTGAAGTACCCATCCCGAGGGCCTGCGCAACAATCCCAAGGGAGAAAACAACAATGGCTCTGCCTTCCAGCAACTTTATCGGCGCCGGTACCCCCAACCTGGCCGTTTCCGGCGGTGTCCTGGTGGCCCCGCTCAACACCGTTCTGCCGACCACCGCGGCCGGCGTCATCGCCCCCGCGTTCAAGGCCCTGGGCTACGTCTCCGAAGACGGCATCGAGTCGCTCGGTGAGCGCAAGGTCGAGACGGTCAAGGACTGGAACGCCGACATCATCGCCCAGCTGCAGACCGAGCACTCGGTCCGCTTCGGCCTGACCCTGTACGCGGTGTGGGACCAGGACGTGCTCGCCGAGATCTTCGGTGAGAACAACGTGACCGCCACCGCGGCAACCTCCACCTCGGGCAAGCTGATCAACGTCCGGGAAACCGGCGTGGTTCTGCCGCGTCGCTCGTGGGTCTTCGACATGAAGACCGAGGACAAGAAGCTCCGCATCGTGCTGCCGAACGCCAAGATCTCCTCGATCACCGAGAAGAAGTTCGTGTCCAACGAACTGGCCGGCTTCACGATCAATGTCGAGGCATTCAAGGACGATTCCGGCATCAAGGCGTACCGCTACCTCGATGACGGTCTCAAGACTGCCTGATTAAAAGCCCCCAATGGCGGCGGGTAAATCACCTATGCGCAGGCCCGCCCGCCGCCGTTGGGCCCTTCCTATTTCGCAAGATTCACACCAGAAACAACGAAAGGGTCTGCTACCCATGACTTCTCCAGCTGCTCCCATCAAGATCGCCCAGCCTGCGGTCGTGAAGAACGACTTCACCTACACCGTCGACGGCGCCGACATCGTGCTGCCGTCGCTGTCCTACCTCAAGCCCGGTCTGGTTCGCCGGATCCGTCGCCTCGGCGATGTCGACGCGATGTACACCCTGCTCGAGTTGAGCCTGACCCCCGAGGCACTGGCCGCGCTCGACGAGATGGATCCCGACGCCTACCACCAGCTGCTCGAGGCGTGGCGCGCGCACTCGGGGCTGAGCCTGGGGGAATCCTAAGCCTCGATGCTCTTCTCGAAGAGTATTGCGAGGCAATCGAATACGACCTGATCGTCCTGGGGCTGCGGTTGCGGATGCTCGGCACCGACGCGCTCGATTGGGCCGACCTGCGAGCGATCGTGAAGCACCTGCCGCTCGAGTCGGCGTTGCTTCGGGTGATGCACCCGGAGGGCAGTCGATGGCAAACCGCCGAGCACCTGCTGGCGGATGCCGCCGACAGCCTGCGGTGGTTGGCGTGGGCGCGGACCGACGACGGCAGGCGCGGGCGCAATATGCCCGAGCCGATCGCTCGCCCCGGCCGCAAGTCCAATCGTGAACGAGTCGGCACGGCAACGGAACTCGGTCAGATGAACGACTTCCTCGGCTGGAACGACTAGGTGGCTGCAGTCCCGGAGCGGTCGAACGCAGAAAGTGGATACCAATTGTGAAGAAGAAACGCCCAACGGCGATGACATTGCCGGACGTTCTTGCGATGACCACCAGCGGCCAACCGGCTCCGGGAAAGCGGATCAGACTGCCCAGCGGGGCGGTTTGGGAAGGCGGCTCCGGCGGCGGGACCGCGACGATCACCCTGCCGGAGGAAGGACCGGTCACCCTCGGTGAGGATGGCCGGATTCCGCCGAACAGCCTGATCGGGGCAGGGTTGCTCGGTGTGCTGTCCGATGTGCTCGGCACCCAGCCCGGCGCGGTCGCCGAGAAGGTTGCCGGGCAGGCGATGGATCTGCTGCGCCCGGACTCGGATGCGGCCGACACCAAGACCCGACTGATCAAATTCTCCTCGAAGACGACGCTGCTCAATCCGGCGAAGTCTGAGACCGGATTCAACAATGTAATTGAAAATCCCAGTGCGCCAACCGGTTACGCAGACGGCGGCGCGGTCCGCGGACCTGGCACCGGTCGTAGCGATTCGATCTTGGCGCGACTGTCCAACGGCGAGTTCGTGGTCAACGCCGCAGCGACGGCCGGCGCGCTGCCGCTGCTGGAAGCGATCAACGGCGGTTGGGTTCCCTCGCCGGGCTATCTTGCGGGCATGCTGCCCGGTTTAGCCGGTGGCGGCCTCGTCGGCGACACCGGGATGGGCGATCCGCAGAAATGGCGCGACCTGCTCGGGACCGGGCTGATCGCGGACGTGATCGGCGGCATCGGCGGAGCGGCTATCAACGCCGCGGGTACCGCGGGTGCTGCGCTCGGTGGTGCGTTGGCACCGGTGCTGGGCGCGGGCGGGCTGTTCGGCCGTCGCACACCCGAACCCATGAAGGTCGACCTGGGCGCCAACTCGCCGTTCACCGGCGAAGGACCGCCGATCTCGGCTGCGCTCAACGTGGAGCCGCAGGGGCTGATGGGCGCGATGCCCGCGTTCGCCCAGGAGTCGACTTCGTCGGCGCGGGGTTCTACGGCACCGTTGTCGGCGCTGTCCGAGGCGTTGTCGGCGGGGATCGTTTCCTCGGCGACCGAGGCCGGTGGTCGGGTCGGTGCGGCGTTGGGTGCGGCTATCGCGCCTGCGCTCGGCCCGGCTGGGCAGCTGGCGCCGGAGATCGGTGAGCAGCTCGGGCAGACGATCGGGTCTCGGTTCGGTGGTGGGTTCGCGGCGTCTATGTCGTTGAAGTCCGCTATCGGTGCGATGCCGACAGAAGGATCGGGTCTGTCGTCGGATGGTGCTGGTGGTGTGGTTGCGCCGGGCGGTGCCGCGCCGATGACGACGATGACGCCGACGGGCTTCGGCGGTGGTGGCGACGGTGGTTCGAACAGCGTTGTCGTCACCGGTGGGTCCGGCGGCGGTAGCAGCAGCATCACGTATATGCCCAATGGCACTGGTGGATATTCCGCCATCGGGCCGTCTACGACGCCGCGAACGCCAAGTCTCAGTGAGGGCTACAACGGGACCAGTCTGGTTGACCCCACGCATTGGACGACGTACGGCGGGGCCGACTACATCGATCGGGGATGGCTCGTCGGCAGTGAGCTGGCGAAGAATTTCGGCGAATCACTCGGTCTGAGCGACACAACGGGCCTGCGCGATGTCGGCTCCACCCTCGGGGCCCTGGCTGGATCCCTTGGTATTCCAGCCATCTCGGACGCGCTTTCCGTCGATGGCGAGCTAGCCAAGCAGCTCGGGATCGGCTCAGAGACAAGCTTTTTCGCACCGTATGAGCAGCAGAAGGCCTTCGACAACAACGAAGCCTCGAACCTGCAGGCGGCTATCCAAGGCTTCACGTCCGGGACCGCGTCAGGTGGTCTGGTCAAGGGCATCACCGGGGCTGCGAAAGGCCTGGCGCAAGACGCGGCGGGCCAGGTCGGCAGCTTTCTCGGCGCCAGTTTGGGCACCGCGATCGCGGGCCCGGCCGGTGCCGCGATCGGCGGCATGCTCGGATCCGTCGCCGGTTCGACGGTGGCAGGCAAAGCGGTCGATCTGGTCGCCAAACCCGTCGAGTGGTTGGCAAGCACCGCAAAGGAACTCGTCGGCACCGGCTTCGGTCTCACCGACCTGGCCGACGGCCCCGGCGGACACACCGCCCGCGGCGACATCTTCAACTTCAACGGCATGGACCCCAAGAGCGTGCAGATGTCCATCGCCCGAGTTCAACGCCGCCAAACGTTTGTGGCACAACGAGGAGGAGGACTCGGTCGATGATCCACCACATGCTCAACACGCAGGACACCAAGATCGTGGTGTGGGACAACAACGGTCGGGTCTGGCACCTGGCAGGTCCGAACGCCGGCCGCGAAGGCGTGAGGCTTTCGGCGCAAACAGGTTTCATGTTCGCGCCGGTTCAGCTGCTCACCACCGAAGGTGCCCGCCAGGACGGGGCCACCTTCGCGCGGTCGGTCCGTTGGAAGAAGGAGTGGGACTTCCTCGCCATCATCTCCACCGCGAGCGGCGCCCAGGAGTCCAACCCGGTCCGCGAATTCCTCGCCGTGCACGACGCGTGGTTCCGCGGCTGGTCCACCGACAAGCCCGTGACTGTCGGGTATTTCACCCGGCACCAGGGGTGGCGGTTCCAGCAGTTCCAACTCGACACCGCCCCTGAACCTTCGGGCGATATCGATCCGGCGCGCAACGGTTTCGCGATGTACAAGATGTCGGCTACCGCGATGGATCCGCTCGAGCGTCATTTCGACGAAACCATGGTGTGGACCAACGCTTCCGGTGCGGGCGAAGGCATTCTGCGCCTGCGCAATGCCGCGGATCAGCCGGCCTGGCCGCGGTACACGATGAACGGCCCTGGTCGTTGGTCGATCCTCGATCCGGTCGAGGGGTTGGACCAGCCTCGATTGGTCCAAACGCCCCGCTTGATCGCGGGTCAGACCCTGCGTATCGACACACACCCACGCCACCGCACGGCCCGCGTCTACACCGAGGGCAGTGCGACCAGCGTGAACGTCTGGGGCCAGCTCGCCGGCCGCCGCTGGCTCGCCTCGCTCGACCCGTGGACCAGCACCGACATCGTCGTGAAGATCGAAGACGGGACCACCGATTCGAGCATCATCGGTGCCCTCACCCCGAGGTCGTCGCGACCGTTCTGATCCCGCGTACCAACTGAACATCGATCGAGAGAGAGCCCAATCCCCTTCTGGGGGTTGGGCTCTCTCGATTTCTAAGGAGGTATCGCGATGGTGGTACCAGAGCCTTTCGTGGCGTATGACCACACTCAGTTTTCTGAATGGTTGGCGTCTTTGACCCCGTTGGGGGCTGAGTCCAGGTCGCGTCCCGCGCGAGAACCGCAGGTGCACAACCTGAATGGGCTGACTGTTGCTTCGGCTGTGCGGGCTTATGAGCGGATGCTCGGGGTTCGTGCGATGGATAGCGCTGCTCAGGAACAGATTCCGTCGGCTCAAGAGATCTCGATCTCTGATCGGGTGCGGGAAGATCCTCCGCCGGCCTCACAGGCACCTACCCAGAAGCCGGGGGCGCCGACTCCAGAACCTGTGATCCTTCCGCAGGGGTCACCTCAACCGCAGGGCGCGCCTGGTGCGCCGAGTACCGCACCGTCGACTCCCCAACCGCAAACTGCGCCAGCACCAGTGCCCGTGGTCCCGACCGACAAACCGCCGACTATTCCGCTACAAGACTTCGGTCTGCTGCCCGGTGGGAAACCCCGCCCGGAAACGTCCTACCGGCCAACATCTGAGCAGGGCTCGAGCCTGTCGGTCGTGTCCGACCTCATCCTGCCGCAGGGATCCGATATGCGTCAGGTGTCCCAGGACACCAACGGCGTGACGATCACCGCTACCCAGATCGACATCCCTGGTCACCCGACCATTGTGGGGACCTCAGTCCAAGGCACGCCTATCGAACTCGAAGTAGCCGGCATTTGCGCACTTCCGGTACAGGTCCCCGAGACGTCCCCGCTCCCCGGCTCGATCACCACACCCGACACGATCTTCCGGACCGGCCGCGGTTACGGCAGCGAGCAGTTGCGAGCTGATCTGGACACGATCGCCGCCGCGGAATCGGGGCTGACCAGCGCCGAAGCCGGTCTCGCGGCTGCCGCCGCCAGGGCCCGCCTGAACTCGGCGATGTATACCCCGACCGAACAGTTCAACGATCTGCGATGGGCGAACCGGGAACCGCGCACCGAGTCGGAGGCACGTGACCGGTTCGACGCACGGACCCGCCTGAACGAAGCGGGAATTCCCTGGTCGGATCCGCGGATCCAGGAATGGATCGACAACGGACTCGACGTCGCTATGGCGACTGACCCGACGATGCCGGTCAGGTATCAGCCTCCGCCGTTGTTCAGTCCCTACGAGATCCGCCAGCAGCAGATCGAAGCGAGCCGGGTCGACATCACCGGCAACGACCTCAGACAAGGGGCCAACGAGTTCCTGGCCGCGATTACCTACGGGCCCGCTCTGGTGTTGTGGGAGGCGGCACACGACCGCGGCGATCACAGTGGAGCCGATATTGCTTGGGCCGCTGCCGAACTCGGACTGAATATCGTTGGCATCGTTCCAGGCGTTGGTGCTTTGACGGGCCTCGCAGCCAAAGCGACGGTTCGTCGACTTGCGCCCGAATTCTGGGGCGTGCTGAGCACGACAGACGATGTGGTCGACGCCGTCAGAGCTGGTCAAGCGCTCCAAGATGTCCGTGTTACGAACTCTGCGCTGGACTACCGACAGAAATTTATGCTCGACCGCGGGTCTACACCGACTCCAGGTGCCAACGCTATCGATAATGCTCCCCCACCACTGCCGAATCACGCGGCAGTTCCCGGACCCGTGAGTGTGCCCGGACTGCATACGACAGTTCACGGCATCCCCGCGGCTGCGGCGAGCCGGCCAGTTCATCTTGCTGATGAGTTCACGCCAACGCCTGCGGCGGTCAATGGTGCCGAGTTGCCGCTGAATCAGATCCTCGCCAATGAGGGCATGATCGCCCAGGCGGCGAAAGACCTCGTCGCCGACATCGAGCAGTTCGTCATGCTCGAAGCAAGAATGCCAGTGACGGCCATGGCGGGTGCCCCAGGGCGTGGTTCTGCTGCGGCCGGCGATCGAGCAATGGCGAGGCCGACCGGACCGCAGGCAACCCACCGTGATCCGCGTGGCAGTGCCCGTGGGCCTGACGTCGGAAGGCAGTCCGGAAGTGCCAACTCGGTTCCGCCTCAAGGCCCGAACAGCTCAACAGGGCCCACGACTCCCCCTGTCGGCGGTGGGAACAGGCAGTCTCCTCCGCCATGGGTTCGAAGGAACATGGAGGAGGGAAACGAATTCAATCGCCGCCGTGAACCGCACTATACGTCCCAGGGCGGCGCAAACGAGGTTCATGTAGGTGTTCGGACTCCAAAGGGGCAATATTTGAGATTGGATTCCTATATACATGGCCGGGAAATAGTGTCGCGGAAGTTCACCCAACTGTCAGAAATTCAACCGGATACTGCCATCAAGTATCTTCGTGAATTGACCACAAAGTATGGCCCGGGAACCAGGATTGCCAACACCCCATCGAACGCTAGCCAACTCCCTTCCTATGTGATTGGCAAGGGGCTATCGGGGAAAATGATCCTTGAGGTTCCAGTTCAGTCGGCGCCGGTCTCTCCGATAGTCAAGGCTGAGGCGTTGAGGCTGAGGATTGCGATTAGGGACGAGAATGGTAATGTCCTGTAATGATCACAGGAGGAGTGATATGACGTATGTAGATCCTAGATACGGTTGGATGTGGGATTTTCAATCGAATATGCCCATCGACGAATTGTCAGAGGTGGAGGCGCAAGCAAGAGATGGTCGAGGCCAACTATATTGTGTCGAATTGGGAGCCGAAGATTTGGTCGAATCGAGGCGCGTTCTCGAAGTGAATTGGGAGCAAGGTTATCTCGGAGTTTGGTTCTTCGATAGTGTTGGGCGTCAGTCTACCAAGTATGCCTTCGATAGGGTTTCGGTTACTAAGCTTTTTCTGTCTGAGGTTGTAGTCTATTCCTATTCGGATGATAAGTATGCGGAACCTCCCGAATCGGAGTCCTCTACGTCCATCTACTTCACGCAAGATGGGCGGTTGACTGAAGTAACGTCATCGAAGGAAGGGGCCTATAGCGAGGTCGTCGAGTTTGACAACATCAATGTCGAATCCAACTACGAAACTTTGCCGACTTTTGGCGACTGGCGCTCTGTGGTGCGCTACGACCGATAGGCAATCGGAAATCGATAGAGGTATATACCCCTGGATGTATAGGAAGTAGAGCTTTGAGTCGATTTGCGGAGGTTATCGTCATTGCCCGTGATGGGTGGTCGGCTATGGAGCCATTGACGCAACCAGATCCTGATCGGGAGTGGCATCAGTGTTTTACTGCGGCCGATGATTCTGTTTTCGAGGGGACGCTTTCGGGCACAGGCCCCATCAGACGCTGTCAATAGGGTTATTCGAGCTTCGCTGATCGGTCAAAGGCTCGGAAATGCGAATTTGGCTTGGAGGGCCGATGTAGAGATGAAGGTCGCCGCGATTATGAAGTCCGGCAACATTACGGACGGTACACTGGTTATCAACCATCCGGTCGGCCCCTGTCCTGGTTGTGCGATGTCACTTCCTTATCTGCTATCGCCCGGCAGTACATTGCGAGTTGTGTGGCCAAACGGGTCGGCGGTGTATCGTGGCATCGAATGGACATAGAAATGGAGGGCGCATCTTGAGCTTGATTACTGCATACTCATTGCCTGAACACCGCGATAATCCCGTTGTTGTTGGCTCGGCTGATGACTTGGTGGCTGCTGTCAGTGAGCTTGTCGATGCTGATAATGAATACTGTAGTTATATGTCGGTCTTTGTGACCAACCCAGCAGGAGCTCATACATCCTATCTCGGAATTGGGGTTGACGCCGCTCGCAACTGTGGAAGCATCCTGTTTCAGGGAGAAGGTGGGGAGTATTATACCCAAGGTGCTGATGAAGGCAGTTCCGAAGAGTTGGTGAGGTATCTAGATTTCGGAAATGAGCGCGTTTTTCCCCGCAATTCTCAGATTGATATCAATCAACTGAAGCAGGCATTGGTCGATTTCTATGACGGTAATTTCAGCAGGTCTTCTAGCCTGAAATGGCAGGTCTGGTCGGGCCCTGAGATAGACGTGGGCGACGTAAGTGATTTGCCTCCGAACTTGACGGACCCATGGAGCTAGTCCGATCTGAAAGGTTAGGCCCGTGAGTCGATTCGCGGAGGTTATAGAAACTAGCGCTCATCGTGCTGAGAGTCGAGGAAATAGATGTCTGACGACGGGCTGTTCGTTGTTGATGGGGATTGGGTCCGAGACGTTGGCCCGATCGGGCGCGGTCTAACCGCGATCGCCGCGTGGCTATATCAGGACATTCAGGGCGGGCTCGATAGCTTGATCCAAGTTACCGACGCAATCGCAAGGTCGTCGCGGCTCTCAGATGTAGACTTCGACCTTACTGGAAATGCATGGTTCTTTTCTGTTGATGTGAATGGCGTTTCAGTCGAGAATAACTATATTGAGGATCTAGAGTCTGGTCTTGTTTCACATGATGAAGCTTTAGATGTGGTTCGTCAATATTGGGAGGCGTTGATCAACGTTGGCATCGAGGCCGATCTTCGGGAGGCGCTGGTTAGGTATGAGCAGCAGCACGGGCGGAAGCCGGAGATCGCTTGGATTTTCTAATAGAAGTTGGGTTTGTCGACTCATGGCTGAGCCTCGATGGAGCCTACAAGTCTGTGAATGTTCTGTTCAGTCGATGATGATCCAGAATGGCGATTTTTGATGGGTGAAGTTCTCGCTAGTATGATCCGGGTCGCGGCGGCGTGTCGATCCAAAGGGATTTCCCTGGTCGATGCGGCAGAAGTAATGTTGGAACATTTCCCTGAAGGCGGCGCTAATTTGCTTGTTGCCTTGCGAACGGAATACGAGCCGCCAATCATCGACCTTTCGATAATTGGCGGATGGATCCACGGCAATTTGACCAAAGAAGAAGTGGTTACAGCCATAGAGCGAGCAAGCGTTTCGGGCTTACGGCCTTCTTCCTGGGAATTTGGCGGAGATTTGGGCTAGGCTTCCCCATGTAGCAGATGGAAGGACGAGAAATTGAGTCGGTTCGCTGAGGTTATTGTACTTGCTCGTGATGGATGGTCCGTGATGGAGCCATTGACTGTTCCGGACCCTGATCGGGAATGGCACCAGTGCTTTACACCGGTGAATGACTCCGTTTTTGAAGGTACGTTACAAGGCGTGGCCGACTGCTACATGTGGGTTGCACAATTCAGGCGGTTCAACTGGTGGGGACTGCTCGGCCATCTCGAGGGCCTCGACTGGCCGGATCCATTCTCGGTCCAGGTCCTGATCCGCGACGAGGAGGATGATTGTTTCGGGCTGTGGATGCTGTTAGGTGGTCGGATGACCGAGATACCTTTGGCCGGTACCGAAAGAATCCCGAGTGATCGGCTGATAACGGGGGGTGTGCTGATCAGGCCGCAGAAGCATACCGAGCCTTGGGTAGGCGAGTCGGGCGAGTTCTCCTCGGGCGATGCCGCTTCCCCTCCTGTCTGAGCGGCCCGTCAGGGGTTCGGTCGAGACCCACTCGAAACCTCAACTCGAACGAGTTGGGGTTTTTTTGTACCCAAAAACAAGTGAAAGGTGGTGGAGGATGGGTGTTTGGGACCCGCATGCGGAATCGCGGCGGATGGATGAGATGTTTCGGGTCGAGCAGGAAGATGCTCGAGATCAAGAGGTTCTGGTTCGGTACTGGGACAAGGACATGCAGGAGGTGGGGGAGGAGCGGAGTTACCTGTCGTTGCAGGTGAGTTTTCCGCGGAACTCGGCCGGCGGGTTGAAGATGATCTGTCCGCGCGACATGGTGCACTTCGACCACCTGTTCGGCAATCATGCGGACACGACACTGCCGATTACTGTGAACACCAAGGGTTTTCGGTGGGACGGGTACATCACGAAGGCCTCGATCATCCGGGACGACAACGGTGTCGAGACGGTGGATATCGAGGCGATTCACGCCTGGAACCATGTGTCGACGATCTGCTGCTGGGCGAGTCCGTTCGCGCCGGTGCTGGCACAGTTCCCGCGCCACCATATCCTGTTCGGTCCGGTTCGGACTCTCGTCACCACGTACCTGACGATGAATCTGATGCGGCTGCAGGGGAATACGACGTTCCCGATCGCGGTCGTGCCGGTCGATCCGCGCACCGACACCAGTCGGTGGAGTGCGGCTTCGGCGCGATTCGATATGGCGGACAAGCTGTTTCAACCCATGCTCGAGGACTCGGGCGTGATGTTGACCGCGCGGTTCTTCCTGCCAGGGGAGGACGAGCAACCGGCACCCGAATGGTTCTACCTCGACAGGCCGACCGTGGTGTTGGAGACGGTGGACAAGTCGGGCGTCACTGGGCCGACCGGGTCGCTGCTGGACGGGATTCTGTCGTGGTTCGAGGAATTCGCTGACGACGGCACCACGCCGGTCAGGTACCCGAACTTCGATTCGACCTCGGAATACGAGGCGGTCTACGGGACGCCGGGCAAGTTCGGCACCATGCGCAACCTGCCGTGGGTGTGGTACTTCGAGGGCGAGTACTCCGGTATCGGTGCCTCGGAGATCGCGCTGCACAAACCGACCGCGACCGACATCATCGTCGGCGGTCGTTCGCCGGGCTGGGTGAACGCCGGCATCGAGCTGGCGATCAAGGGGTTGCTGTCGCTGATCGGCATGGATTGGCTGTACCGCGGCCAGCTCGATGACGTGTTCCTCGCCTGGATGGTCTATCGGGACATGGGGCGCGTCGACAAGGCCGGCCCCTATGCGTTCCGCGAGGCATTCATCACCGGCAGCGACAAGGCATTCACGCTCGACGGGTTCGTCGCCGCTCGGCAGGGCCTGCACCTTTCCCGTGGTTACACCAGCCACAAGGTGACCATTCAGGACAACGCGCCCTATCTGATCGGCCGCGACTTCGGCCTGGGCGACCAGATCGGTTTCGCCATGGACCAGAAGGTGTTCACCGACTTCGTCACCGAGCTGACCTTCACCGACGACCGCGAAACCCCGGCGACGTGGCAGATCACCGTGGGCGACGGGTCCGACGAAGAGGACTCGGTCGTCAAGGCGTGGCAGCGGTTGGGCCGGGTGGCCTCGGCGATCAAGGACCTGTCCACCGACGTGGGTGCCGACTTGGACCTGCTCATTTTCTGAGCGGCCCGCCAATCGAAAGGAGAGATTTATGGCAGACATCAGTTTCGCCGCGCGGCTGCGCGCGGATCGTCAGACCGATATCGACGGATTGCCGTTGCTGACCGCGCGGGTCGAGCTGGCACCAGAGGTGGCGGAGTTGCCGCTGCCCGGTGGCCCGGCCGGAATCGCGGGTGCGCGTGGACGTCCGCGGACGTCGTTTCGCAAGATGGGCGTGCTGGCCGGCAGCGCCGCGCGACCGACAGGTCTCGGTCCGGAGGATCGGGGCAAGTGGTGGCACCGGCTCGACGACAACGGCATGGACGTGTGGACCGAAGCGGGGTGGGTGCACTCGGTCGACGCCGTGGGACCGGTAGGTCCGGCGGCCGAGGCCAACAGCATCACGGTCACCGCCACCGTCAATGAACCTGCGTTGATCGAACCGGCGCTGGAGATTATCGGACGTGCCGCTGACCAGCAGCTTCGGGCCACGGTGCCCGCGGGTCTGCGTGGCCAGGCAGGTCCGCCCGGTGACTCCGGGACCATCACCGAAGCCGCCGACTACGAGACCACCAACGGGCCGAGCCACGGCGGTGTTTTCGCCTACGACCGTGCCAGCCGTCGATTCCGTTCGACGCCTGCGCCGCTGGGCTCGGGGCCGTGGGGGTGGTACCACGAGGACTTCCTCGGCGAACACGTCGCCGCGGTCAGCCGGGTCGACGGTGGCACCTTCACCATCCCCGCGCAGCCGTTCCGGTGGCGACCGGTCGTGTACGGCCATATGGCCGCGTACTCGAAAACGGTCAGTCAGTCCGCCGAGCTGACGGTTCGGCTCGGAAGCGCGCAGGGTCCGATCGTCGCGACCGGCACCGCCTTCGGGATCAGCGCGCCGGGCGCCTGGATGTACGTGGCGCTGTTCCCGTGCCTGCGCGACGGCGCCACCGCCAAGGCTCTCTCGCCGAGCTCCGACTTCGCGACGGTTCCGGCTGGTCAGCCGGGACACCTCGTGGTGTCGGTCGAGCGGATCGGGACCGGCCCCGACTCCGACCAGATCGGGTTCTCCCCGGTAGGGGCTTCGCTCGTCGCCTTCGCCGAGCCCACGGAATGAGATGAAATGAACTCGGTAGGAAACTATTTCGACGCGACACTGATTCGCGGACTGGACGAGGGACTCGGCACGCCCGGACTCGTGCAGGCTCTGCACGGCACACCACGCGACGGCAGCCTGGAACTGACGACCGGCGCGACCGGGCTGCAGGGTCCCGAGGGTGAGCCCGCACGACCGTTTCGCTGGGAAGGCGATATCGCCGACCATGCCGCCCTGAGTGCACTGACCGCGAAATTGGGCATCGCTCACGCCGGTAAGGCCTGGCGTGTGGTGTCGTCCGGCGCGCTGGCGTACTGGAACGGCACCGGCATGGACACCTTCGCCGATGCCTTCGGCGCGCTGGGGCCCGACGGTGCGTCGTGCTCGTTCACGATCGGCAGCGTCACCACCGGTCCGGCGAATTCCGACCTCCAGGTGACAGTCAGCGGCACGGCGCCGAACCTTGTATTGGACATCGTCGTGCCCCGAGGCGTCAAAGGACTCGAGGGGCCGGTCGGCCGCCCAGGTCCCATTCGTCAGGCCGCGGATTACGCCGACGGTTCGCACCCCGACAGGGCAGTGCCCGTCTGGAACGCGACAACCAACAAATGGTCGGGACGACCCTATCCAGGCCTGCGGGGACCGTGGACCATTCGCGAGGATCGAGCGTGGGACGGCGGTCCGGGGTTCGCGCCGTCACAGTTCTCGGTCACGGCCACGACGATGGTGATCGCAACGCTGAAGGTGCCCGCGCAGGACACGGCGTGGCTTCCGATGATCACCGGTGGCGTGGTCGTGCGCCCGCACGGAACTGCCAGCGATTTCGGCACCCGCGTCGACGCCGTCGTTCATATCGGCTCGCCGACGGGGCAGACCGTCGCGCTGGGCACCGGGTACACCACCGGCCTGCAGACGCGAGCGCGGTTCCAGCCGTTCTTCGGCGCGCGCAACATCACACCGGCGAGCCAAGTGGGTGTCATCCCAGCAGGCCAGGCGACGACACTCGTCGTGTCCCTGAATCGGGCCGGTCCGTCGAATTTCGAGTATCAGATGGCCGGCGCGGAAATCGTGTGCACGGCCCGACCCGTGGGGGTGTTGTGAACGACGACGAAACCGTCTTCGACCAGGGTGTCACGATCACCATGCGTGGAGTGGCCGACTCGGTCGGTCTGCCCTACACCGTGAACCCGGTCGAGATCGTCGACCGGGAAGTCCTGATCGAACTGCGCGAAGGACCGGCCGGGGTCCAAGGGGTCGAAGGCGCCGCGGCGTGGCCGTGGGCATGGCAGGGCGACATCGCCGATGCCGCCGCCTTGTCAGCGCTGGGACTGACCACTTCCGATGCGCGCAAGGCTTGGCGCGTGGTGTCGGCGAACGCGATCTACTACTGGACCGGCACCGAATTCATCGCCTTCGACGATGCGTTCCGGCAGCCGGGACGCCGGGGCCCGGTGAACGTACTCACCGGTGTGGCACTGGCAGGCGCTGCCGGATCGGCCGCCTCGGCGCGAATCCTCGGGACAGCGCCGAATCAGCAGTTGGAGATCACCTTTCCGCGAGGTGAGCAGGGCGTGACGGGTGGGCGCGGCACCGCGGGACGGATCGCCGACGCGGCCGATGTGCTCGTCACCGAGGAGAATCCACTCGGCCAGGGGTACGTGCTCGGATTCGACAGTGCCACCGAGAACTTCCTGCCGATCCCCTCGCCGCGCCCGCGCGGACCGTGGACGATCGGCGAAAGCCAATTCCTCAACGCGCAAAATCTCAAAGAAGACCCGAAGGTATTGGCAGCCATCACGATTCCGGCACAGCCTGCACCATGGCGGCCCTGGATCGAAGGTGCGGTCGGAATCACCTCCAACGCGCCGACCCGGTGCGACGCGACGGTGCGCATCGGCGCGCCCGACGGCGAAGTGGTCGCCCGGGGCTGGGGCCACTGGGAATCCCGATCAGGGCACGTACTGATCTCGCCAGGATTCGAATTCCCGGTCGAGCCAGGCGCTGCGATCGGAATCGTGCCTGCCAATCAAACCGTCACCCTCTACGTTGTCGCCACCCGCGCGGCAGGCAGCGGCACGTACTCGGTCTACGGCGCCTTCTCCCACCTCCAGGTTCGTGCGCTGCCCCTCTGACGCAGCGCACCCTCGCACCCCATCTCGAAAGGTATTGAGCCATGGCTGATCTGCCTCCGCTCGAGTACGGCAAGGTCGTCGGGCGGTTTCTCGCCAACGTGATCGACGGCCCCGACCTCGGCGACTTGCCCGAATTCCCGCCGCTGAGCGGCACCATCACCTTCATCGCCGACGCGCCGAAAATCCTCGTTCGCAACGCGCAACCCGCGCCGGCGACCTACGTCCAGCTTCCGCACCACTATGAATGCCAGCTCGACGAGTTCGGCTATCTGAGCTGGCGGGGGAAGCGCGGTGTGCGCCTGGTCGCACCCGGACCCGCGACCAATCCGTCGGAATGGACGTGGCGGGTTTCGTTCGATCTGTCGTACGACGGCGAACGAATTCCGTTGGAACCGTTCAGTTTCCAGGTTCCTCGGTATGTTTCCGGCCCGAATCCGGAAAGCCCCGACACTGGCTCTACCGGCCTGGTCGACCTGACCCTCGCGGCTCCCGTGCCCGCTTCGCCGGGCAACGCTGTGGTCGTCGGTCCGGCCGGGCACGGCATTCAGATCGACGGGCAGGTCGAAACCTATCCGCAGCTGCCTGCCGCGCCACCGAACGGTAGCCAGTACATCGTCAAATCCGATGGGCTGCTGTACATCTACCGGAGCGGCAGCGGTTGGACGGCGAACGGTCAGGGCATCGTTGTGCGCGGTCCGGCGGGTACCACGCTGTGGAGCGGCATCTCGGGCAAGCCCGTCACCTTCCCGCCGGTCATCGGGGATACCGCAACCACCGCGGTCGCCGGCGACGACCCGCGCCTGACCAACCCTCGAACGCCGACGCCGCACACCCACCCGATCGGCCAGCTGACCGGGACAAGTCCGCTGGGGGGTGCGCTGCTCACCGCCGCGGACGGCGCGGCAGTGCGCACTGCGATCCAAGCACTGGCCGACTCGGACCCGCGGCTGTCGAATGCGCGAACCCCCACCGCGGCGGGACAGGCGTATGACATCGCTATCAAGTCACACGCGGGGATCCGGGCTGCAGGCGCGGGAAACACTGTGCCAGAAGGCATTCGGATCGAGCGTGCGCTGACTGTGTCGAAGGTGACCTACCGTGGCGAAACAGCGGGAACAGGCAATCTCGTCGTGGAACTGCGCAAGAACGGCGTCGCTGTCGCGGGGACAACTGCCACGATCGGTGCGGCCAACCATGCCATGGACACCAGTGTGACCGGGGCATGGACCTTCGCCGCCGGTGACCGGGTCACGGTGCAGATCACCACGGTCGACAGTGCGGCCGGACGTGGGCTGCAGGCGAGTCTGGCGGGGGTGACCGCGTAATGCCGACGATGTTCATCGGGGGACCCGTGATGATGTGGCAGCCCCTCGAAAGTCATCCCGAACCGGAAAGCCCCGACGGGGAGCCCTACTGGAAGAGCCCGGCATCCGGCTACCCCGGCGCACTCGCCGAAAAGCAGCCAGATCCAGGGTCGGAACCAGTCCCCGAGTTGCCCGTCGAGCCGGACGCCGTTCCGAACACGCCCGCACCCGACTCCGATGAACGGAGCAATTGATGCCGCACATCTTTGCTGGTGGCGGGGAGGTTTTCAGCCCGTCCGCGATGACGAAGAACGGCAACGTGGTGACCGGCGCCTCCGGCACGTGGAATGTCGTTCCCGGCTGGACCGCTGACAACGTGGGCTACCCGGGCTCCGTGGTTTCCGGCGACGGACTGCGGACACAGGGTGGCTCCGCCACTGCGGCATTGTCGGCCAACATCGCCTACTCAGGCGCTGGCATGCCGGGAACCTTCCAAGCCAGGTTGCTGGTGAACACAGTGGTGGTCGCTACAGGCACCGCCGTGACGGGAACGAGCGGCACGATGGTGGTGAACGCGACGGTGGCGATCGCGGCCGGTGATGTAGTGACCGTCGAAATCACGCACAACGTCACCACGTCATTGTGGTACGCGACGATCACCGGTGGGGCGGCCACTTTCGTCCGGATCGGGTGAGACGGGGTCGTGACGTGCCGCGGTGAGCGGACGGACTATCGGCACCGGCCGTCGAACTGAACATTGATCGAGAAGAAGCCCAACCCCTTTGCGGGGGTTGGGCCTTTTCTGCTTTTACGGTTGATATCTTCCGATATCATCGAGACATGGAAACTGTCCGCGAACTGCGTTTGGCCGCTGGGCTCACCCAGGCTGAGCTGGCACAGCGCTCCGGGGTCGCGCAGCCGAATATTGCCGCTTACGAGAGTGGCAGCCGTCGGCCCTCGACGGCGATGATGGCTCGACTGCGTGCGGTCGCCCAGCCCCGGCCATCGGGGGTGGTTGCTGCTCACCGTGAGCAGATTCTCGCGCTCGCGTTGCGGCACAAGGCAAATCGGGTTCAGGTGTTCGGGTCGGCGTCGCGGGGTGATGATGTCTCGGGCAGTGACATCGATCTGCTGGTGCGATTCGACGACGACGCCGACCTGCTCGATATGGCCGAGCTGATGCTCGATTTGGAGGAGCTCACCGGCCTGCATGTGGACTTGGTTTCCGAAGGCGGGTTGCCGCCCGGGCCCCACCCCATTCGGGACGAGGCCAAGCCACTGTGAGCGGCCGTAACACTGGTGATCGAACCGTCAAGAGTCTGCGCGACTTCCTCGCCTTCAGCGAGATGGCTGCGCGCATCGTCAGTGGCGGTAAAGCTGCGTACGACTCCGACGAGATCACCCGTCTGGCTGCCGAGGCCGTCCTGCACCGACTCGGCGAGTCAGTAGCCCGTCTGCCTGCGGAATTCATCGCCGCGCACCCCGAGGTCTCCTGGCGCGGAGTCAAGGCGACCCGCAATCTGGTCGCCCACAACTACGACGCCGTCGACCACACCATCCTCTGGAACCTTCTCGCGACCCGGTTGCCCAAGGAGGCTGCCGGCGTTCGCGAGATCCTCCTCGAGCTGGAGTCCGCCGAGAGCTAGGCGTTCAGGTCGTCGGGTGTTGACGACGATGCCGTAGAGGTCGGTGATGGTGGACACGGCGCTGTGGATGCGCAAGGTTGCTACACGTGCCAGTCTGGGGTTCTCAGCATGGCGGTCAATGGTGTGGGATCGGGATTTGTTCTGAAGTCTGGATTTTGCCACACATAGTCGATGGTTGACGCTAGAGAGTTTGCTCGCGTGCCCCAGTTGACGGGCAAAATGTCCCACGTTGATTCATGTGTTCGGGGGGAGCGGCGTCGTATATATCGCCATGTTGTTTGTACCGCTGCTTGCTCGGACACTATTCGGACTGCAACATTGCCGTGGGACTTCTCTGTGACGGAAATCGAGCGAATATCATCCCACCTGCAATGGCGTTCGTATAGGCGCGTGGTTATGCGTAGGGTATCGCTGTCCCAGCGCAATTCGGCCTTGCTCATTATTGCTAGCGCGATTATCAATGCGATCCAGAGGGTGCTGAGTACGATCCCGGCGACTAACGGTTCCGGGATGTTGTGTGTCCAGCCGTAGACGGCCGTAATTGGTGCGACCAGCGGAATGCCGAACAGGGCGCTGGCAAAGTTGGTGGGCCTATATCTCAGGGTTGGTTCGGCTGTCTCCGAGCAGACGGAAACGCGGGGACGGTGTGTGGTTTCTTCGGCGAGGATGTCTATCAGCCAGATTGCTGAGGGCACCAATATTATGGCCGCGATGCTCGACAAGAATCGGATATCGGCGATGCAGCCGATGGCGACGGATAAAGCCAGGATGCCAACTGTGATTGTCAGGGCGGTTCGGTGGGATCGAACGAGGGGATCTGGGGTGTGGATTTTCCAGACGTAGTTCTCTGGAGATCCTGCGTAGCCGGGACCTGAGTCGATCATTGATTCTCGCTTGCCGTCGGACCTGGTCGTGCTCGCATCGACAGTAGCTTCTGTCCGTGCTGATGGGGTGTGCCTGGGCGGATCCGAGCCGGGCGGCTCATAGCTGTTGCGCACCAACAGGTTTCGAGTTGCGTTGGTGGGGGTGGGGGTTACGATCTCCTGTTGCCCGTTCGCGTTCGAGTCGGGTTCTTGCGAGGTTTAGGAGTAGGTCGGTGATTTTGCTGCAGAATGTGGGGGCGGCGAAGCGGATCAAGGGGTGTTGAGCTCGGGGCGTATTTCGGGGCGGGGTGGGCCGTTGGTGTGGGCGGTACTGATGGTTGTGGTGACGGGGTTGGCGGTCGCGTGTTGTCTGTGGATCGTTTGGGCGGATGTGTCGGCGTTCGAGGATCTCAACACTCGGTTTTTCACAGGTATCAATCTCTCGATACCTGTGTTGGGGTGGGTGGTGCTGGCCGTCGTCGGGTACCGGCGGTATCCGAGGTGGTGGTGGCGGTGGGGGCTGGTGGTGCCGTTGTTCGTCGCGGTTACGGTGTCGATGACCTGGTTCGAGATCTCGGGGCGCATCGGGTGGGCTGTGTCGCGGGGGGATATGCACCGGGCGGGGGTGGCGTGCGGGGCGGGGGACAGTCCGCCGTCGGGTTCTTCGTACAACAGGGAGAAGGTCGGTGTCTACGAGTTCTATGACGTCGAACGATTGCCCGACGGCGGGTGTCATTTCCGCTTGTCCCGCGATTATCCGGTGGTCCGCAACGGGTTCGTCTATCTGCCGAATGAGGAACTTCGAGAAGGTGTGCGTGGGCACACCTATTATCTGCCGCTGGGCGACGACTGGTATTTCTACGAATTCACCGAGTAGCCGATCAGGTCGGCGGGGGTGTTGACGACGATGCCGTAGAGGTCGGTGATGGTGGCCAGGGCGCTTTCGTGGAGTTGGGCGGCGGGGACTTTGCCCAGGGGGCGGGTGGCGCAGGCATTGGCGATGATGGTGGGGGTGTTGCCTCGGAGGAATGCGCCTTCGGCGGTGAAGGTGACGCACATGTGGGTCATGAAGCCGACGAGGATGAGGTTGGGTTTGCCTGCGGCGTCGACGAGTTCGGCGAGGTTGGTGTTGATGAAGGCGTTGGGGGCGGTTTTGACCACGGTGGGTTCGTTTGCGAGAGGGGCTACTTCGGGGTGGATCTGGCCGATTTCGGCGGTGATGTCGTAGGGGGTGTTTCTGCCGCCGTCGTTGATGACGTGGATGACGGGGGTGCCGGAAAGTCTTGCGGCGGTGAGGAGTTGGGCTGCGGATTCGAGGGCGGGTGCCCAGTCGGTGAGTTCCATGACGCCCTGGGTGTAGGTGTTCTGGTAGTCGATCAGGACCAGGGTGGAGTTGGACAGGGTGGCGGGGGTTTCGTCGAAGCCGTTGAGTTCGCGCAGCGTTGTGGAGGTCATGAAATTCACGGTATTCGCGGGCGGTGGTGTCGGCAATGACGTGTAACCTGCAGATTCGGACATGGAGGTTGTGGTGGCTGAGCGGCTGATTGTGATCGTGTTGTTCGATCGGGTGGATCTGCTGGATGTCACGGGGCCGCCGGAAGTTTTCGCACTGTTGCAGCGGGAGGTCGAGGGGCCTACGGGGTATCGGGTGGTGTTGGCGGCGGCGTCGATGGCGCCGGTGACCACCTCGGCGGGGGTGCGGATTCTGCCCGATGTCACGTTCGCGGGAGTGGGACGGGTGGACACGCTGGTGGTGCCGGGCGCGGTCGAGATCGACGGTGCGCGGCGGGTGAGTGCGGTGGTCGATCCGGGGGTGGTCGCGGCGGTGGCGACGCTGGCGCGGAGGGCTCGGCGGGTGGCTTCGGTGTGCGTGGGGGCGCATATTCTCGCCGCGGCGGGGTTGCTCGAGGGCAAGCGCGCGACCACGCATTGGTCGACGGCGCAGCAGTTGGCCAGGGAGCATCCCGAGGTGATCGTCGATGCCGATCCGATCTACATTCGCGACGAAAACGTATGGACGGGTGCGGGACTCACGGCTTGCCTGGATTTGACGTTGGCGTTGGTGGCCGATGATTTCGGGGATGAAGTGGCGTTGCGGGTTGCTCGCCAGTTGGTGATGTATTTGAAAAGGCCCAGTGGGCAGAGTCAGTTCAGTGTGTCGCTCGAGCCGGTGTCGACCACGCGGCGGATCGAGGATTTGCGGCAGTACATCACGCGCAATATCGCCGGGTCGCTGACGGTGGGTGAGTTGGCGGCGCAGATACATGTCAGCGAACGGCAACTCACGCGGATCTTTCGCACGGAACTGGGGTGCACGCCCGCGGCCTATATCGAGTCGGCGCGGGTGGAGGTGGCGCGGCAACGGTTGGAGACCAGCGACGACACGCTCCAAAAGATCGCCGCCGCTTGCGGTTTCAACACCATTGATACGCTGGCGCGCGCTTTTCGCCGGAAGTTGGACACCACACCCCATGAGTATCGGCAACGGTTCCGGATCGGGGCGGTTCCGTGAAAGTCTCTCAGCGCGCCGGGATCAGGCGGTACAGCCACCACGGGCGGCTGGGGAACGCGGGGTCGTAGATGCGCAGCATCATGCGGCGCTCCAAGCCGGTGCCGCGGTCGCGGACGCGCAGGTGGCGGCGGGCAATGTCTTGCGCGCGGACTTCGCTGGTCCAGATCCGATCCCAGTCGGGGGACCCGCCGCACGAGTCGGTGATCGATGTCACGCGTTGAGTGGGGGCCAGCGGGGCGAGCATCCGGAAGGCGTGCACCAGCAGTTGGGCCTCGGTGGTCCAGTCGAGGTAGACCTTCTTCGCCGCGGGGTTGAGGAACATCCACTCGAGCATGTTCACGCCCGCGCCCAGACCCGGGAAAAGGCGCTGGTAGTCGGCGTTCGCGGCGAGCATGTCCATGGTGGGGAAGCGGATCAGCGACGCGGGATGGGTCAGGCTGGCCAGGTCGGCGAGGTCTTCGGCCGAGGGGGTCGAGGGCGCGGTGCCCGCCTCTACCGCGGGCAGACCGAGCACGAGAATGTGCTTTCGATACCACAGCGGCACGTCGAGACTGTCGAAAAGTCGTTGCAGCATAGCGGGATTGGGGACGAGGGCACCGGATTCGATCTGGCTGATCAGCAGCGGCGCGAGCTGGGTGCGCACCGCCAGCTCGGTGCGCGCGAGGCCGGCGGCCAGTCGTCGCTCGCGCAAATACACACTGAGAGCGGTACTTTCACCCATGCCGAACCCCCGAGCCTCACCCCAACCGACGGTACAGCCAGGGTACGCCGACAGGTGCGCACGCGGCTGGGAACCGGGCGGCGCGGGCAAGTTTGCTCGGCGTTCATCTTCGAGTGGGCAGGCTTATTTTTCCCGTGGTAGGAATGGCCGACTCACTTCGAAGGAGATTTTCATGGATGGCCTGATGTACTTCCTCACCACGCTCGCGGCTCTGTCCAGCGGCTCTGCGTAGGAACAACAAAACGGGCCGGAGCGTAATGCTCCGGCCCGTTTTTTGCGTGGATCAGGTGAGACTTAGAAGGCAGCCTCGTCCAGGTCCATGATGTCGTTGTCCAGGTTGGCCAGGATCGCGCGGGTGGCGGTCAGCTCGGGCAGGACGTTGCGGGCGAAGAACTGCGCCGAGGCGACCTTGCCGGTGTAGAAGGACTTGTCGGCACCGGCGGCACCGTTGTCCAGGGCGGCAAGCGCGATCTCGGCCTGGTTCAGCAGCATCCAGCCGATGAACAGGTCGCCCACGGCCATCAGGAAACGCACCGAACCCAGACCGACCTTGTACAGCTCGGTCGGCTGCTCCTGCGCGCCCATCAGGTGGCCGGTCAGGGTGGCGGCCATGGTCTGCACGTCCTCGAGTGCGGTGGCGAGCAGCTTGCGCTCACCCTTCAGACGCTCGTTGGCCGAGTCGGACTCCAGGAACTTCTGGATCTGGCCCGCCACGTGGGCCAGGGCCACACCGCGGTCACGCGCGATCTTGCGGAAGAAGAAGTCCTGCGCCTGGATGGCGGTGGTGCCCTCGTACAGCGAGTCGATCTTCGCGTCGCGGATGTACTGCTCGATCGGGTAGTCCTGCAGGAAGCCGGAGCCACCGAAGGTCTGCAGCGAATCGGTCAGGTACTGGTAGGCGCGCTCGGAGCCGACACCCTTGACGATCGGCAGCAGCAGGTCGTTCACGCGGAACGCGACGTCCTTGTCCGCACCCGAGACGACCTCGGCGATTTCCGGGTTCTGGTGCGCGGCGGTGTACAGGTAGACCGCGCGCAGGCCCTCGGCGTACGCCTTCTGCATGGCCAGCGAACGACGCACGTCGGGGTGGTGGGTGATGGTCACGCGGGGCGCGGCCTTGTCGGTCATCTGGGTCAGGTCGGCACCCTGCACGCGAGTCTTGGCGTACTCCAGCGCGTTCAGGTAACCGGTCGACAGGGTCGCGATGGCCTTGGTGCCGACCATCATGCGCGCGTTCTCGATCACGTCGAACATCTGCGCGATGCCGTTGTGGACCTCGCCGACGAGCCAGCCCTTGGCGGGAACGCCGTGGCCGCCGAAGGTGACCTCACAGGTGGCCGAGGCCTTGATGCCCATCTTGTGCTCGACGTTGGTGACGAACACGCCGTTGCGGTCACCGAAGGTCTGGGTCTCGAAGTCGAAGTGGGTCTTCGGGACGTAGAACAGCGACAGGCCCTTGGTGCCGGGGCCTGCGCCCTCGGGGCGAGCCAGCACCAGGTGCACGATGTTCTCGAACATGTCGTCGGAATCGGCCGAGGTGATGAAGCGCTTCACGCCCTCGATGTGCCAGGAGCCGTCTTCCTGCTTGATCGCCTTGGAGCGGCCCGCGCCGACGTCGGAACCGGCATCGGGCTCGGTCAGCACCATGGTGCAGCCCCAGTTGCGCTCGGACATCGTCTGAGCCCACTTCTTCTGCTCATCGGTGCCGTTGTCGTAGAGCACCTGGCTGAAGGGGGCGCCTGCGGCGTACATCTGGACGGGCGGGTTGGCGCCGAGCACCATCTCCGACAGGGCCCACGCGATCGCGGCCGGGGCGCCGAGGCCACCGAGCTCCTCGTTGATGCCGACCTTGGCCCACTCGCCGTCTTCGAAGGCCTTGTAGGACTTCTTGAACGAAGCCGGGATGGAGATGGTGTGGGTCTCCGGGTCGAACACCGGCGGGTTGCGGTCGGCGTCGGCGAACGACTCGGCGATCGGACCCTCGGCCAGGCGACGGATCTCGGAGAGCATTTCCTTGACGGTGTCGGTGTCCAGGTCACCGAAGGTGCCTGCGTCGAGCACCTTGTCGATGCCGAGAACCTCGAAGAGGTTGAACTCGAGGTCGCGAACGTTTGCCTTGTAGTGGCCCATGTGAGTACTCACTCTCCATTGAGTTCTGGTGCGGTCGGTGATTGCCGTTCCCGCCCGTCGCCGGTTTTCCGCATGCTACTCGCGGGTAACTTATGGATCATATTACCGGTGGGTAATGCCACTGGCAAAGGGGTACGGGGCAATGTGATGTGAAAAACACGCGCGAGTGCTCTGCGCTTGCTCGCCGCGACCTCGGGGCTACCGTGAGGTGTGCGCATCGACACGACCGCGGGACCGGCCGAGATCGCCCTCGACGAGGTGGCGGATCCGGCATTTCTGCTCGTGATCACCCATGGGGCCGGGGGTGGAGTGGATGCGAAAGACATTCTGGCCGTGCGTGATTCGGCAGTGGAAGCCGGTGGTGCGGTAGCTCGGGTGATGCAGCCGTATCGGGTTGCAGGGGGGCGGGCGCCGGGCAATGTGGTGAAGCAGGATCAGGCTTGGGTGGAGATCGTGGCGGCGTTGCGGGCTCGGTTTCCGGGGGTGCCCGTTGTTCAGGGGGGTCGCAGCAATGGGGCGCGGGTCGCGTGCCGGACGGCGGTGGAAGTGGGGGCCGTCGGGGTGATCGCGCTGTCGTTTCCGTTGCATCCGCCGGGGAAGCCGGAGAAGAGTCGGCGGGAGGAGTTGCTGGCGACCGGGGGGATCGAGGTGGTGGTGATCAACGGGGGTAGTGACCCGTTCGGGGTGCCCGATCCGGCTGATGCGGCCGAGGTGCGGGTGATTCCGAAGCAGGCGCACGCGTTTCGGACGGGGTTCGACGTGATCGCGGCGACGGTTACGCCCTGGTTCGCCCATTGGACGGTTGATCACTAGGCAGTGGCGCAAACATCGGCCGAGTAGAAAAATCCCTGAGAGCCTGGTGATCTTGATCAGTCGGTGGGCTCGGGGAGGGGGCGTTGGGCGATGAGCAGGGAATCTATGGCGTCGGCGCCCTCGGTGGGGCGGAAGACCTCGTGGGCGACGGTGATGGTGATGTCGTCGCGGGTCAGGTCGGCGCGCAGGTCGTCGGGGGAGAACAGGATCGGGGGTTCCTGGGGGCCGCCGTAACCGTCGGTGATGTTGCGGGTGGCGTGGCCCAGGATCAGCAGCATGCCGCCGGGGACGAGCATGTCCGCGAGTTGGTTCAGGAGGGGGCGGCGTTCGTCGGCGGGCAGGTGGACGAAGACCATCAGGATCAGTTCGAAGGGGCCGGTGATGTCGGCGGATTCGAGGTCGGTGATGTCGGCTGTTTGCCAGTTCACGCGGGAACGGACCGATCGGGATAGGCGGGCGGCGACTGTTCTGCCTTTGTCGATGCCTACCTGCGAGAAGTCGACGGCGGTGACCTGCCAGCCGTGCGTGGCCAGCCAGAGGGCGTGGCGGCCTTCGCCGCAGGCCAGGTCTAGAGCTCGCGGGAGTGGCGGAGTGTCGCCGGACTCGTCGGGGAGCAGGGGGATTCGACGGTCCAGTCCGTAGACGTGTTCGACGACGGTGCTGTTCGGCGGTGCGCCCCAAACCAATTCAGTGCGCGCATACCTAGAGTCCCAATCCGCCGCATCCATGACACGAGTGTAGGACTCCGTATCGCCACGTCGTACTGATCTAGCACGTACATGGGTAACTCGCCGGGAACGGGCCAACTCGCCCCGACCCGAGTCTTGCCGCCTGCCGAACTGAACACGCGCCTGAGTCTGGCTTGAATACGCGGAGAGGCGGAACCGGCTCAGAGTGTGGTGCGCATCAGGACGACGTTGTACTGGGTGTGGATGGTGGTCATGAAGTACAGGTCGCGGCCGGTTTGGTACGGGAAGATCGAGGGGGCGTAGGCGGTGGGGAGTTGGCGCGCGTCGATGAGGACCTCCGGGGCGCTCCACGGGCCCACCGGGGAGTCGGCGCGGCGCATCACGATGGAATTGAACGGGTCGGTGGTCAGGGAGATGAACTGGCCCAGATGCTCGTTGTACATCACCGACAATTCGCCCACGCCGCCCATGATCGGGGCCGCGGCGTTCACGTCGCCGAGCTTCCACTCGCCGCCGTCCCAGTACTCGTAGGCCGCGAGGTTCTCGATCTGCGCCTCGGGGACGCGGGCGACGAACGCCTCGTTGTTGCGGCCCGCGCGGGTGCCGTACTCGTAGACGAAACCGCCGTCTTTGAGGAAGGCGTTCATCTGGAAGTTGGCGTTGCCGCCCTCGTCGGGGCGGCGGGTGTGGCCCAGGTCGGCCCAGGTCTCGCCGTTGTCGGCCGAGGCGGCCAGGCCCGAATAGCTGGTGGTCCACTCGCCGGGGGCGTCCCAGGTCTTCACCGACATCAGCGACATGTACTGCACGCCGTTGGCGGAAATGCCGGCGGTGGGGATGCGGCTGATCTCCAGGAACGGGATCTTCGGGCTGGGGATCAGGTCGCGGGCCTGGCCGATCACATCGCGCACGACACCGTCGAACATGATGCCGTCGGCGGGGTTTCGATCGTGGGTGCGGACCAGGATGTTGGAGCGCCACGCCCAGGTGCTGCCCGCGAGCAGGTTCGGGAAACCGATGCCCGCGGTGTCGCCGAAGGCGGTGAGCATCTCGCCGCGGCCGTTGTCCCACATGATGCCCAGGTCGGTGCCCAGCACGTTGTAGTTCTGGGTGTTGTTGGGGCTGGCCAGGCCCGTCACCTGGAACACCGCCTGGGTGCGACCGTGCAACACCGGCAGGCCGTGGGTGCCGTTGAGAACGGGAATCGGGTTGATGGCGTTGGGATTCGACACCGCCGGTGGCGCGGCGCTCACCAGCAAGGCCGTGGTACCTGCGAGAGCGGACAGCAGGATGGATCCGGTCTTGTTCACAGGTGATGCGGCCTCCGGGTCGCGCCGAAAGCGGGGCACGACCGACTTCGGGAGCCACGTACCGCGTTTCGACTGGTCAGCGAATCGAAGCGATGCTAACAGTCGTTCACTGTGATGTGCGGTACATCCCTTAGGTATCCGGCATCAATTACCGGCCGATTGCCTGTCAGGGGTGACGGCCCAGCGCCTTACCCAGCAGCAAGGGCAACTGGGCCAAGCGCTCGGCGGCGAACGTCGCGCGCGAATCACGCTGCCAGGAACGGTCGAACAGGTGCTTGGCGGCGGCCACCGCCTTGCGATCGCGGACGGTGATGCGGTCGGCCAACGCTTCCGCGGCCTGCACCGGGTCGTCGGCGATGTCGGTGATCAGGCCGATCCGGCGGGCGTAATCGGCGTCGATCGAGTCGGCGGTCATCGACAGCAGCAGGGCCTGGTCGAGGCCGATGAGCTGCGACAACGTGGCGGGGCCGGTCATATCGGGGATCAGGCCGTGGGCGACCTCCATCACCGAGAACTCGGCCGAGGGGGTGGCGATGCGGAAATCGGCGGCTAAGGCGAGCTGGAGGCCGCCGCCGAAGCAGCGACCGTGAACCGCGGCGATCACCGGGACGTCCAGGCGCCGCCATGCCCAGCAGGCTTCCTGGAAGGTGTTGGTGCCGCGCAACGGGCGGGGCAGGAATTCCTTGACGATAGCCACCGGATTGCGCGTGGCGGCGGCGATATCGAGGCCGCTGCTGAAACTGGGGCCGTTGCCGGTGAGGATCACCGCGCGAGTGTCCTTGTGGGCGGCCACCTTTCGGGCCGCTGCGACCAGATCGCGCAACATCTCCAGCGTCAGGCCATTGTGTTTGGCCGGCCTGTTCAAGGCGACGTAGGCGCGGTCGTTGTCGAAACGGACGGTGATGTGCTCTCCCATGCCCCTATCTTACTCGCGAGTCAGTTCCGGTGGGTGGCCCCGAACGCGACCGTGCGGCATGATCGCCAACGGCCGCGCATCGGCTGATGCGCGGTGATCGAGAGGACTCCCACGTGCGGAACTATCTACTCGCCGCGACGCTGCTCACGCTGCCGGTGCTGTCTGCCTGCGTCGACGAACCGACCGAGGTCACCCAGATCGAACTGTCGAGGTCGTTGCAGGACAAGGGATTGAGCAACGTGGCACTGGCCGACTGCGCGGCCCAGGTATTCCTGGACTCGGGCATGTCCCAGGACGGCCTGCGCGTCATGGTGTCGAACGCGAAATCCGACGACCCGGCAAAACTCCTCGCCGAGGAAGACGCCGCCAAAGTCGCCGCGGCCCAATCGAAAATCGCCGCCGACTGCGTCCGCCTAGGCAAATGACCCACCCACCGCGTGAGGGCATCCCCCCTCGCGCGGCCCCAAGACACCACTGATCTCGCAAGGTGCCCACTGATCTCGCAAGCACATGGGTAACTCCCCACCCACAGCAAAGGCAACCACCCCCAAAACCCCCGGCCGCACAAAAAAGCCTCCCCGCGTCTAGGTCTGGCCTAAATACACGGGGAGGCGGTACAGAGCCGATGACGGGAATCGAACCCGCGCCATCTGCTTGGGAAGCAGAAGTTCTACCATTGAACTACATCGGCTTGCGGCGCTCGGAAGCGCTTTCGCGACTCTATCAGACCCCTCGGCGCGCAACGCAAGTCTTCGCAGCTTCGGCTTTCTGTCGGTGGGGCGTTCTAGCCTCAATTTTTCGCCAGGCGGTCGGCCCGGCCTGAGCGGTTTCGGATTGGTTGAAAGCTGCTGATCAGCAGCTTTCGGGCAACCAGTAGTG
>NZ_JBHXRG010000039.1:0-9939 GCF_042716995.1 Nocardia sp. NPDC058640
CTGCGCCTAGCGATCTGGGCGAGTTTGCGGCCTTCCTCTGGGGTTACCGCTCTGACGAACACATCCGGCTTGCGAGCCACCGGCACCACCTCCGTCAGGCAGCATCACCGGTCACCGGCCACCGATCAACCCGCCACCCCGAGCGGTTACCGCATCAACCTTTCCAGACGCGGCACTAGATACAGTGAACCCGGTGCCGCGGGGTGTCGCCGTCATTGCTGCGACAAGGCTGCCAACCAGAACCTACCGGATTCGCATGGATGTGCGCTCGCCGTTCTACGAACGCACATCCATGCGAAGGAACTCAGCCGAACCTGCCGACATAGCTCAGACCACGCTGGGCAATGAATGTTTTCGCCTTCTGGTATGCGGTATCAACATCCGGAGTCGACAGGTGGATGGCAGTCGACTGATCGACCGACTCACCACCACCGGCATCCGCCAGCGCCTTGGTCGGGACCAGGCCATGGCCGACAAGGTTCGCCAATGCGCCGGCATCTTGATTGATCGTCTCGAGCAACGAGCGGTTCGCATCGGCGGACTTGGCGTTGACCACGAACTCACCATCAGAGAGCCATGCCGGAACCATGTCGCCGATCGATGACCCGGGGCCGAAGACCGAGCCACCTGCCGCCATGAATACCTCGGGCGGGAAATGTGCGTGGTGGGTGAACTGTCCGTTGTGCGCTCCGGCGGCAGACTTTCCGTATTGGCCGTTTCCTCGCGCGCCTCCCATCTCGAAGTTCACCCCGTTCGGCAGAGTGGCTGCGGTATGGCCGTCTCCGCCTCCGTTGTGATACCAGCCAATATTCAAACTACCGGTGGGTCCCAGCCCGCTGTTGGCCCCGCGAGCGCGCAATGCCTCCTCCTGATTGCCGGTCGCGAAGCGCGAGCCGAACTCCGGCCAGCCAGCGGCGAAGTTGGCCAGCGCGGACACCGCACCGGAACAATCCCCCCAGTTGACACCACCCCACACGTAGGGCGCGCCATCGACACCCTGCGCGAATTCGATCAGGCGCCGCGTCTTGTCCGACATACCCGCCGGTGTAGCGGACGTAGGCTGTTCCTGGTCATCCACCTCGGCGTTCTCATCACCGGCGCCTTCGTCACCCGAGGCGGCCTCCGTCGACTTCGCGCGGTCGGCTTCGATCAGATTCTTGGCTTCACCGATCGCTTGGAACGCCGGGGGGATCCGATCGATGCCGAAGACACCCAACGCATCTCCGAACATGCCCGACATGAAACTGCTCGCCGCGCCCGCGAAGGCAGTCTTTGCAGTGGTATCGACATAGTCCCAACCCGTGCGTTCTTTGCCATCCTTCGTTGGGGCAGGTTCGCCGGTTGAACCGAAAAAGAAACGGCCAACAGCAGATTGTGCCTGCGAACCGAGCAGTGAGGACCACTCGGAGTGCACGACGCCGCCGTCTGCAAACCTAGGCACCGCGCCGGAGTTGATCGCTTCCAGTAGCGGTAGGTTCTGCGAGGTAGACGCGGCGTTGACGATGAATTCACCGTTAGATGCCAGCACAGGAATCACGTCATCGCGCGGTCCCCCCGGCCCGGACAACTTGCCTCCGTCGGCCTTCTTGTCCGGCGATGCGAATGAATGCAGCTTGCTGGCGACATCTTTGGTGCTCACGCCAAGAAATTTGATCTCAGGGAGTGAGCCGATCACGTTCGCGATGATACCGACCACGAACCTGACTTTGTCCATGATGCCGTCGAGCACCCCAGTCACAGCTGACCCCATTCCGGAGAAGACGCCAGAAATACTGTCGATGCTGGATTTGAACATCGGAGCCAGAGTTCCGGCCCAGATGTCTGAGAACCACTTGCCGATCGGCGTCAAGACATTCTTGAACACCCAGTCGAAGCCGACCTTCACCTTGTCCCAGTGCTGGATCAGCAACATCACACCCGAGATGACCAGGCCGATCACGGTAACGATTGTGCCGAATACGCCTCCTTTCATGGAGGTGTTCAAATTCTTCTGCGCACCAGCCATGCTCTTCGTCGCATCGGCGGCGTTCTTCTGCGCACCTACGGATTTCGATGCCTCAGTCGATAGTCTCTTCATCCCATCCGAAGCGCCCTTCACTGCTTCAGCGGATTTCTTCATGGCGTCGGACTGACCTTTGGCCGCGTCTGTCGACTTCTTCATTGCAGCTGCCGAGGCATCGACTGCGCCCGATACGGACTGTGCACCCTGCATGCTGGCGGTTGGTCCGCCCTTCGCCCTCGTATCGGGATTTCCCGCAACACGATCACCAGAAGGCTGCGCGAGTCCGGGGCGAGGGCCTCGGGTTTGCGCGCTGTCACCCCCGGAACTCACAGCATCATCTTGAACAAAACCCGCTTCCCCAGCATTCTGGAGCATCTCCATCGCTGCATCGGGGGCAGTTCCCGCCATCCCCTGAACGAACGCAGTCGGATCGCTGGCAGCACCGGCGAACTGGGGCAGCATGCCGGCGGCGTCTCCGGCCATGGCTGCTGTCCTGCCTACCGCTCTCTTGACCTTGCCCCCCAGAGCCAAGGGAGCCGCCTTCGCTTTGCCTGCGAGATTTCCCAGCTGACTTGGATTCTTCAACTGATCGCGATGCGGAGTACTTGGTCCGCGTCCAGGGATCGGACTCGGCGGCGCTGCGGATTCTTTCGAAGGATTCTTCGATCCGTCAGCGGCAAGGCCATTGGCCTTGTTGAAGCTAGAATCGGTGCGCGTGGAGCTTCCGATTACCTGTTCGTATACCGCATCGCCGGTATACCCTTCCGCCATGTTTTTTGCGACCAAAGAGTCGAAAGTAGGCCCATCAGGGTTTCCATTGTATTTACTTGCATCGCGATGGCGCAGATCTTCGACAGCATCCTCTGGCATCAACTCACGAGCACCCAGTCGCGCCTCGTGGCGTATCCCTTGCGCCCTCTGTGCTCGCTCCTTCAGCGGCACGCCCTCATTTTTCCATTGGGCGTTCAGTTCTGGAATCTTCTGCTGCTGATCGTTGTACCAAACACGAATTCTGGCGAACAGTTCCGGTAACGATTCGTCCGGTTTCGAAGCTTGCGTACCCTGGCCTTGAGGAACTGACACTCTGGTTCGAGCGGGTAACGGCCCCATGAATGGCGTATTCGGTTCCGCGGCCGCAGGTCTACGGGACGGCTGCGTATTGTTTTCAGAGCTCACTGGTAATCTGCCTGCCAATTGCGGTCGCCGGGCATAGCTCACCCATGCAACGAATTGTCGCCTGGTCGAATCCGCATCGAAAGCTACGGAACCCGTTAAATGAAAAGTGATCCCACGGCGCACCGCGGGATCACTGGTGAGTAACTATCAGGTAATATCCCCAATCAGCCGATTGGGCGGACCCAACCTTCAGGCCAGGCATCGAATTCGTCGACTGGGACTCCATCTACGAGGAGGTTGTACACTGATTCTTCGGGAAATTCGCCGATTCTGATCTCTAACGCAACACCGTCGAGGTCTTTCTTATATGGAAATTCGCCGTCACGCCCGTGTTCCCACGTCAGCGCCATATCTCGGTAGTCGGAGCAGTTCACTCTCTTCTTCCTTCCGTCGACGCGCTGTGGCTATATTAGCCGTTGACTGATCAGGCATCGACTGTCGCAACAGACCTGCTGGGCGCAGGCTGTTCGTCCACATCAATGATCTCCGCTGGCGCCTCGAAGGCCTCGACCAGATCGTGCATTGTCTGCAATCGCCGCTCTTCCCGAAGCAGATCAACCGCGGTCATAGGGCGAGGCATCGGCTTGATCGGAGGTGGATCGGCACCTGCCGCGGCGATCACCGCCGCCTGCACACCCTGTAGACCATCGATGACGGTCAGCAGGAGGTAGGTGTCGAGCGTATAGCCGTCCGGTGATGGACCGTCATCGGTGGCGAAGTCGTCATCGTCGTCGTGCCCGAGCAACTGTTCTGCCAGTTCACGATCCATCGAGAGAGCGGTCTTGTACTGCGACCCGCGCGGTAGCCGATCCTTGAACCGCCAGATCGTGCGCCAGTCTCGTGTACGTAATTCCAAGGGCCCGAAGCAATCCCGGACATCGATGCCGCGCTCGAGCAAGTCGTAGTCGAGCGCGGCGCCGAAACGGTCCCAGAACTCTACGAGCCCTCGGATCCCCCCGGAAGCTGCGCGGACCCCTCGCCGAAGAAGTGGGCGTAGAGATCTTCCTGGAAGGCGATCCATTCGTCGATCGGTCGATCGTCGAAGAGATTCTCGACCGCGTCGTGCTGGTCGCCGAGCAGGATCGCCAGTTGGGCGTCTTCATCATTGGTATCGCGCAACGCCTTCGCCTGGCGGCGGGTCATCGGCTGAATGCTGATCTCGGCGGTGAGGTGGTAGGGGCCGCGGCGCCTGGCAGCGAGTTCCTGCTGGATCTCGTAGAACCGACCTTCGTCGCTGGTCCCGGCGATGGTGGACTTTCGTGGTGTAGCCATGGTGGTGTCTCCGGTTTTTGTGGTGGGACGTGGTAGCCCCGTGCCCTTGCACCAGTCAGTACCGACGCAAGGGACGGGGCAACCCGACTACTTCTGGCGCGGCTTCGCGGCAGGCGCGGTCGCTTTCGGCTGATGGCCGTGAGTGAACACGGCATTGACGTAGGACGTGGCGTCGAAGACCAGGTACTCGGCTTCGCCGTCGGTCATGGTGACGGGGTATTCGGTGGGAATCGCGGACATGATGACCTGTTCTCTCCTCCGGTGCTGATGCAAAAAGGAGTGGGTGCGCGCCGTGACCGGAGACACACGACGCGCACCCACAATCAGGGGCCTGAGATCAGGCCGAGGCGGTGGCGATGCCGGTCTTGGACAGAACCTTCTTCCAACCCGCGCCACCGAAGCCGTGCGCCACCGAGTAGCCGGCGGTGTCGTCCTTGAACGCGGTCAGGGTCAGCTTCTGCGACATGATGTTGGTCGCGGTCCACTGCTCACCGGCGTACTTGGTGACAGCGACCTTCGGCAGCACCTTGAAGATGTAGATCGGCGCGGCGTCGTTGCCGTCCTTGGCGATGACGATGGCCGAGTAGTAGGTGATCTGCTCCGACGACGGCTGCGCGAAGCGCACCTCGCCCGAAGCCGCATCCGCACGGACCTGGTCCAGGTTCGCGTTCGTGGTCAGCGCCAGCGTGGTGGCGGTGATCTGCTGCGGCTCGAACTCGATGGTGGTGGTGTCGCTGGTGATGTCGTTACGCACCGGCTCCAGCTCGCCATAGGACTCGATGGGTGCGGCAGTCACGTTGCGGGCGAAGGCGATACCGGCCTTCTTGTCGATCAGGCCGACCGACTTGTAGGCCGCCGGCAGAGTCTGCAGGGCGCCGGTCGCGTCGGTGAAAGCAGCCGGAACCGGGGTGTACCAGGGAGCGAGGAACACGGCCGCGTCGAGCGGCTTGAGCAGCAGTTCGCGCTGCGCGTCCTTGAGTGCCATCAGGTTGGTGGCGGGCATAGCGTCTCCATTCTCGGAAAAGTGTGCTTACGTACTGCCGATTACTGACGGCGGGCGTGCACGGTGAACCCGACTTCGACCAGTTGGTGAACCGGATCGAGGTCGGGAAGGTCTGCAACGCCTTGGCTGCGTTGCAGAGTTGGCGGGAAGTACTTGACTTCGGATACTGCGGATTCCTCCGCCCAGTCGACGAGAACACCGTTCACCCGGGTGCCGGGGCTCGACAGCATTGCTTCGCGCGCTGTGCCGATCAGCAGTTGCGCCGCGGCGCGGTTGGCCGCGGCTGCGACGATGCGCACCTTCGCGGTGTAGGTGATCTCGTTGATGTCGGTGCTACCGCTGACAACCCGGACCCAGAAGAAGGGCATCGCGGTCTGTAGGTCGGTGCCGCTGGCGGGCAACGCTGTCAGGGTGGTCTCGATCGGGGTGAGCAGGTCGACCATGAACTGCTCGAAGTCGGGGAACTTGCCCGGAATCGGATACGGCGACGTCACAGTTTGACCTGCACGTCGACGTGGAGGGTGCCGGCGCCGATGTCGTCGGCGGCGTCCTCGGCGGCGTCGCTAGGCGTCATCATCGTCTCCCAATGTTGTTTCTTACGACGTGGTCTGACAGCTCAGAGGCCGAGCAGCGGCAGGACAACTGGCGCGAGCACAATGGCCAGCTGAAGCAGTTCGAGAAGGACAGGAAGCATGGAATTCACCTCCCCTCGGGTGCGGGCGTTTCGAGGGCCTTCAGGCGGTCCAGCACGTCGGCCAACGCGTCGACCACGGTCATGCCGTCGAGCTGTTCCCAGCCTGCGAACATGCCCGCGTCACGCTGCTGGCTGCCGCACAGCTGCTCGCGGATGTCTTTGACATCGGTGCCGATCGGGCCGCAGAAGGCGGCGACGAAATCTTGGATCTGGTTCACTTCGGCTGCGCTCATCGGAGCATCCTCTCCGTCGATGAATGCCTGTACGTCGCTACGGAACTGGTCCATATCGATGCCGGCGGGGTCGATTTTTCCTTCGTGCGAGTACTCGCGGTGGGCCACGCAGTCTTCGGCGTCGACGCCGATTCGGGCCAGGATCGCCGCGCAACCGCGCTTGTAGGCGTCGAGTTGTTCTGGGGTCCAGTCACTTCCGTCACCACGGGAGACGGCTTCGATGCCGATCACGTGGTAGTTGGCGTTGTTGGTGGGCCAGCCGGGCCAAGAGCCTCGGCCCGCGTGCCAGCAGACTCCTGCGGCGATCACGCGGAAGGTGCCGTCTCGTTCGAGGACCAGCTGAGCGAGGGGGCCGGGCAGGTCGGCGCGGCCGTCTTGGACGATGCGCCAGTCGTTCTTGCCGCCGCCTGCGGTGTGGTGGCACAGCACGCCACGCAGGTCACGGAAGTTGCCGTGGCCTCGGTTGCGCCAGCCTTCGTGTTCGATCACATTCAGCCCGGCATCGCGTAGCACGTCGGCCAGCCATACCGGGTCACCTGTCCAACCCATGGGGTAACTCCTTGTGTAAGTGAAGGTTTGGGGTCCCACCCCCGGTTGATGAAGGGGAAGTGCCGAGGGCGGGACCGGTCACTCCTGATGCTGCGGCGACGTCTACGACCGCAGACCACCTGCGGGAGACTGCGCGCTTCAGGAGCGCGGCATGCGGCGGGCTCGAATCCCGCACTGTGTCAAGTGTTCTCCGGGGGCCGACCGCATGCAGTTCGGGAACGGCGCGAGGCCGTCAGATTTCTTCTTGGAGTGTCGCGGGGATCTTGTAGTGCGACACGGGCGGTTCCTGGCCGGGGACGTGCAGGCGAAGGAAGCCGAGCAGTTCATCGATGTGCCGCTGGAGGGCGCGGATCAGGCGGATCGCGTCGCGGAATCGCAGCTGATCGTCTACCGCTTGCTCCTCGAGCGCGACTACGCGCTCACGCAACTTGGCGACTTCGCGGGCCTGCCACGCCGTCACGGCGGTGACCACAGTCGCAACGGCGATGCCGGTCGCCTGGATGAATTCAGGACTTAACCACGAGGCCATCGGATTCACCCACCGATCCCGACACCGGGGTCACCGCGGGCCTGATCACCGCGCCGGCGATCACCGGGGTGGCGAGGCCGTACAGGGTGAGCAGGGCTTCGACCCACGCGGCGTCGACCTCGCGGCCGACGAGGTACGCGATCACACCGGTGACCGCGACGAGTACCGACCGGATCAGCGCGGGTTCGGGCACCTTACTGATTCGCATGTTGAGTTCCTTTCCGCAGGTTCGCGGGTGTCAGATGCGCCCATCGGCGACATCGCGGTTCAATGCCTGCGCCAGCGCGCGGGCATGACCGAAGCGGACGTAGTCGTCGGTGTGACGACCGTCGAAGAGATAGCCGCGGGCATAGGCGATCGCGCCTGTCCAGTTGCGCCAGTTCTCTGGAGACCACCAGCGCTGCAACTGATTTCGAGTTGCCGTCTGCAGCATCTGCTGCGCCCAAGTGATGGCGGCGTTCGTACTGGCGAAACTGAAGAAGGCGCTCAAGTCGGCGATGGTTCGCAGCGGGTTGCCTGCGGGCAGGGCGGTGATCGGATCACCAGGTGCCGCAGCCCAATACGCGGGGATGCCTCGGATCTGCCGTTCACCGACGACGCCGTAGCCGCCGGGATCGACCAGACCGATGAACTTGCCTGCCGGCCTGCGAGGGTCGGCGATCAGCGCGCAGGCGATCACTTCGCGACCGGGATGCTCGCCTCGACCGATCTCAGCAGCGAGGTCACCGGCAACCGCCGCTCCCTGCGAATACCCAGCCAGGACAACCGGATTCGGTGAACGATCGATCGCCGCGAGCAGTGCGCGTTTGCCTTCGGCGACACTCTCGGTATAGCTCACGTACGAGCCGTAGTCGGCCGGATACGGGACCATCCGAGACGTGAAGATCGACTTGTTCAGCGCCTCGGTGAACGCGCCGGTGACGCCGTCACCGCCGGGGTTCCAGGTACCGCCCATGACGAGAACGTCGATGGTTCGTGGGTCCCGTTGGGGCCGTGAACCTTTCATTGACCACATAGGAATTGCCTCTCTGGGACGTTGGTGGAGGTCCCGCTCCGGACTGCTTTGTCCGGAGCGGGACCAATTCACCCCTGAGCTGCTACAACGTCGTTCGACCGCAGCGAAGTGCGGGAGACGGGCGCGTCAGGGGTGGGCATGCGGCGGGCTCTGAACCCGCTGGATCGGAAGTTTTCGTCCGGGGGCCTGCCGCATGAGTTCGGGTCTAGGGGTCAACGAAAGAACCCCCGGTCCGTGAGGGCCGAGGGTTCTTGTCGTCGATGGCTAGAGCTGGTGTTTTGCTATCTGTAGGTACATGTCGCCGGTGCCAGGCGGCGGCCACCCGCACCCCGTCGGGACGACGGTGTCGTGACTGGGGCCCCATTGCAGTCGGTTCAGCGCGTGGACCGGCAGCTCGCCGATCTCGTCATCCGTCAGGTACTGCAGCCGCCAGCTGAGCAGGAACTCGGAAACGCCAAGGCACGCAGCGACATCGACGAAATCCTCGGACAGGCTGATCGCGTCCGACAACGCCGGAAGGCTGATCATTCGCCCGGCCACCATGCTGTGGATATCCATCTCCAGCCGCCCACGCCACCCCACCCACTTGAGCGCTTCTTGGCCCTTTCTGGACGACGACAGATCGAAGTGGGCGATGCAGTGGGCCACCGCTTCGTTTCGGGCACGGTGATCAAGCGACTTCGACACCAAAATGCCCCGGTCGCGGTGCGACCAGTTCCAGTCCTGGTTGTTCAGGTGAACGATTGCGACCTTGATGCCCTGCTTGAATGCCTCCTCAAAGGCGTTGTAGGCGCTGGGCAGCACGTCGAAATCTTGCGCGGTCATCCGGTGCCTCAGCCGATCGGATCGCGTAGCGACCGCCACTGGGCGACAACTCGGGCGACCGTGCGCAGATCCTCGATGTCGAAGCTGGCGGGGTCGAGGTGACCGGGTGGACGCTGGTAGCTCGACCTGGATTCCCGAGACGAAACGCTCGGGTACGACGGGGTTTCGCTCCCACCACCCGCCTCGTCGGACGGACCTGCACCGAACAAAGTAGACACCTGCACCCTAACCATGATCACGATCATTGCCCCCACTGCTGGGGGCTTCGGCTACCCACCTTAATGGGCAGGTAAACCTCCGACGCCATCGCCCACGGACGAACCCGAGGAAGAGGAAGAGGAAGAGGAAGAGGAAGAGGAAGGAATGCGGTGTGCTGCAACCGCTTTGGGCATGCGTCCGCCCGCTGAGTAAATGATGACTGAGCGGGTCTGCGATGTCAACAGTTCCGTCGAAATTGGTCACAAGGCGCAGGTCAAAGACGTTGTGCTACGCCACTTTTCCGGGCTGGTGTTGCGCCACTCGCTCTGGCGTAAGCGTTTTCAGGGCCCGAGAACGACCCCGGGGCGGCCGCCCGGCTCACGGCCGGCCGCCCCGGGGTCGGTGGCTTTCTAGGCGCAGAGAGCAAACAGCCGCACGGGCGC
>NZ_JBHXRG010000039.1:9949-40186 GCF_042716995.1 Nocardia sp. NPDC058640
GGGTCCCCCCCCTGGCGGTTGCTGTGTGGTGCGCCCGCCCCCACCCCCCCCGGGGGGCCCCCCCCCCCCCCGCCCCCCGCCCCGGTTGGGTCGTTATCTAGTCAGTCGATGCACCTACGCTGCCGCATCGGCAGTGCGACGTGAGCATCCAGCACCTCACCGACGACGAACAGTTCAGGCCAGTCCATGGCCCACGGTCCCGGCACCGGCGCGACCAGCCCGGCCTCGCGCAGCGTGCGGATTCGGCGCGGAGTCAGGTTCGAGAACCCGGCACCCAGTTGCGTCGCCAGCGTGTGGATGCCGCTGACATTGAGTCGAACAGCCCGCGCACGGCTCAGCAGTTCGACATCGACCTGCGCGGTTTCGGTCGGCGGGCAGACGGTCAAGTCCAAATGCGTGGTGTAACGGGATGATCCCCGCGTGACCGCAGTTGGTCAGGCGGTCAACGCTTCAACCGAGTCTCCTTCCTGCTCGTCAGGCAGCTCACCCAGCCCTCGGGAACGGGCCAAAACATCCAGGCCCAGGTAGCGGCGTCCTTCGATCCACTCGTCGTGTTGCTCGGCCAACACCGCTCCGACCAAACGGATGATCGCGGTGCGGTCGGGGAAGATCCCGACCACGTCGGTGCG
The DNA here is from genome assembly GCF_042716995.1 of Nocardia sp. NPDC058640. Classification (NCBI taxonomy): domain Bacteria; kingdom Bacillati; phylum Actinomycetota; class Actinomycetes; order Mycobacteriales; family Nocardiaceae; genus Nocardia; species Nocardia sp. NPDC058640. The sequence continues at coordinate 10,579 of NZ_JBHXRG010000039.1, forward strand.
GCGACGGATCTCCTTGTTCAACCGTTCTTGGGGGTTGTTCGACCAGATCTGGCGCCAGATCTGTTTCGGGAACGCGGTGAACGCCAACAGATCCGCGCGAGCCGCGTCCAAGTGCGCAGCGACTCGGGGCAGCTTCTCAGCCAACGCGTCCAGCATCCGATCATATTGGGCAGCAACCGATTCCGGATCGGCTTGGTCGAACACCGAATGCAACAAAGTCCGAACCCACGGCCACGATGATTTCGGGGTCACCGACATCAAGTTCACGGTGTAGTGGGTGCGGCATCGCTGCCACGACGCCCCCGGCAACGTCGCCCCGATCGCGGCCACCAGACCCGCGTGCGCGTCGGAGGTCACCAGCTCGACCCCAGACAATCCCCGCGCGACCAGGTCACGGAAGAACGCCAACCAGCCGGCCCCGCCTTCACCGGAAGTCACTTGCAAGCCCAGGATCTCGCGGAACCCATCGGCGTTGACGCCGGTAGCGACCAGGGCGTGGACGTTGACCACGCGCCCGTTCTCGCGGACTTTCAACACCAACGCGTCCGCGGCGACGAACGCGTAAGGCCCTTGGTCCAGGGGACGGGTCCGGAACGCTTCGACCTGGGCATCCAGATCAGCGGCCATGATCGAGACCTGGGACTTGGAAAGCTGTGTGACACCGAGGGATTCGACGAGTTTCTCCATCCGACGGGTCGAGACACCGAGTAGGTAGCAGGTCGCCACGACGCTGGTCAACGCTCGTTCGGCGCGTTTACGTCGCTCCAAAAGCCAGTCGGGGAAGTAGGTTCCCGACCGCAGTTTGGGGATCGCGACGTCCATGGTCCCGACGCGGGTGTCGAAGTCGCGGTGACGGTATCCGTTTCGGGAGTTGACACGGTCGTCGCTGCGTTGGCCGTAGTCCGCACCACACAGGGTGTCGGCCTCGGCGTTCATGATCGTGTGCACGAAGCTGGACAGCATTTCTCGCAGCAGATCAGGGCTGGCCGCGGCGAGTTGGGCATCGAAGGGCTTGTTCGGGTCGATACGCTGGACAGAGGTCATCGCGTGGTTTCTCCTTCAAGTGACTTTGGCGGTCTCTTCAAGGGTCACGCGGTGACCTCCCTATTTCCGGCTACGACACGCTCGGACCTGGTCCGATGGTCGGGCCGTACACCACGCTATTGGACGCAACCCAACTCGCCGCGATGCCGAATCAGCCCTTTACGCAGCACTTTTCGCGATGACAAGCCCCGAAAAGCTATGGCTAACAGCGACGTCGCACCGCCCGATGTAGTCGTTAGCGTTACTCAGAATTCCTTCGGAAGGTACTTCATGCATCGTCGAATGATCCGAATCCTGCTCGCCACCACCGCAATCGCCGGCATCGCCACCGCGGGCGCGGCCCCTGCACTCGCGGCCCCCGCCCGACCAGCCGCGATGGCCGGGACAGGCTCCGCGGCAATCGACGTCCCCCTCGCGATCATCAATATCCTCCTCTGCGGCCCCTACGCAGGCGCCGAACCCCACCCGACCCCGGCGTGCCGCTAGCAATGGATGCTCAGCGAATGCCCCACTCACCGTGGGGCATTCGCTCGTGGCACGGAGTCAGTCGACGACCGTCACCCAACTCGGCGGCCTGCCGGTCAGCGGGCCGACCTTGCCGATGACCTGCCCGGCAGGCGCCCCGGCATCCGCTGTCCGCACAACAGCGAAATGCGCCCCGACAGCCAATTCTGCTGGTGTGCAGACGAATTCGTCGGTGACCAACAGCGTCATCTGGCCGGCATCATCGGCGCAGACTCGAAGACCGGCACGCGCCCCGCTCAGCACCAGGGGGACCACCTCCGCCCACGCCTCGTGTGGTCGGCGCTCCAGGACGATCGGCCGGCCGTCGGCGACATCGGCCATCGCGTCGAGAGCAGCCGGGATGCCCACCATCTCGGGGCGTCGATTGGCCAGCGAATGTGTCACCGACACGACCGCGATCCCGGCGACGAGCAGGCCGACACCGGCGTACTTCAGCTGGTCGACCCGCTGGGCGAGGCCGATCAGGAGCAGGAAGAACATGAACAGTGGGATGGCGTACGAGAAATAGCCGATATAGGCCTCGTTGATCTGATCGATGCCGATCATCGCGTAGATGAACATCAACGGCACCGTCACCGCACACACAGCCAGGCCGCGTCGCAGGAATTTCTGTCCACGCGCCACCACCGCGACCAGGGCGAACAGCGCGACGAAAATGACCGGTGCGAGAACGCGATCGGGCCCCCAGAATTGCACGGTGTACGACGCCGCGGTCCACGGCATATGAATTCCGTGACCGCCGCCGTAGACAAAATACTTCGGGAGTTCGCCGGGGTAATTCAGCATCGTGTTCAGCCGGATCGGGAAAGCGAACAGCACGACGACCGCGCCGACCAACCACCAATCCCGCACCGCGACCGGCAGTTCCCAACGCCGCACGAGGTAGAGCGCCGCACCGCCGAGCAGTGTCACGAAGAACAGGAATTCGGCGTGGCCGTGGATCAGCAACCCGCCGGCCAGCGCCACAATCCAGAGGTGTTCGGTGCGCCCCGCCACTACCGACGACACCGCGACCAGAAAGACCAAGAACGGTGCGAAATACACGTACGGGAACCACAGTTGGCTCAACAGTTCCGGGTACACCGTCACAAACAACAAACTCGCACCGCCCAGCCCGGCGATGAGCATCCACGACGGATACCAGCTGTAGACAATGCTCGAAACCAGCGCCATCATCGCGGCATTGAACAGCAGAATGGCGATCGCCTGACCGTTCCACGGCGACGGCACCAAACTCGACACGTCGTAGAACAACCATTCACCGAACGCCTGCACATAGATCAGCCCGGGCCCGGGATGATGAAACCCCACCCGGGAATAGTTCCCGACCAGCAGCTCGAAATCCTTCGCCGCCAGCACCTGGATCGACACGGTCGCCGCGTCGCCCTCCTCGAACACCACCCGAGTGAACAGATCCCGACTGCTGGCGACCAGAGCCGTGGCATAAGCCACCCAAGCCACGAGGAAAACCGCGATCCCCCGGAAGCTCCTCGCCTCGAACGTGGTGCGCACTTCTTCTAACTGATCAGTCTTCGTCACACCACACCGCAAATAGTTCGAACAGGGTCGAGCCAACCCATCGCCAGCGGTCCGAGCCTAGTACAAGGGCCGCACACCCCCCTGGAGTGTGCGGCCCCTACGTCACACACTCAGCGCAACGTGGCGCTGAGGTGCGGGTAGCCCTTTTTGGGGTGCAGGATGGACAGGTCCCAGCCGGGGTCTGCTTGGTCGGCGTAGATGTTGATCGACGACGGCAGGAAGATCGGCTTGCCGAATTTCACGGCGTAGGTGACCTTTTCGGGGATGCGGCCTTCGACCGAGGCCAGGATCGCGGCGGCCGACCACATGCCGTGGGCGATGGTTTGCGGGAAACCCATTGCCTTGGCGCCGATTCCGGAGATGTGGATCGGGTTGCGGTCGCCTGATGCTGCGGCGTAGCGGCTGATCATTTTCTGATCGACGCGCTGCACGCGCAGGGGCGGCGGGGGGACCTCGTCGGCGGGGGGTGCCGATTTGGGGCCGCCGGACAGGGACGTGCGTTGCTGGTGCAGGAAGGTGGAAACCTGGCGCCAGACCAGTTCACGGCCCACCCGGATCTCCGTGATCGCGTCTACGAGAAGACCTTTCGGGTGTTCCCGCAGGTTCTCGATGTGCGCGGTGAAGTCGAGCGGCTCGGCGATCGAGATCTCGCGGGTGCGTTCGATGACGTTCGAGAAATGCACCGAGCCGACCGCGGTGAACGGAAAGTCCCGTGCCACAAGCAATTCCATGACCAGCGGGAACGCCAGGATGAACGGATACGTCAACGGCAGCGAGTCGCTGAAACGCAAACCGGTGGCATGACAGTAGGCGGCCAGGTGATCGGGGTCGACCCGCACACCCTCGATGACCACGCGACGGTCGGGCAGGATCGGCTTGCGGGCCGACAGCGCGGCGGGCAGCGGGACCGCGCCCAGCGCCGCCTTCGCGTACAGTCCGCCGTTGCCGGGGACCTCGGTGAGAGTGATCGTCTGGGTCATCAGGCGCCGATCAGGCTCTGACCGCAGACGCGAACCACGTTGCCGCTCACCGCGTTCGACGCGGGGCTCGCGAAGTAGGCGATGGTCTCGGCGACGTCGACGGTCTCGCCACCCTGCAGCAGCGAGCTCATCAGACGGCCCGCCTCACGGGTGCCCACGGGGATGGCGGCGGTCATCGCGGTCTCGATGAAACCGGGGGCCACCGCGTTGATGGTGATGCCCTTCTCGGCCAGCAGCGGCGCTTCGGCGTCGACCATGCCGATGACGCCGGCCTTGGACGCGCCGTAGTTGGTCTGGCCGCGGTTGCCCGCGATGCCCGCGATGGAGGACACGTCGATCACGCGGCCGCCTTCCTTGAGCACGCCCTTGGCCACCAGGCCGGAGGTAATGCGGTGCGGGGCAGCGAGATTGACGTTGATCACCGAGCTCCAGCGACCCTCGTCCATGTTCGCCAGGAGCTTGTCGCGGGTGATGCCTGCGTTGTGCACGACGATGTCGATGCCGCCGAAACGCTCGGTGGCGAAGTCGGCCAGGCGCTCGGCGGCGTCGGGCGCGGTGACGTCCAGTGCCAGCGCGGTGGCGCCGACCCGGTTCGCGGTGTCCGACAGCGCCTCGCCCGCGGCGGGGATGTCGGCGACGATCACGGTGGCGCCGTCACGGGCGAACACCTCGGCGATGGTGGCGCCGATACCGCGCGCGGCACCGGTCACGACGGCGACCTTGCCGGCGAGGGGCTTGTCCCACGAAGCGGGGGCGACGGAATCGGCGGCACCGACGCGGATGACCTGGCCGTCGACGAAGGCCGACTTGGCCGAGAGCAGGAAGCGCAGGGTGGACTCGAGACCCGTTGCGGCAGCACCGGATTCGGGGTGCACGTAGACCAGCTGACCGGTCGCGCCGCGCAGCAGTTCCTTGGCGATCGAGCGGGTGAAGCCTTCCAGCGCACGCTGGGCGATCTGCTCGTCGACCGAACCGACCAGCTCGGGGGTGGTGCCGAGAACCACGACGCGACCCGACGGCGCGAGGCTGCGCATGGCGGGCTGGAAGAATTCGAACAGCTGCGCGAGCTTGTCGATGGAGTCGATGCCGGTGGCGTCGAAGACCAGCGCGCCGTACTTGGTGCCCGACTCGACCGTGTCGGCGACGGTGTAATCCGACAGCAGCGCACGCACCGGTTCGGCCAGACGTCCCTTGCCGCCCAACAGCACCGGACCCGGCAGCGCGGGCTCGCCGGCCTTGTACCGACGCAGCTGCGCAGGCTGCGGCAGACCCAGCTTGTTCGCGAGGAACGCGCCGGGGGCGGAGTGGATGAAAGATCCGTAGAGGTTCGGTGCACCCTTGCTCTTGGCTGCCACTGTTCCTACCTTCTGTGCTCGACGAGTGTGTGACCGTGCTCCGCCCAGTGTCCCCCGTGTGAGCGCACACTTGCGGGTACGGTGTCGACAACGAACTTACTCCGGAGTAAGTTTAATGTAAACCGATACGACGCTGTGACCGCACGGGGGCCCATCCACCGGCCGGCGTACCCGGAACCGACGAGACCATGGAGAAACTCGAGTGACAAGCAAAGCCCGCTCGGCGACGGCCAAGTCCAGCACCGCCAAGCCCGCCAAGACCCAGCGCCCGGTCGCCATCGTCGGCGGCAACCGCATCCCGTTCGCGCGCTCCGACAAGGCCTACGCCAAGGCGTCCAACCAGGACATGTTCACCGCCGCACTCGACGGCCTGGTCAGCCGGTTCGGCCTGCAGGGCGAGCGCCTCGGCATGGTCGTCGGTGGCGCGGTGCTCAAGAAGGTCGGCGAGCACAGCCTCATCCGCGAAAGCGTGCTCGGCTCGAAGCTGTCGCCGTACACCCCCGCCCACGACTTGCAGCTGGCCTGCGGCACCGGCCTGCAGTCGATCGTCACCGTCGGTGACGCGATCGCGTTGGGCCGCATCGACTCCGGCATCGGGGGCGGCGCCGACACCACCTCCGACGCGCCGATCGGCGTGAGCGAGGACATGCGCGAGTGGATGCTCACCGCCAACCGCGCCCGCACCAACAAGGACAAGCTCAAGCTGGTCGGCCAGCTGCGCCCCTCGATGCTGGGCATCGAGATCCCCAAGAACGCCGAGCCGCGCACCGGCCTGTCGATGGGCGAGCACGCCGCGGTCACCGCCAAGGAATTCGGCATCGCCCGCGAGGCGCAGGACGAGCTGGCCTACCTCTCGCACAAGAACATGGCCGCCGCCTACGACCGTGGCTTCTTCGACGACCTGGTCACCCCGTTCCTGGGCCTGACCCGCGACGACAACCTGCGCCCCGGCTCGACCGTGGAGAAGCTGTCGACCCTGAAGCCGGTCTTCGGCGTCAAGGCCGGCGACGCCACCATGACCGCGGGCAACTCCACCCCGCTCACCGACGGCGCGTCGGCGGTGCTGCTGTCCACCGACGAGTGGGCCGCCGAGCACAAGCTGCCCGTGCTCGCGCACCTGGTGGACTCCGAGGTCGCCGCGGTGGACTACATCCACGGCCCCGACGGCCTGCTGATGGCCCCCACCTACGCGGTCGCCCGCCTGCTGGCCCGCAACGGCCTGACCCTGCAGGACTTCGACTACTACGAGATCCACGAAGCCTTCGCCTCGGTGGTGCTGGCGACGCTGGCCGCGTGGGAGTCCGACGCCTACTGCAAGGAGCGCCTGGGCCTGGACGGCGCGCTCGGTTCCATCGACCGCAGCAAGCTCAACGTCAACGGGTCCTCGCTGGCCGCGGGCCACCCCTTCGCCGCGACCGGCGGGCGCATCGTTGCCTCGACGGCAAAGATGTTGGCGGAGAAGGGATCTGGCCGCGCGCTGATCTCCATCTGCGCCGCCGGCGGGCAGGGCGTGGTCGCGATCATCGAGCGTTAGTCGCTGCTGATCTACAACGACGGCGGGTGGTCTCCGAGGAGATCACCCGCCGTCGGCATTTTCACGCACTTCGTCGCCGAACAGTCAGAAAACTGATTCCAATCAGGCCGATTGCGTGATTAGACCGGGGTGTCAGCTCGCGCCGATAGCGGCGGCGATCAGTGGCCAGGAATTGTGCAGGTCCTGTTCCCAGTACTGCCAGGTATGGGTGCCTGCCGGACGGAACTCAGTGTGGGCGGGGATGTTCAGCTCGGCGAGGCGCGCGGCGAGGCGCTGAGTGCACTGGTTCGCGGCGGCTTCGATAGCGCCGCCGAGCAGGATCTGGTTGGTCATGCCGAGGGCTTTTCCGGGGGTCGCGCCGGGCGGGAGGACTTCGGCGGAGCCGGGCAGGCCGGTCGCGCTGGAGAGGTAGATTGCCTTGCCGCGCAAGCCTTCTGCGTGGAGATACGGGTCATTCGCGCGCCACGCGGGGTCGCCGGGTGGGCCCCACATGTTGACGGGGTCGGCGCCACCACGAGCCAACACGAAATCGATGTAGGCGCGGCTCACGGGGTCATCGACCGAGGCGCAACCGCTGTAGGCACCGACGGCGCGGTAGCGGTCGGGGGCGGCGATGGCGAGGTTGAGCACGGCCGTGGCCGACATCGAAAGGCCCGCAATGGCATTCACCCCGGTGGTCCGCAGGGTGGCGTCGATGATCGGGGGGAGTTCTTCGGTGAGGAAGGTCTGCCATTTGTTGCGGCCGCGCTTGGGGTCGTCGCGCTGCCAGTCGGTGTAATAGGAGAACGCGCCCTCGGCAGGGGTCACCACGTTGACGTTCTTGTCGGCGAAGAAGCTCACGATATCGGTCTGGTTGTACCAATTCGCGACGTCCTCACCGCCACCCGCGCCGTTGAGCAGGTACAGCGTCGGACGCGGCACACTGGTGTCGGCGGGGGTGATGACCCGCAGCGGGATCACCCGGTCCATCGCGGCCGAGTACACCGACAGCGTCTGCTGACGCTGGCCCGGCCGGTCGACGTGATCGAGTCGCGAACCGTCGGCGCGGGCGCTGCCGATCGACGAAACACACAGCAGCGCAACGATGACTGCCAGCACAGACTTCAACAGAGAACTTCCTCGCACACGCAGGGCCGCAACAACTTTCGACACGTACCGAAGCGCCGGGACGGCAGCGCGAACCCCGTCCCGGCGATCGGATCAGCTCCCGATCAGGTTGCGCAGCACATCGCCGATGATGTCGGACACCGAACCGGTGGAGCTGAGCTGACCGTCCGACGAGCCGAGCCCGTTGTCGCCGAGGCTGCCGATCACGGTCTCCCCCGCGTTCGCGCCGCGCGCGGTGAAACAGGCTGTGAGGTTGGGCATTTCGTTGCTGACACCCACGGTGCCCGCCACTCCGACGCCACCGCTGGTGACCGACTGGCCCACCGTGAGCGAGCTGGGGACCGGGTAGGTGATGGTCAGGGTGACCGGGTTGCCGGAGTTGACGAACCAGCCGGTGCTGGTGACCTTCCAGCCGCCCGCGTTGGGGGTGGGCGTGACCTCTTCGGTCACCTGCCCGCCGACCGCGTGATAGGCGGTGATGGTGGCCTTGGTCGGCGCGCCGAAGCCGGTGGGCGGGAAGTCGGTGATGGTGTTGACGTACGGGTTGCCGATGCCGGTGGTGCCGATGACCACGGTGTAGGTGGCGGCGGTGCCCACGCCGATCTCCGCCGCTTCGACCTTCTTGTCGTAGATGTGGGTGACGCCGACGGTACTCCAATCCTGCTTGGTGTCGTGGCTGCTGCTCGCACAGGTTTGCGCCGCGGCGACGCCGGAGCCGAGACCGACCCCGAAACCGGCGACGACCAGGGCTGTTGTGGCGAAGCCCGCGGCGAGACGCGAAGTCCGGAACATGATTTCCTCCAAGGCTGACCCCCTTCGCGCACAACGTATCGGCCCTACTGGACGCTTGTCCTGAAAACTGGAACACGTTCCCGTTTTTATGGAACATTCACATTCCAAATTGGTCCGACAACGCGACAACCGGCCTTCTGACGTGCGAGAAGGCCGGTTGCGGGCGTCAAGGGGGCTACTTCTGCGGCAGCTCGTTGTGGCCGCCGAACGCCTTTCGCATCGCCGACAGCATCTTGTCGGCGTACAGGGCCTGGCCGCGCGAGGAGAAGCGCTGGTAGAGCGCGGCGGACAGGACCGGGACGGGCACGGCGGTGTCGATGGCGGCGTCGATGGTCCAGCGGCCTTCGCCGGAGTCGGAGACGCGGCCGCTGAAGGAGTCCAGGTCCGGGTCGGCGACCAGGGCGGACGCGGTCAGGTCCAGCAGCCAGGAGGCCACGACCGAGCCGCGACGCCACACCTCGGTGATGGCCGGGATGTCCAGGTCGTACATGTAGTACTCGGGGTGCTCCATCGGCGTCTCCTCCGCCGAGTGCTCACCGTGCAGGTACTCCGAGCCCGCGTTCGCGTGCTTCAGGATGTTCAGACCCTCCGCGTACGCGCCCATCGCGCCGTACTCGATGCCGTTGTGCACCATCTTCACGAAGTGCCCGGCACCGTGCGGACCACACAGCAGGTACCCCTTCTCCGCCTGCGACGGCTCACCGGTGCGGCCGGGCGTGCGCGGGGCCGACTCGTAGCCGGGGGCGATGGTCTCCAGCAGCGGCTGCAGGTAATCGACCTGCGCCTGCTCGCCACCGATCATCAGACAGTAGCCGCGCTGCAGACCGAACACACCACCCGAGGTGCCGATGTCGAGATAGTGAATACCCTTGGGCTCCAACGCCTTCGCGCGCTTGATGTCCTCGTGGTAGCGGCTGTTGCCACCGTCGATGATGATGTCGCCGGGCTCGAGCAACTCGGCGACCTCCTCGATCACCTTGCCGGTGGCGCCCGCGGGGATCATCACCCACACCACGCGCGGCACGTCGAGCATGCCGATGAACTCGGCCATATCGGTGGTGCCACGGAACTTGTCGCCGAGCTCGGATTCCAGCTCGGGGATGGGCCCTGGGTGCCGTTCGTAGCCGACGGCGGTGTGCCCGTCGCGCACGATGCGACGCACGATATTGGCGCCCATCCGGCCGAGGCCGATCATTCCCAGCTGCATCAGTTCTCCTCGTAGTCCGGTGGTGGTGTCCAGTCTCACGTCGATTGTCTCGCGCGGGCGAGCGCGACGTCAGGGCGGTGCCTGTGCGGCGCGCCGACATTGTTCCGAATGGGGTGTAACGCCCCGGTCGGAGCACCGATAAACAGATCGGCTCCGTGTAGTTGCCAGACCCCCGACCCGGCAACTACGCGGAGCCTTTCTGTTGCCCGCACACCGGTCGCCGGGCTGCCGAGCGCGCCGATGCGCGTTACCCTCGGGCCGGAACCCTCAAACATTACGGAAGGACCTCCGTGCCCAGCGAGTCGACTGCCGGACGACCGGCCGACCGAAGGGGCGAGGTCGGACTACGCAAGCTGCTCGACTCCAATCGCACTTTCGATGCCGACACCACCGCCCTGACCCAGCCCCTCAGTACCGTGACCCGCGATCGCTGGTCGCCCACCCCCGGCCCCACCCCGCCGCCGCCGACCTCCCCGGTCAACCAGCAGCTGGTCAAGCGGATCGGGATCGTGGTCGGTGCCGTGTTCGCCGTCGGTACCGCCGCCTACCTGGCCGACCTCGCGTTCAGCGCGGGCGAGGTGCCGCGCGGCGTCGTTGTCGCCGGTGTGGAGCTGGGCGGCATGGACCAGACCGAGGCCGACGCGCTGCTGCACGCCGAGCTCGGGCCCAAGGCCGAGCGACCGCTGCCGGTGCGCATCGGTGACGTCCAGGCGAGCCTGGTACCCGCCGCCGCCGGTCTGGCCGTGGACTACGACCGCACCTGGGACGCGGTGGGCAGTCAGCCGCTGAACCCGATGCGCCGACTGATCTCACTGTTCGGGACGCGCGAGGTACCCGTGTCCAGCACCGTTGACACGGTCGCCTTGAACGCTCAGGTCGAGGCGTTCCGCGCGCACGACAACCCGACCGTCGAGGGCACCGTCCGATTCGACAACGGCAAGCCCGTCGCCGTCGCGCCGGTGCCGGGCCGGGTGCTCGACACCGAGGCCGCGCGCGCCACCATCACCGATCGTTGGGCCGCCAGCAGCGAGCTGGATCTGCCCGTGGTCGACGCGCCCGTGTCGGTGCGCACCGATGCCGTGCAGGCGGCCGTGCGCGATATCGCCACTCCGGCGGTCGCCTCGCCGATCACGTTGGCGGGCAAGGATGTTCAGACGTCCCTGACCACCGGTCAGATCGCCGACGTGTTGAGCTTCGTGCCCGACGGCAACGGTGGGCTCGCGCCGAAGATCGACAACGACGCCGTAATCGCCTTGCTCGCACCGCAACTGGTGAAATCCGAGATCGAACCCAAGGACGCCACCTTCGCCTTGGGCGTTGGCAAGCCGACCGTGGTGCCGTCGGTCGTCGGCGAAAAGGTCGACTGGGCAAAGACTCTGGAGCAGCTGCCCGCTGTACTCACCCAGCCGGGACCGCGCACCAGCCCCGTGGTGTACCAGCGGATCGAACCCAAGCTCACCACCGAGGCCGCCAACGCACTCGGCGTCAACGAGGCCATCGGCGAATTCACCACCGGCGGCTTCAGCGGACCCTCCGGGGTGAACATCCGCACCGTGGCCGCGAAGGTGAACGGCGCGTTCGTGAAACCGGGAGAAACGTTCTCGCTCAACGAGTTCACCGGTCCCCGCACCGCCGCGGAAGGCTATGTGGAATCGGGCATCATCGACAAGGGCCGGCCCAGCACCGCGGTCGGCGGCGGCATCAGCCAGTTCGCCACCACGCTGTACAACGCGGCCTACTTCGCCGGAATGGAAGACGGCGGACACACCGAACACAGCTACTACATCTCCCGCTACCCGGCCGCGCGTGAAGCGACCGTGTTCGACGGGGCGATCGACCTGGCCTTCCGCAACCCCGCGACCACGGGCGTCTACATCCAGGCCGTGGCGTCGGGCTCCGACATCACCGTGCGGTTGTGGGGCACCAAAACCGTGAACGTGGAATCGATTACGGGCGAGAAGTCCAAGCCGACCGAACCCAACGAGGTGAAACTGCCCAAGGGTAAGGACTGCATCGCGTCCGAGGGTGCGCCCGGTTTCACGATCTCCGATACGCGGGTGATCACCGATGCCAAGACGGGTGCGCAGGTTTCGCGGCACACGCGGACGGTCAAGTACGACCCGATTCCCGTGGTGAAGTGCGAGTAGGGATTCAGTAGGTGGCTCGCGCGTAGGGTGAAACGCCCTGCGCGCGAGCCGTTTTCGTCAGCAGTTGCAATCGCAGCAGCAGCCGTCGCAGCAACACCCGTCACCGCAGCAGTCCGCGCAACTGCTGCAGCAGTCGCACCAACCGCAGCAGTCATTGCAGTGCTTGCCCCAAGCGTCCTTTCGTTCGCCGGTGCACGGATTGGTGTGGTCGAAACAGAAGGCCATCCCGGTGCAGTAGACGCCGAAGACCTGCCCCGCGGCCCGGAACGGACCGGGCGGATTCGGCCGCTGTTCGGGCGGCGATGGGAACTCGTACGGCGACTGCTGTTGAGCGGTAGCGGAATTGCGGCACGCATGACCGACCGCGATCCCGAGACCTCGACCGAGCCGACGCAACAGACTCGCCAGTGGATCCAGTAGCGCCCAACGCACGGTCGGCAGCTGATCGAGTTCCGCCTCGACCGCAGCCTCCCGAATCCGAGACTCGCTCTCGCGCAACAGCTCATAAGCACGCGGCATACCCGTCCCAGTCGCCTCGAGCGGATTGAACCGCCCACGCACCCGGTCACGTTCGAGATCCTCGATAGCGTCCGCCAGATGCGCGATACGCCCGACATGCCGCCCGATCTCCTGCAGCGCCGCAACGTTTTCCGGCCGACCGGCCAACGTCGCGGTATGCCCGAACAGGGTCGCGGCACACAGCTGCGTCGGCCCGGTGAGTTCGTCGAGCGTGATCGCAGGAGGGCACGACCGATCCTCCTGCACCGCAACAGCATCGGCCGATGCCGCGACCGCCCGAGCTTCGAGTGCGGACTGCGAGGCGATCGCCGCGAGCATCGGCCGCACATCCAGCCCGATCAGATCGGCCTGCCGCTGCGCACTGACCGCCCACGCCTTCGAGACCCTGCGCATCGGCCCACGAGCAAGTACCGACGCATCACCATCATCGACATGATCACCGATCTTGGCCGCCCCCAACAACAATGACGCCGTAGCCGCCAACTGCACCCCCGGCGCACTCGCACTCACCACCGAGGCCCGTTTCATCCCCCGCAACGGACACGGCGCCGCCATCGTGCGCGCCCCCTGCCCCGCCTGCGCCTCGGTGAGCACACTGAGCACGATCGCGTCGGTATTGGTTGCCGCACGGGCCAATTGGCCGTGACCGTCGCGCAAACCCAGACACAGCCCGCACATGTGCGCCTGCCACTGCCCCGGATCGATGCCATATTTCGCCGCGCCGTGCGCACACGGCTTCAACACACCGAACAACTGCCACCCCGTCTGTCGCGAACGTCTAACCGTGCACCTTCGCAGCCGGACGGGGCCTACCGCAATAGCTAGTCGGCCTTCTTCCGACCGGCCAGACCCCGCCAGGCCAGATCGTCGAGCAGATCCACCGCCTCGGCCACTTCGATCCGCCCGCCCGCGACCCGGTCGGCGATCGCCTCGCCCGCCCCGATCACCGCCGCCGCGACCACCTCGAAATTGGTGCCGGGGTCGGCGTGCTTGGCGCTGGATTCCAGTAGTTTCGCGGTGAGCTCGATGACGCGCTCGCGGGCATTGTCGATTTCGGAGGCGAAAGTTTGCTGGCCGATCGCCTGCCGGTAGAGAACCTGCCAGGACTGCCGGTTGCGGTCGACGAAATCGAGGAAGCCCTCCAGCGCGGTGCGGACCTGTTCGTGCGGGGTCAGTTGCGGGTTGCCCGCGGGGGCGACGGCCTCGATGAAGCGAAGGCCCTCGCGCTGGATGCAGGCGCGGAAAAGCTCGTCCTTGGAGCCGTAGTACAGGTAGAGCATGGGTTTGGAGATCTTCGCCTCGGCCGCGATGGCATCCATCGACGTGTCGTGGAAGCCCTTTCGCGCGAACACCTCGACAGCGGCATCGAGCATCTGTTGCTCGCGAACCGCCCGGGGAAGTCGCTTGGTCCCGCCTGCCATCCAGTCTCCTACCGCAGGGTGAACCACCTATCTTACTGCAAGGTAAGTTCGCCCGCGCTCATTTGCCGCACAGTCGCCGGGGGCATCAGCAGCCCAGCGCTACGCCCTTGTAGCGCGCCATCCGCAGCACGGAAGTGTCGACCCGGTCGGCGGGCAGTTTGCCACTAGCCACCGACTGTTCCAAACGGTCCAGCACCGACGGCACCGCGGCGGTGCTGATCCACAGTGCGTTGTCGGCGCCCGCGATCAGGGTGGCCTCGACCGCTTCCTCGATCGACATCCGGTCGGTGATGGCGGCCATGCCACTGAGATCGTCGGTGAAGATCGGGCCGTTGAACGGCGCGGCACCGTACCCCTTGCCCTCGCGCAGCAGCGACATCACCGCCGGACTGATGCTGGCGGGCACGCCCGGCTCGGTCAGGCCGGGCACGTCCAGGTGACCGACCATCACCGCCGCACCGGAGTTCACCAGGTCGCGGAACGGCACCAGGTCCTTGTTCTGCAACTGGTCCAACGGCGGGGTGGTGACCGCGCCGGTGTGCGAGTCGCCCGAACCGGAGCCGTGGCCGGGGAAGTGCTTGATCACCGAACCGAGGCCGACCTCGTTGGACGCGCGAATGTAGGCGCCCGCGTACTCGGTGACCACCTTCGGGTCATCGCTGTACGAACGGTCACCGATGACGCTGTCGTCGGGCTGGCTGCTCACGTCGGTATCGGGCGCGAAATCCACGGTGATGCCGACGTCCTTCAACGCCTGCGACCTGGTCCGGGTGAACTGGTAGTACTGCTCGGGCGTCTGCGACTGCGCGATCTCACGCGCGGACGGGGCGGTGCCGATCACGTTCTTCGCGCGCGAGACACGCCCGCCCTCTTCGTCGATGGTCACCATCAACGGCACCTTCGCCTGCGCCTTCACCGCGTCCAACGCCGAGGCGTCCAGCAGGCTCGGATCGGTCCAGCTACCCACGAAAATGCCGCCGACCTGCTCGGAACTCACGACATTCGACGCGTCCGCCGACCCGGTGATGCCGACGGTCAGCAACTGCGCGAGTTTCTCGCGCTGGCTGAGTTTGCCGAGATAGTCTGCGCCGCAATTGTTTTGCACCGGCGTAGCCGAAGCGGGCGTTCCCGACTCCCCCGTTCCCGACGGGGCGGCCACCGCACTGCTGCTCGCCGCGGGCGTCGTCTCGGTCGACGAACCTCCCGAACAGGCGGTAGCAACGGTGGCGAGAACTGCGAACACGACCACAGGCGATTTCCGCATGCGCTCCACGGTAGCCCGCACAGCGCGTCAACCCCAGCACCCGGGTTCGGATTGATACCCGCAGTTCGGGGGTAACCTGAGTGAAAAGCCGCTCCGACCAGCGCAGGAGGTCGTCATGGCATGCGATCGGATGCTCATCGCCTACGACGGTTCCGAACACGCCAAACGCGCCATCCAGTACGCCGGGCGGTTCCTCACCGCCGAGCGCGCGATCCTGCTCACCGCGTGGGAGCCGATGGTCCGCCAAGCCGCGCGCATCTCCGGCCTGGCCGGGGTGATGCAGCCGGACTGGGTGCCCGACGAGGAGATGGAGGACATCGCCTACTCCGACGCCCGCAAGATCAACGCCGAGGGCGTGCACCTGGCGAAACTGGCAGGCATCGACGCCGAACCGCGTACCGCCGAATGCACCACCACGATCTGGAACGCGATCGTGGACTGCGCCGACGAGCTCGACGTCGACATCATCGTCGCCGGTACGCGCGGTAGCACCGGGTTGCGCGCGCTGTTGCACAGCAGTGTCGCCGAGGCGGTGCTCAAGCACGGGCACCGGCCGGTGTTCCTGGTGCCGCCGGATCAGTGAGAGTTCGGTCGCTCTCGCGGCGGCATGCCATGCCTGCGGCGTTATGGTCGAAGGACCATGAACGAATTTCTGCTCGCTCGACCTGACGCGGTGGTGCGCGCGTCGGGCGTGCGCGAGGTTTTTTCGGATCCGCGACGCGCGGTCGAGGCGTTGCGCGGGTGGCTGAGTTCGCCCCCGTCCGCACAAGGGCGCGAGGTAGCGCGTGGCTCGGCAGCTGGCGACCCCGCCGGGGACAGTAGCGAATCATCCAGCGCACCACCACGATTGATCGTCGGAGCATTGCCGTTCGATCCCCGCGAACCGGCCGCACTCTGGCGACCCGAAACGTCCCTGCACACCGCCGGACCATGGCGACCAGCCGCGCTACCGGATCTGCCCGACGTGCGAGTGATCGCCGAAATTCCCAGTGCCGCAGAACATGTGGCGAAGGTGACCAAACTGGTCGAACAGCTCGGCGACCCGGCCAACGAATTGCGCAAGGTGGTGGCCGCGCGTTCGATGGTGCTCGAAGCCGACGCACCGCTGCACCCCGAAGTACTGGCCGCACACCTGCTGACCAGGCATCCGAACGCCGCCGTGTACTCGGTGGACCTGTTCGCGGCAGGCCGAGCCGAGACCCTGATCGGCGCCACCCCCGAAGTGCTGGTCGCGCGACACGGCGACCGCGTCAGCCTGCACCCCCTGGCAGGCACCCTCCCCCGCCTATCCGACCCGACAGACGACGCCCAACAGGCCGGAGAACTGTTGTCCAGCACCAAGAATCACGAAGAACACGCCTTCGTCATCGACTGGATCCGGCAGCAACTGTCCCCCGTCTGCGCCGAACTGCACATCCCCGACGCACCCGAAATCCTCAGCACCGAACAGGTCTGGCACCTGGCCACCCCCATCCACGGCGTGCTGCGCGACCCCTCCACCACCGCCCTGGACCTGGCCCTGCTGCTGCACCCCACCCCCGCCGTCAACGGCACGCCCTACACCGCAGCACTGGACACCATCACCGCCGACGAACCATGGCGCGGCTTCTACGGCGGCGCGGTCGGCTGGTGCGACGACACCGGCGACGGCGAATGGGTCGTGGCGATCCGCGGCGGCGAACTGTCCGCCGACCGGCGCACCCTGCGAGCCAGCGCGGGCGGCGGGATCGTCGCAGCCTCGGATCCGCTGGCCGAACTGGCCGAGACCACGGCCAAACTTCGCACCCTGCTCAGCGCCCTGCGTTGCGCGCTCCCCAACGACTAGCCCAGCCCCCCGCACCTGCTAGGTTGGCCGGAGACAGGCCCCGACGTCGAGCGTATTGGAGTGCGCGATGAAGTTTGCTGTTCCGGCTGTTGCCAGCGCGGTCGGCGGCGCCCTGCTGAGCGCGATCGCCGTCTTCGCGATCACGGCAGCGGTGCAGCAGAACTCCGCACCCTCGATCGACCGCAGCGGAGACAAAGACTCCTCGCTGCTCAATGCCCCTGAATACGGCAGCCGCTGACGCCGACGCCCGCGCGTCGCGCCCCACATCGGGGCAACCGGACAAGGCGCCATTGGGTTGGCGCTGGCTCGTCGGCTCGGTAGTAGCCGCCTTCGTACTGACCTTCGCGCAGGCGCCAGGCCTCACCGTCGCCGACACCAAATACGACCTCGCCCAGAACCCGCTGGGTTTCCTCGCGCGAGCCGCCCACCTGTGGAACAGCCAAGCCCCCATGGGCCAGGTCCAAAACCAGGCCTACGGCTACTTCTTCCCCCACGGCGCCTTCTTCTCCGCAGGCCACCTGCTGCACATCCCCGCCTGGATGACCCAACGCGTGTGGTGGGCGCTGCTGCTGCTGGCCGGATTCTGGGGAATCGTCAAGCTGTGCGAAACGCTGGGGATCGGGTCACGCGGGTCGCGGGTGATCGCGGGTCTGGCGTTCGCGCTGTCACCGCGAGTGTTGACCACGCTGGGGTCGATCTCGTCGGAAACTTTGCCGATGATGCTGGCACCGTGGGTTCTCCTCGCGCCGGCGGCGCTCGGTGTCGCTGTGAAAGGTCGGCGCGCGGGTTCTCGCGAGCCGGCTGACGGCACTGCTGAAGTTCGGACGCCCGATAGCGCAGGCACGGCGGGGGTTCACGACGTAGCCGGTAGCGGGGCGACTCGGACCCCGTCCGGGAGCACAGCCGCAGATCCGTCGAGCGCCGCACAGAGTCGAGTCGCGTTTCGAGGCGGCCCACTCTCACCGGCCGGAAGCGCGCTGGCGCTCGCGTTCATGGGGTCGGTGAACGCTGTCGCGACCGTGGCGGCGTTCCTTCCCGCCGCGCTGTGGTGGGCCTCCTACCGGCCGAATCGGCAGTGGTGGCGGTTCACGCGTGCGTGGATTCCGCTGCTGGTCCTCGCCACTTTCTGGTGGGTCGTGCCGCTGCTGCTGCTCGGCAAGGTGAGCCCCCCGTTCCTCGACTTCATCGAATCGTCGGGAGTCACCACGCAGTGGGCGGCGTTGAGCGAAGTACTGCGCGGGACCGACAGCTGGACGCCGTTCGTCTCGCCGGAACGCATCGCCGGTGCGGTGCTGGTGACGCAGCCTGCCGCAGTACTGGCGACCGGCCTGCTCGCAGCCGCCGGCATGGCCGGGCTGGCACGGTCTTCGATGCCGTACCGGGGCCGGTTCGCGCTGATCCTGTGCGTGGGCCTCGCGGGAATCTGCGCGGGATACGTCGGCACCCTCGGTGGCCCGTTCGCCGAATCCGTGCGAATCTTCCTCGACTCCGGCGGCGCACCCCTACGCAACGTCCACAAGCTCGAGCCGCTGATCCGCCTACCGCTGGTGATCGGTCTCGCCCACCTGCTGGGCCGCGTAGCCCTGCCCGCCTCCGTACCGATGCCGGTGTGGCGCAGCTCTTTTGCCCATCCCGAACGCGACCGCGTCGTCGCCGTGGCCGCCCTGGTTCTGGCCGCACTCACCCTCGCGACCTCACTGGCCTGGACCGGCCGACTCGCTCCGCGCGGCGCCTACGACGAAGTCCCCGCCTATTGGCACGACACCGCCGCCTGGCTCGAACACAACGCCGCCGACACCCGCGCGCTGATCGTGCCCGGCGCACCGTTCGGCAGTCAGATCTGGGGACTCACCCGCGACGAACCACTGCAAGCCTTGGCGAAAACCCCCTGGGCCGTACGTGATTCGGTCCCCCTGAATCCGCCGGGCACCATCCGCGCGATGGATTCGGTGCAGCGCCTGATCGCCGACGGCCGACCGTCCACCGGCCTGGCCGCCACCCTCGCCGACCAGGGCATCGGAATCCTGGTGCTGCGCAACGACCTCGACCCCGAAACGTCCCGCTCGACCCGCCCGATGCTGGCCCACCGCGCGATCGAGGGCTCACCCGGCCTGACCAAGGTGACCTCGTTCGGCGCCCCCATCGGCCCCCGCGCGGCAGACGAGGGCCTGGTGGTCGACAACGACCTACTGCCCGCATACCCGGCGGTCGAGATCTACCGCGTCGACGTACCGCCACCGGGCACCCCCGCCCACGTGCGCAGCGGCACCGGCGCCCCGCCCGCATTCCCCGGCGCCTACACGACCCCGCTGGACTCGGTCCCGGTCGTCCGAGGCGGCCCCGAAGTCTTGGAGCGCGTCCGACGCGACGACGAAACCACCACCGTCCCAACCCTTCTCGAAGCCGACGCCCGACGCGCCGGCCTCCCTCCACAATCAGTCCTGCTGACCGACACCCCCATGAACCGCGAAACCGATTTCGGCCGAGTCGACAACCACAACTCCGCGGTCCGCTCCCCCGACGACGCCCGACGCACCCACAACCTGGTCCCCGACTACCCCGTCGCCGACACCGAACTCGTGCAGGGCCAGTGGTCGGGCGCGAAGGTCACCGCCTCCAGCTCCGCCGCCGACGCCACCCAGATCGGCGGCGCCGCACCCGGCAGCTCCACCGCGGCCGCCGTCGACGGCGACCCCAGCACCGCCTGGATCAGCAACGGCTCCGAATTCGCACTGGGACAATGGATACGGCTCGACCTCGACAAGCCCATCGCCAACGGCTCACTGCGCTTCACCACCACCGCCGCCGCACTGGGCGATCCGGTGAAGTGGGTCGAGGTCCGCACCTCGCGCGGAACAGTGTCGGTGCGGATCACCGAACCCGGCACGCCGGTGTCGGTCGCGTTGCCCGCGGGCAAGTCGGACTGGGTGATGATCAGCGCCGCCCGCACCGAAACCGGCACGCGCGGAGGACAATTCGGAATCAGCGAACTCACTCTCGACGACTATTCGAACCGCGAAGAGCCGGTGCGTGTCGATATCCGCCACCGCATCGTGCTGCCTGACGTCGCCGCGGGCACGACCGTGCGCGGTTGGGACCTCGGACAGGAATTCCCCGGTCGCAGTACATGTTTCGACGGTCCCGACCGTGTGCACTGCAGCAAGGGCCTCGGCCTGCCCGCCGAGGAACCCGGCCTCTTCGGACGCACCCTCGCGGTCCCGGAACCACTCACCGTCGGCACCGACCTGACCGTGCGCACCCGCCCCGGCCCCGCCCTGGAAGCCCTGCTCACCGACCCCACCCGCCCCGTCGCCCGCGGCAAAGCCGACGTCGCCGACCTGCGCGGCGCCGCCTTCGCCGCCACCGACGGCGACCCGAAAACCACCTGGACCGCCCCCGAGTCCACCGTGCGCAGCCTCACCGGCGGCAAACCCACACTGGTACTGGAACTTCCAGAACCCACCCTGGTGACCGGCCTCGACATCACCACCGCACTGGGCGGCCTACCCGCGACAGCCACCTCGGTCGCGGTGAACCTCGGCAACGGCCCCCAGATCCGCGAACTGCCCGACCGCGAACACGGCGAACCGGCCCGAATCTCGCTGTACCCCACCGAAACCGACCGCATCGAGATCAGCATCCAGAGCTGGAACGAGGTCCTGGACCGCACCGCCCTCGGCTTCGTCCTCACCCAGCCCGCGGGCCTGGCCGAAGTAGAAGTGCTGGGCCCCGACTACCCCGCACACGCACCCGGCGACCGCCTGATCACCATCGGCTGCGAAGCGGGCCCGGTCATCGCCATCGGCGGCCGCGCCATCCACACCACGATCACCGCCACCGCCGACGAACTCCGCTCCGGCGCACCGGTTTCCGCCCACCCCTGCCCCGAAGACGCCGCCGACATCGAACTACTCCCCGGCCACCCCGACCTCACCGTCGCCCCCACCGAACTCTTCACCGTCGACCGCCTACGCCTACCCCGCACGGACCCCTATCCCGGTGCACCCAACAGCTCCCCCGGCACCCAACTGCTGGTCCTGCCGCTGAGCACCAACGTCGGTTGGCAGGCGCACACCGCCACCGGCCAGGAACTGTCGCCCATCGTCGTCGACGGCTGGCAGCAGGCCTGGCTCATCCCGCCGGGAACCACCGGCGAGATCACCGTGTCCTTCCCCGCCGACCGCTGGTACCGACTAGCCATCTTCGGCGGACTACTGTTGCTGATTCCCCTTGTGCTGCTGGCGATTCCGCGACGACGCGAACTCCCCGACGTCGGCCCACCCCCAGTCACCTGGGGTACACGCTGGCTCGCAACCATCGGCCTCACCGGCGCAATCGCGGTGATCTCCGGCCCGTTCGGCGCGGCAATCACGCTGATCACGGTGTGCTGCAACCACTTCCGCCCAGCCATCACTGCCAGAGCCCTACCGTGGCTGGCCGGCGTCGGCACCCTGACCTCGGCGGCAGCACTGTCGACCGGAACCTGGCGCTCGGGCACCGAATACATGGGCGGCTCGCTCTGGGCCCAGGCACCCGCCGTCATCGCGGTCGTCGCGGTCGGCGTCGCGGCACTTCCGCGCCGCCGCTGACAAGCTCAGCCGACCGTCGAACGAGCCCGTTCAGCGCGTGCGGCCGCATCCCGCCGATCCCACCGCGCGGCCCAACGCCGAGCCGGTTCCTCGACCAGAGCGAAACTCGCCGCAGCCAACGGCAGCGTCAACAACGTGGTCAACACGATGACGTACCCGAAGTTCCCATGGAACGGCAGAATCCCGAACACCGGGAAAACCACCGTGAGAACCACCAGATGCCACAGGAAGATCCCATACGACCAGCGCCCCAGAATCGCCGCCGTCCGCGACTCCAACCAGCGATGATGCCCCCCGGTCGACCGCATCACCAGCGGCGCCAGCAGGCAGAACCCCAGGATCGCCCCCAGCACCATCTTCATCGCGTACTGCCACGGCTGCGCGCGTTCCAGCCCCGCCGGACCACCGAACTCGGTCGCCGACAGCAAGAACGCCGCCACCGCGATCGCCCACATCAACCGCTGATTCGACAGCAACGCAACCCACCGCGCATCAGTTCGCGCGAGGTGGATCAGTTCGGCCAGCAGCATCCCCGCCGCGAACCACGGCAGGTAACCGGGCAACCAGTTGTCGGCGTGGATCGCGTCGGGCGTGGGAATCGGCCACAGATTCCAGGTCAGCGTCACCGCGATCAGCCCACACAGCACCGGCACCCGCCACCGCGCCGCGCGCCCACGCAACCGCACCACCAGCCACGCCAGCAGCGGCAACACCAGATAGAACGCCATCTCCACCGACAGGCTCCACATCTGCGTGAGCCCATCGGTCAAGGTCAACGGCACGAACACCTGCAGCAGATGCAGATTCGACAACCACACCCGCCAGTTCGCCGAATGCGCGGCACCGGGCAGCAACAGCAGCACGAACACCACCACCACCCAGTACGCGGGCAGCACGCGCGCCACCCGATGCAGCAGATAGCGCGAAGCCTTGGGCGCGCGACCGACACCGTGCGCGGCCGCCGCGTGCGGACGCCACAGCAGGAACCCCGACAGCGCGAAGAACACCGCGACCGCCATATCGAAACGTTCCAGCATCGGGCCGATCACCGGCGTCCCGCTCGTCCCGGTCTGGAACGCCACGTGCGTGACCAGCACCCCGAGAGCCGCCATTCCGCGCATCCCTTCCAGGGCGGGAATGAAGGCGCGAGGGCGCGAAACGGGGGCGGCGGCGGTCGTCATCGGGGTCCAGTCTGCCGTGTCGGCGATTTCGACGGCACAGCACCGCACCTTCATCGGCTGGACTGTTAGTGTCGACCACCGGGCCATCCCTGTTCGAACGACGAGGAGAGTTGCATGGCACTGAGTGCCGGTACCAGAAGGACCGTCGCCTGCGTGCTCGTGGGTCTGGGCGCGGCATTGCTCGTCGCCGCGCTGATGATCCCCACCTACACGGTGAGCAAAGTCGCCAAGACTCCCCTCGATCTCGAGATCACCACGATCGCGGTGAACCAGCCCAACGAGGAAAGCCTCGTCCTGGACTCCAAGTCGCTGGCCTCCGGTGACGGCCCCGCCGTCGTGAACAAGGATGTGCCGCTGGTCTCCCAGCGCTTCGTCACCGTCGAAGAACCCTCCGGCGCCGACGACATGACACTGCAGGCGGGCACCACGCTGCGCCGCACCGACGTGCAGGGCGACACCGGCCTGCTCACCGCCGCCATCGACCGCGTCACCATCTCCCGCACCACCGGCATGCCGGTGGACACCGAACCCAACGGGTCCATCGCGGTGACCGTGAACAACAAGGGCGGCAGCGTCATGGAACCGGTGCAGCACACCGGCATCGGTTACCGCTTCCCCATCGGCACCGAGAAGAAGACGTACCCGTACTTCGACATCAACGTGCGCAAATCCTTCGACGCGGACTTCATCGAAGAGACCGAGATCAACAACATGAAGGTCTACCGGTTCCAGATGACCGCGCCCGTCACCAGCACCTGGGACGTGCAGCAGTCCCCCACCAACCGCCTCACCCTGCCCGCCGCCAAGTGGGGCCTCGAGGGCACCGACCCGGTCACCATGACCAGGTACTACACCAACGTGCGCGACCTGTGGGTCGAACCGCAGACCGGCACCGTGATCAAGGGCGGCGAGTCCATCCACCTGTTCTACGCGAGATCCGGCGACAAGCCCGAGGTCACCGCGTTGAAGTCGCACCTGGTGTTCGACGAGGCGACGGTCGAATCGCAGATCGCGATCGCCAAGGAGAACACCGACAAACTGTCGCTGTTCGGCCGCGTGGTGCCGATCCTGTTCGGCGTACTCGGCGTACTGGCACTGCTAGCCGGCCTGTTCGTCGGCCTGCGCGGCGGCCACACCCCCGCCCACGCAGGCGGCCGCGGTTCGCACCCCACCCCCGAACCGGATGACACAGCGGCCACCCGATGGGACGAGGACGAAACCCCCACCACCGAGTTCCCCCGCGGCGACTACGACGCTCCCACCGAGCAGATCGACATCGACAAACCCCGCTAGACAAAGCATTCCCCGCACGGCCCCGGTCTCAAGCCGGGGCCGCTGCCATTTCCACCCCACCCCACCCAAACCCCGTATGTCTCCCCACCCAAACCCCGTATGTCTTTCGTACGGAGGGGCCCGCCCCGATCTGGACTGACCGGAGGGTGCGACGAAGGAGTTCCCGGAGGGAGGGAAGATCGGGGGCCCGAAGGGCCCCGACTCGAGCGCGCCAGCGCTCCAAAAAACACAGCAAGGCAAACAGCCCAGGACCAGTCTTACCCCGCCAACCCCGCCCGCACCCGAGCCCCCCGCAAAACACCAACCACCACAACCGCAGTGGTAACGCCCGCGACGGAAACCGCCGTGCCGATGAGCGATTCGATACTGCGAGCAAAGACAAGCATCACCGACACCTCAACCACCAACCCCACCCAGGTAACCACCGCCAAAGCAGTCCGCTCCACCGCAATAGCCGACAACAAACCCCCTTGCAACACCGCCAAAATCGCCCCATGCAGCGCAAACACCCACAACATGCCCTGAATCGGCGCATAGTCCTCGCCCGCGAACAACGGAGCCAACGGCGCAGCCACAGCCGCCCCCACCACCGCAACCACCCCGATCACCGACAACACCGACAACGCATCCCGAATCGCACGCGCCGAATGCGAAGGCTGAGCCATCCGCGGATACAGCACCACCCCCACCGCCTGCGGAAGCCAGAACGCGATCTTCGTAGCGATGGTCCCCAACGAATACCGACTCGCATCCACCTCGTCGAGCACAATCCGCACCACGATCAAGTCGACCGAAGACAACGCCATCAACGCCGCCTGCACCTGAACAGCCCGCAACACCGGCAGCACACCGACCACACCCGAAATCGCTCCCCGCGCGAGTTCGTCCTTCCCGCGCAGCTCGTCGCCGTCCTTCCCGCGCGGCTCGTCGCGATGCTTCCCGCGCAGCTCGTCGCCGAGATCATCGACCTGCGCGGCGGTCCGAGTAGCCGAAGCAGTGATCCGCCCAGCCACGATCGCCGCCCCGACAATCCCCACCGCCCCTGCCCACAACGCACCAGCCGCCCCACCCCCCAGCGCAAGCGCGAGCAACGCAGGCACCACCCGAGCCGTCCCCGCCATCGCCAACACCGTCGCCAACTGCCGAAACTTGTTGCTGCCCTGCAGAATCCCCTGCTCACCCGACAGAATCACCAACGCAGGCGCCGCACCCAACGCCGCAGCCGCAGCCCACACACCCACATCCAGCAGCGCCGCCACCACCGGAATCAGCACCACCCCCACCGCGGCCACCAACCCGGCCACCCGCCACTGCATCGCCCGCACCGCACCGTGCGAAGCCCCGCGCACAACCTCCCGAGCCACCACGTTCTGCATCGCCAGCGCAGGCACCGCACACAACAACTGCACCGCGAGCAGACTCGCGAACTCGCTGTACCCCGCCACCCCGAGCCAACGCCCCGCCAACAATTGCAGCAGGTAACCGGCGACGTTGGCGGTCATCGCGCCAGCCGTCACCCAGGTCAGATCGGCAACGACGGGCGGGCGACGGACTGAGGACACGCCCCATCGTCGCACCCCACTGTGTTCGCCATCACGCCAACCCCAAAAATGTGAGTCCACCCGGACTCACCTTGCGACCGTCACCCACCGAACACCGGCCTAATCGACCAATCGGCGACCTGCCAGTCGCTATTTCCGCCTCTTCGACCTCGAATTGGTCGATTACGCCGGTGAGGGCGCGCGACCACCGCGTCGTCGACCCCACTCCCGGCGACGACCAACGGAACGTAAGGTGCGTGGACGTGACGAGTAGTGGGCGTGCAAGGGCCTGGGTGGCCGGGTATTGCGCCCTGCTCACGGCGATCATCATCGGCCCACTGGCCGGATCCGGCTACCTACTGCTGCGCGACGCAGTGAGCACCCCACGCTCCTACCTCACCGATTCCGCCCTCGGCCTCGGCGCCGCCGCCCCCCGCGCCGTCCCCCAGGACGCCCTGATCGCCGTCCTGTCGCCCATCATCGACGGCGGAATCCTGGTGAAAGCGATCCTGATCGTCTCCCTCTGGTCAGCCGGCTACGGCGCAGCGGTACTCGCCCGACGCTTCATCTCCGCCTCCACCTCCGCCCAACTGGTCGCCGCCACCCTCGCACTCTGGAATCCCTTTGTCGCAGAACGCCTTCTACAAGGCCACTGGAGCCTGCTCGCCGGGTACGCCGCCCTACCCTGGACCGCACTAGCCGCCACCCGAATCCGAACAATCACGAGCGGGCACGTATCCCGCCAGCGCCCGAAAGCGACCAGCAGTACCGACACCCCGGCGGCGATCAGCGGCACCAGCCCCGATACCCCCGAAACGACCAGAGGTCTCGGGTTACCCAGGCGCGCAGGCACTCTCGGCGGCTGGGCCGCACTGATCGCGAGTTTCGCAGCCGCCGGTTTGACCCCGACCGGTTCGCTGCTGGCCGCCATCATCGGACTCGCACTGGTCGGCCGACGCGCCTTCCTCCCCGCCACCGTCGCATGGCTGGCAACCTGCGCCCCCTGGCTGACCGCGACCGCCCTCGGCTCCGGCGCCGACCCCTCCGACCCCGCCGGCGTCACAGCCTTCGCCGCCCGCGCCGAACCCTGGCTCGGCACTCTCGGTAGCCTCGCCGGCCTCGGCGGAATCTGGAACAGCGAAGCCGTACCCGCAAGTCGCACAACACCACTCGCACTGGTCGGCACCGTCCTACTGCTCGCCATCGTCGCCTGCGGAGTGCGCGCGGTATGGAACCTCGGACGTGACGGGCGCACACTGCTGATCATCGCGGTAGTCGCGATCACCCTGCCCGCCCTCGGCGCGACCACCTGGGGCCTCGCCGTCGGCGAATGGCTGGTGGTGCACGTCCCCGGCGCCGGATTGCTGCGCGACACACAGAAATACGTGGCACTGGCGATGCCCGCCTACGCCCTCTGCGCAGCAGCCGCGTGTCGAACCGTCACAGCTGCGGCACGGCGACTAATGACCGTCGAGAATTCGACGGATACCGGACTCGATGGCATCACCGAGTCGAGCTGCGTCAACGAAGATGGCCCGAATCACTCACGCGCAGCGTCGGATACCGACACCGAGCCTTCCACCCTCAATGCTTACTCCTCCGGAACACGCGTCGTCGCAACCCTTTTCATCGCCTTTCTGATCCTCCCCCTGGCCGATCTCGCCTGGGGGGTAGGCGGCGCCCTACGCCCAGTCCACTACCCCGCAGGCTGGGCACAGATCGTCGACCACATCGACTCCCCCGGCGACGTAGCAGTCCTGCCCGCAGGCATGTTCCGCCGATTCCCGTACAGCGGAACAGCTCCCGTCCTGGACCCCGCCCCCCGAATCCTCCCCAACGACGTCCTACAAACCGGCGAACTCCAAGTCCGCGGCCACGCCGTAACCGGCGAAGGCAACCGCGCCCGCACCGCAGAACAAGCCCTCCTCCAAGGCGCCCCCACCACCGACCTGGCAGCCCTCGGCATCGGCTGGATCCTGATAGAACGCACCACCCCCGGCCCCCTCGGCAACTCCCAAAACACCCTCACCACAGCCGAACTCACCTACCAGGACGCAGACCTAGCCCTCTACAAAATCCCCAACCCCACCCCCCTCGACACCCCCACCCCCACCCAACGCCACCTCTCCACCACCGCCCACCTCCTCTGGGCCCTCCTCCTACTCGCCAGCCTCATCACCGCATCCCGCCACCCCTACCGCACCCCACCGAGATTCGCGTGACCCCCATCGTCCTGGGGGTGGTGCCGCAGCCGAGCAAGCCCGCTACCCGTGACGACGGTGCGCAACTCGGGGACTGTCCAGTGACCGCGATATCGCATCAGCGGCCTGTTCGAGACTAGACCCGAGTCGGGGAAACCAGGCCGCTGATCGGGGTGCCTTGGGCGGCGGCGGCGAGGACTTCGTAGACGCCCGCCCCGGTTTGTTCCCAGGAGAACTCACCCGCGCGGGCCCGGGCCTTTTCACCCATGACCGCGCGGGTGTCGGGATCGGCCAGCAGGTCCGCGGCGGCGGAGGCCAGGGCGGTGGCGTCGTCGACCAGTACACCGGTGACGCCGTCGACGATGGAGTCGGTCAGGCCTCGGGAGCTGCGGTAGCCGATGGTGGGCACGCCGTGCTGGGCGGCTTCGATCACCGCAAGGCCCCAGCCTTCTTTGCGGGACGGCATGACGTGGACCCAGGCGGTCGACAGGATCTCGTGTTTGCGGCGTTCGTCGACGTGGCCGTGGAAGGTGACGGCATCGGCGATGCCGAGGGTGTCGGCGCAGGCGCGCAGGTTGGGGGCCCACCAGCCGTCGCCGATCACGTCCAGGTGCA
Organism: Nocardia sp. NPDC058640; assembly: GCF_042716995.1. NCBI lineage: Bacteria > Bacillati > Actinomycetota > Actinomycetes > Mycobacteriales > Nocardiaceae > Nocardia > Nocardia sp. NPDC058640. The sequence goes on from NZ_JBHXRG010000039.1 coordinate 39,258, forward strand.
CGTCGGGGAAGTCTTCGCGCAGGTGGGCGACGGCGGTGAGAGCGTCTTCGATCTGCTTGTGCGGGACAAGGCGCGACAGGACGGCGATGCGCGGGTGGGTGGCGCGGGTGGCGTCGGCGCCGGGGACGACCTCGGCGGGAACCGGCTCGGCACCGTTACGGACCACGGCGATGCGCTCACGATCCACGCCCAACACCGACAGTTCCTCGGCCGAGGGCAGCGAGACGGTGAGGTACTGATTGTCGCGGTGCACGCGCGGGGACAGCGTCGACTCGATCCACCAGCCGATCTTCCCGACCAGCTTGCCCGCCACCGGCCACTGCTCACGATGCCCGTGATGCACCAGCACCACCGACGGCACGCCCGTGGCGGTGGCGAAGAACGGGATGCCGTTCTGGGTGTCGATCACGACGTCGGGCCGCAGCCCCTTCAGCGGCCCGAAACCCATCCGACCAGCCATGATGGCGGCCAGCGCCCGCGGGTACACGGTAAACCGCCCGCCAGCACGACTGATATCGATCCCGTCGATCCGCTCCCGCTTGGGCGCACCCGGATACCCGGCAGTCCGCAACGTGACCTTGATACCGCGCGCGGCCAGCTGCGCACCGACCTGCTCCAGATACCGCTCACTGCCCCCACCCTGCGGGTGCCCGGTGTCACGCCAGCAGAGTAGGAGGACTTCACGCACGGTCGGTTCCAATCGGTTCGATGTCAGACAAACGTCGGCCCCCACCCTAGCCGCTGTGCTCCACGCAACAACCCCGAACTGACACCGCGTCGTCCCACATTCACCGAACCCACCCCACCCCCCGCCCAAACCGCACCCCCACACCCACAACCACAACCACAACCACAACCACAACCACAACCCATGATCCGCCACCTACCGCACTCCCAGCCCCGCATACCCGACCCATAGGGAGGGTCCG
>NZ_JBHXRG010000040.1:0-39089 GCF_042716995.1 Nocardia sp. NPDC058640
CTGCTTAGCTGTTTTTATTTTTGCGGCACCGGGCGTGCCGCGGGGTTTGCGCCCCTTTGTGTCCCGCAGTTGGTCGAACGATTTTCGTTCCTTCGTCGCAAAAATCGCACTCCCAACTGCGGGACGGGCGCAAACCCTCCGGTGTTGGACCTACATACGGGGCGGTGGGCGCAATCGATTGGACGGGGTCGGTAAAGTCGACATTCGTGGTTTCCCCTGACGTTGTCCCTGATGCTGTGGCGGATCGTCGTGCTCGCCTGCTGGCGGGGGCGGCGGTGACTTTGGGGCAGCTCAGTGATGTTTTGGCGCCGTTGGGGGCGATGTTCGCCGAGCGGGGGCACAGTCTGTATCTGGTCGGCGGCAGCGTGCGGGACGCGGTGTTGGGGCGGCTGGGCAATGATCTGGATTTCACCACCGATGCGCGGCCGGAGGTTGTGCAGGAGTTGATGCGCGGGTGGGCGGATCATCTGTGGGATACCGGCGGCTTGGCGTTCGGGACGGTCAGTGCGGCCAAGGATGATCAGCAGCTCGAGATCACCACGTTCCGCGCCGATACCTACGACCGGGTGTCGCGCAATCCCGAGGTGACCTTCGGTGACACGCTCGACGGCGACCTGGTGCGGCGCGATTTCACGGTGAACGCGATGGCGGTGAAGATCGCCTCGGACGGGTCGTTGGAGTTCGTCGACCCGCTCAACGGCATCGACGCCCTGCTCGCGGGCGTGCTGGATACCCCTGCGCTGCCGCAGGATTCGTTCGACGACGACCCCCTGCGGATGCTGCGTGCCGCGCGCTTCGTGGCCCAGTTGGGTTTCGAGGTGGCGCCGCGGGTGCGGGCGGCGATCATCGACATGGCCGAGCAGATCGACCGGATCACCGCCGAGCGGGTGCGCGCGGAACTGGACAAGCTGATCGGCGCCGACCACCCGATCGACGGCATCAACCTCATGTGCGACACCGGTCTGGCGCAGCGCGTGCTGCCCGAGGTGCCCGCGATGAAGCTCGAGATCGACGAGCACCACCAGCACAAGGATGTGTACCAGCATTCTTTGACGGTGCTGCAGCAGGCGATCGATCAGGAGGACGGCGATCCGGACCTGGTGTTGCGCTGGGCGGCGCTGCTGCACGACATCGGCAAGCCCGACACCAAACGCAACGAGCCCGCGGGCGGGGTGAGCTTCCACCATCACGAGGTGGTCGGCGCGAAGATGGTGCGCAAGCGGATGCGGGCGCTGAAGTACCCGAAGGCGTTCACCGAAGAGGTTGCGCGCCTGGTGTTCCTGCACCTGCGTTTCCACGGGTACGGCAAAGGTCAGTGGACGGATTCGGCGGTGCGCCGGTACGTGACCGACGCCGACGACCTGCTCGATCGGCTGCACAAACTCGTGCGCGCGGATTGCACCACGCGCAACAAGCGTCGCGCGGCAGCGCTGCGTTCGACCTATGACGAGCTCGAGCAGCGGATCGCCGTACTGCGCGAGCAGGAGGATCTGGCGCGGGTGCGCCCGGATCTGGACGGCAACGCGATCATGGAACTGCTCGGTCTGCCGCCGGGTCCGCAGGTGGGTAAGGCGTGGAAGTTCCTGAAGGATCTGCGGCTGGACCGTGGTCCGATGACGCGTGAAGAAGCCGAGGAGGCCCTGCGGGAGTGGTGGGCGCAGCAGCAGTCCTGATCAGAACACGATCAGCGTCGTCCCGGCGATGATGGCGTCGCGTATCTGGGTCAGGTCGAACGAACCGGTGGTCTCGGGCAGTTCGAGCCGGAACTTCACCACGTCACCGCGCCGGTGCGCGTAGTTGATGCTCGCGCGGTTGGGCAGGTCGTCCAGCAGCAGCGCGGGCGCGGGCACCACGCGTTTGGGCAGGCGGATGCCGTACCAACTGGCCCGGTGGACGTCGAGGGTGAGCAGGTTGTCGTAGACCTGACCGTCCACGATCGCGGTCATCTTGCGTGTGCGATGGGTGGCCACGATGCGGCCGCGCTCGTCCAGTCGCACCCGCCAGTCCAGGTTCTGCGCGTCCACCCAGTCCACCAGCGCGCCGATCCCGATGCTGCCCTCGATGTCGAGCTGCTGCACCCGCACTTTGGTCGGCACGCCGGGAATCAACCGCACGCCGTGCGCGATCACGGTGACCGTATCGAACGGATGCGAGTCCCACACCAGGTTCGACAGCACCGTTTTGCTCTGGAAGTGAGCGCCGCGTCTGCGCACCTTGAACGTGTCGAGGGTGGCTGACAGGTCGTGGCCCAGCAGCGTGGCGTCGACTTCCTGGCCGCCGAAGCGGCTGAGAATGCCCTCGCTGAGCACGGTCAGCAGCACGTCGGGCAGCAGCGCGGTGACCGTGCCGGAGCCCAGATCGGCGACGGGATCGGCCCAGGACGTGGTGAAACCGAGCCACTGGTCGATCCAGGAGGGGTCGAGCAGGCGTTTGCCCATGTCGACAGCACCTGCCAGTGACCAGGACTTCGGATCGAAATACGTGGCCATGATGGATTCGAGCGTACTGGGCGCGACCCCCCGTGACCATGAAGTGTGACCGGATTAGGAGACATCACGACCGGTTGGTTCCGAAAATGCGGTGATATTTGCTTGTTGTAGACGAATCTGCGGATCTATCCTGTTCGTGTGGCCTCATTGCGAATCAAGGAAGCGGCCGATCTGCTCGGCGTCAGCGACGACACGGTGCGTCGCTGGATCGACACCGGCACGTTGACGGCGACGAAAGACGCGGCCGGGCGCCTGGTGCTCGACGGCCGGGAACTGGCCGAACATGCCGTCGAGGCGGCGCGCACGCCACAGACCCAGGTGGGTAGTGCCAGTTCGGCACGCAATCGGTTCCCGGGGCTGGTCACGCGGGTGGTGACCGACACGGTGATGGCACAGGTGGAGATGCAATGCGGTCCTTTCACAGTGGTTTCGCTGATGAGCAGCGAAGCAGTGCGCGAGCTGGGTTTGGAGCCGGGCAGCGTCGCGTTGGCGAGCGTGAAGGCCACGACCGTGGTGGTCGAAAAGGCCGCGCCGTGATCCGCCGGGTCGCGCTCGTCGGTGCGCTGGCGGTGCTGGCCGCGAGCTGCTCGAGCGAAACCGCTTCGGACACAGGCGAATCGACTCTGACAGTGTTCGCGGCGGCTTCGCTGAAGAATGTGTTCACGGGACTGGAGAAGGAGTTCGAGTCCGCCAATCCCGGTGTGGACGTGCAGGTTTCGTACGCGGGGTCTTCAGACCTGGCAGCCCAGCTCCAAGCAGGAGCCCCCGCTGACGTTTTCGCCTCCGCCGACCAGCCGACCATGGACAACGTGATCAAAGACGGTCGAATCACCGCGACACCAACAACATTCGCGACCAATATCCTCACACTGGTCACCGCACCGGGAAACCCCAAGGGCATCAACGGAATCAACGACCTCGCCGACGCCACCTTGGTCATCTGCGCCCCCCAGGTCCCGTGCGGTCGCGCGACGAAGAAGGTCGCCGACGCCGCAAACACCACCCTGCACCCCGTCAGCGAGGAATCGTCGGTCGCCGACGTGCTCACCAAGGTGACCTCCGGCCAAGCCGACGCCGGCTTCGTCTACGTCACCGACGCAGCGAGCGCGAAGGTCGGCGTCGTCGCCGTTCCCGAGGCGTCAGTAGCTGTGAACACCTATCCCATTGCGGTAGTGGCAGATTCGAAGCAAGCAGCTACCGCGCAAAAGTTCACGGACCTGGTCACCGGCCCCACGGGTCGTGCCGCGCTCACCGCCGCAGGCTTCGGCGCACCGTGACAGCAGCCGCGGGATTGCCTCGTTGGCTGCTGATCCCTGCCGTGGTGGGCTTCGCCCTGGTGGTGTTGCCCTTGGGTGCGTTGGCCTGGGGCGTCGAGTGGAGCCGGTTCCTGGAACTGGTGACCACCGAAGCATCAAGGGACGCACTGTGGTTGAGCCTGCGAACCGCCACCGCGAGCACGGTGTTGTGCCTGGTATTCGGGGTCCCGATGGCCGCAGTGCTGGCCAGGGCGCGCTGGCGAGGGCTGCCGGTGTTGCGTGCACTTGTGTTGCTGCCCTTGGTATTACCACCGGTGGTCGGCGGCATAGCGCTGCTCTACACCTTCGGTCGACGTGGCCTTTTAGGAGAACACCTCGAAGCAGCGGGCATCCACATCGCCTTCAGCACAACAGCAGTCGTGCTGGCACAAACCTTCGTGGCACTCCCGTTCCTGGTCCTCACCCTCGAAGGAGCCCTGCGCACGGCAGGCAGCCGCTACGAGCAGATCGCCGCGACCCTCGGCGCGGGACCGAGCACCGTCTGGTGGCGGATCACCCTCCCACTGCTGCGCCCCGCGCTGATCTCCGGCGCGGTCCTCGCCTTCGCCCGAGCCCTCGGCGAGTTCGGCGCCACCCTGACCTTCGCGGGCAGCCTCCAGGGCCGCACCCGCACCCTGCCCCTGGAGATCTACCTCCAACGCGAAGCCGACCCCGACGCGGCCGTCGCCCTCTCGGTGGTGCTGATCATCGTCGCGGTGCTGATCGTGCTCCTCGCCTACCGCCGAACAAGCCCCATCCCCGGCACCCAACTGCGCAGCGGCACCCCCGCGCTCAGCGAGGTGAAGTGACCGTGGATTCCGATGGACTTTCGGTGTCAGCCCGGATACCTGCCCGCGACCTCGACATCCACCTCGAAGTAGCCCCCGGCGAAGTACTGGCCGTCCTCGGCCCGAACGGCGCGGGCAAATCCAGCCTCCTACAGGTCATCGCCGGCCTGATCACCCCGGACAAAGGCCACGTCCGACTGGGCTCCCGCACCCTCACCGACACCACGAAAGGCATCGCACTCCCCCCACATCGCCGCGGCGTCTCCCTGCTCGCCCAAGACCCCCTCCTGTTCCCCCACCTCACCGTCCGCGACAACGTCGCCTTCGGCCCCCGAAGCCGAGGCACCACCCACCGCGCCGCCCGAACGATCGCCGACAATTGGCTGAAAGCCGTCGACGCCACCGAATTCGCCGACCGCCCCCCCGCCACCCTCTCCGGCGGCCAAGCCCAACGCGTCGCCCTGGCCCGCGCCCTGGCTGTCGACCCCGACCTGCTCCTGCTCGACGAACCCATGTCCGCCCTCGACGTCGACGTGGCCCCCGCCATGCGCACCCTGCTGCGCGCAGTCCTGCGCGACGAACCCACCCGCTGCGCCGTGCTGGTCACCCACGACATCATCGACGCCATCACCCTCGCCGACCGCCTCGTCATCGTCGAAGCGGGCCGCATCGTCGAAGAAGGCCCGGTCGCCGAGGTGATGTCGCACCCACGCAACCCCTTCGCCGCCCGCATCGCCGGCCTGAACCTGTTGCGCGGCACCGCGTCGAAGCAGCTCACCGAAGGGCCGACACTGGGCACCGTCCAGGTCGACGATTTCGCCGTAGACGGCTGCGTCATCGGCGAACTCCGCCCCGAATCCCCTGCGGCGGCAGTGTTCTCCCCCGCCGCGGTCTCGGTCTTCCGCACCACCCCCGGCGGCAGCCCACGCAACGTCTTCACCGTCGACATCACCGAGATCACCGACCGAGGCGGCATCGTCCGAGTCCGCGGCGACGCACCGCAAGCCCCCGGCCTGTGCGCCGACCTGACCCCCGCCGCCGTCGCCCAACTCCAACTCACCCTCGGGGCGCAGGTCTATTTCGCCGTGAAAGCCACCGAGGTCCGCGTCTACGCCTGCTGACGCGCGGATAACAGTTCGGTTCAGTTCGTTCGTGGTCGATTTGTCGGGGTACATTCCCGGCATGCCGCTGGATCTGAACAGTGACCTGGGCGAAGGCTTCGGCCCGTGGCGGATGGGCGACGACGCCGCCATGCTCGACATCGTGACCAGCGCGAATATCGCGTGCGGTTTCCATGCCGGCGACCCGTCGATCATGCGCCGCACCTGCGAGCTCGCCGTGGCCAAGGGGGTGCGAATAGGCGCCCACGTCGGTTACCGCGACCTGGTCGGTTTCGGCCGCCGCGAGATCGCCCTCTCCCCCGCCGACCTGCGCGACGAGGTGCTCTACCAAATCGGCGCCCTCCAAGCCTTCGCCACGGCCGCGGGCGACCGAGTCCGCTATGTGAAAGCCCACGGCGCGCTCTACCACGCGGCAGCCCGCGATCGCCTCCTCGCCGAAGCCCTGGTGGCCGCCGTGGCCGAGGCCGACCCGAACCTGGCGCTGCTCGGCCCCGCCGGCACGGAGATGGAAACCGCCGCCCACAACCTGCGTTTCGTCGGCGAGGGTTTCGCCGATCGCGCCTACACTGCAACAGGTTCGCTGGCCCCGCGCGGTGTTGCCGGGGCGGTGCTGTCGGTCGACGATGCCGTGGCGCAGGCGATATCTCTTGCGCTGTCAGGGACCGCGCGTACCGTGGACGGTCCCGGTACGGTCGCCGTGTCGGCGGCCAGTGTGTGCGTGCACGGCGACTCTCCGGCAGCCGTGGATATGGCGGGCCGGATCCGGGTGGCGCTGCGCGAAGCCGGAATTCCGGTGCAGCCGTTCAGCTGAAGGGGAGGCACGATGGACTGGAACACGCGGATCCGACCGGCGGGCGACCGCGCCATGCTCATCACCCTCGATGACCCGCGCCCGGTGCAGCGGCTGGCCTCGGCGTTGCGGGTGCACGCCATCGCCGGCGTGGAAGACGTGCTGCCCGCCGCGGAAACCGTGCTGATCACCATGCATTCGGTGAACTACGGCACGCAGGTGCGCCGCGAGTTGATCTCGCTGCTGGACCGGTTGGATCAGCAGCCGCCGCAACCGGATGTTTCCCGTGGAACAGTGGACGAGAACATCGTGGAGATCCCGGTTCGCTACGACGGCGAGGATTTACCCGAGGTCGCCCGGCTGCTGGACCTGTCGATCCCCGAGGTGATCGCGTCGCATACCGGCACCGTCTGGCACTGCGCGTTCGTCGGTTTCGCACCAGGTTTCGGTTATCTCACCTCCCCGGACGGCAGGCTCACGGTGCCGCGTCGAGCCCGCGCGCGCACCGCCATCCCGCCGGGTGCGGTGGCCTTGGCCGCTGGTTACTCGGGGGTATATCCGCGCGGCACGCCGGGCGGCTGGCAGGTGATCGGCACGACCGATCTGCGAATGTGGGTGGTGGACCGCGATCCACCCGCGCTGGTTCGGGCGGGTTCGTCGATTCGGTTCGTCGCGTCCGAGTAAGAGCCGTTTCGGCGGTACAGGCAAGGGCTGCTCAACGATGCGCCGCCTCGACAGCGAATCGGGGAGAGATCGCATGCTGATCTTTATCGAGCGGGTGGGGCCGCTGGCGACGGTGCAGGACCTGGGCAGACAGGGCTGGTTCGATTCCGGCGTCGGTCAGGCGGGTGCCGCGGATCGCGGCTCGTTGCGGCTGGCGAACCGGCTGGTCGGCAATCCGGAGGACGTCGCCGCCATCGAGGTACTACTGGGCGGCCTGGAACTGCGCGCCGACGGCCATCTCACGGTCGCGGTCACCGGCGCACCGGCCCCCGCCACGATCGATGGCACGCCGGTCGGACACGCCAGCGTGCTCGAACTAGACGAGGGCCAGGTGCTGCGATTGGGCCTGGCCACCACTGGTTTGCGCAGTTATGTGGCCGTGCGCGGCGGCATCGACGTGGCCAAAGTGCTCGGTTCCCGCAGCCGCGACACCCTGTCCGGTATCGGCCCCGAACCCCTCCAGATCGGCACCCAGTTACCCGTCGGTCCCCCGCCGCGAACCCTGCCGACCGTGGAATTCGCGCCGGTCCCGCTCCCGCCGGAAGTACTGGAAGTCCGCGCGACCCCCGGCCCGCGCGCCGACTGGTTCACCGACCCCGACCAGTTGTTCCGCGGTTCCTGGACCGTGTCCGCCGACACCGACCGCGTCGGTGCCCGCCTCGATCGCGCCGACGGCCCCCCGCTGATCCGGTCGATCACCCGCGAATTGCCGTCGGAGGGCGTCGCGCTCGGCTCGGTGCAGGTGCCGCCCAGCGGTCAACCGATCGTCTTCCTGGCCGATCACCCGATCACCGGCGGTTATCCGGTGATCGCGGTCGTCCTGGACGCCGATGTGGACCGCGTCGCCCAAGCCCGCCCCGGCGACCGGCTGAAGTTCGTGATCAGCGCGGCGGACGCAGGCGCGCGTGCATGAGGTACACGTTGTAGCTGTCCCACGCCGACATCGTGAAATACAGATCCTGCGCCGTCGACCACGGGTGGATGAAGCCGCCGTACGCCTTCGGATACATCTGGGTCGAAACCAGCGGCACCGCCGAAGTCCACGCACCCTGCGGTTCACCCGCGGTCCGCAACACGATCTGGCTCGCGGCCGAATCGAGGTACACCATCTGCCACTGCTTGCTGTCGGAGTCGAACCGCACCGATAGCTCACTGGCCGTGCCGTGGACCAGCGGCGTCGCCGAATTCTCCGCCGCGGGGGCCCATTTGCCGTCCACCCAGTACTGGTAGGCGGTCTTGTTGAGCACGTCGTCCTTGCGTACCCTGGCCAGCCCGATCACGCCGATCCGGCCGTTGGGCGTGCCGAACATGTACACGTAGTCGCCGTGCGGCACCATCGCCGCCACCTGGAATCGACCCAGCCCGAACATGTTCTCCCAGCGGGCATGCTGATCTTTGGTCCAGGTCTGCCCGCCGTCGTCGGAGTAGGCCAGGCCGCCGTAGTTGGTCAGCCACATGCCCGGGATCTTCGACCAGTGGTTCACCGACATGTAGCTCATGAATTGCCGCTTGCCGAGGGCGAATCCGGAGGTGGGGATGGTGGTGGTTTCCCAGTTCTTGATCTTGCGGCTGCCCAGCAGTTCCGCCGCGTGACAGGCGCTGTCCTGCACCATCGAGTCGATGGTGATGCCGTCGGCCAGGTCCTTGTCGGAGCTGTAGGCCAGCACATTGGATCGCCAATCGGCGGTATCGGCCCCCGCCCCGCCATAAGCCCAGCCCTCGCCGAAGGTGTCGCCGAAAACCATGGCGACCTTGCCCGGTTCGGTTTCCCAGAACAGTCCCAAGTCGGTGCCGTCGACCTGCCAGCGCATGTCGGTCCGGTTGGCCGAACCGTGCCCGGTGACCTGCTCGACCAGGCGCACCGACTCCACCGACGCGGGCATGATCGGCGCACCCAGCGGTCCGGATTCGACCGGCCGGATCACCGGCGCGGGCGCTTCCTGCGCGGGCTCGCCCTCGCCTCCGGGCACCGGAATGGGAATGGGTTCGATCTCCGGATTCAGCCGAATCCTCGGTAGCGCCACCGCGGAACCGGTCGAAGTCTCCTCGACGCGTTCGGGTTCCGGTTCCGGCGTGTCCCGGACCTGCGGACACGGATTCCGGCACGGATCCGACGGCAGCGGAACCTGCGCCACCCGGGTCTGATCGTGCGGCGGATCCGGCACCGGCACGGGCGTCAGTTGCGGTACCCAGATCGGGATGTCGATGGTCGGCGGCAGGGCGGGCAGCGGCGGCGCGGGCGGTGCGGCGGGATCGGGCAGCCGACTGACCGGGTCGAATCCTGTTTCGCCGCAGACGTTCACCGGCGGCGGCGCCCACGGCAGCGGGGCGGCCTGCGCGGGGACAGCGAGGATGGCGCACAGCACCACACCCAACGCGGCAGTTCCGTGCGGTCTTGCGCGCATCTGGCTCCCTCGAATCGGCGTCGACACCGAACACCGTGATCTTGTGCGAACTTACCGGAACCGAATGGGCTCGGGATGCGTCCTAACAGATGTGAACGACATCGAGTACGTCTTCGGAACCGGTGACCCGCTCGCGCACCACTGGTGCGGCCACGCCGATTTGGCCCACAGCAGCCTCGCCGACGCGCTGTGGGTCGATTACGACGCACCCATCGACGACATGCCGTGGAGTGCGGGCGTGTCGTTCGACGATGAACTACTGCCCGATATCCCGCACGCGACCGTCGACCATCGCACCGTGCTGGCGCAGGACCCGCCGGTCAGCGAACGGTTCGACGGGAGTTGAACGCGATGGCCGCGATGCCCACCGCGTACACCGCGGCACCGGCCAGCACCACCCCGATCGACCGTCCGTCGGCCGGGATCACCAGCGCGGTCACCGCGATCGCCAACACGAAGGAAATGTTGAACACCGTGTCCTGCAGGGCGAATACCTGTCCGCGCTGATCGTCGGGAATGTCGATCTGCATGCTCGCGTCGCCGGTCAGTTTGATGGTCTGACCGGCAACGCCGAGGCCGAACGCGCCGACCAGCAGCAACCGGTGCGCGTTGTCCACCGCCGATCCGGTGGCCAGCGCGATCGGGGTCACCAGCGTGAGCTGCACGATCAGCGCGGTCGTCAACCCGAGCAGGACCGTGCGCGGCCTGCCCAGCCGCGGAATCAGGATCGGTGCGGCCAGTGCCGCCACCAGCATGCCCGCCGCGATCACCACGATCACCACCCCGAAACCGACCAGCCCGCCGCTCATCTCGGAGTCGGTCGGCGCCCGCAACACCAACACCATGATCAGCGTGTTCATCCCGAACACGATGCGGTGCGCGCCGATGCCGATCATCGCCGTGGTCACCTGCACCGAATGCCAGACCGCCCGCGCACCCGTACGCAAGCCCGCCGCGATGGCGTGCACGGTGCTCTCGGTGTCGGCCGAACCGCGGTCGGGCCCGAGCACGTGCGGGCGGAACCCGTAGGCCAGCATCGCGCCGACCAGCGAGCCGATCCCCGACAACCCCACCGCCACCGCCGACCCCGCATCCCCCGGGCCGATCAGCGCGATCACCGCCACCGACGCCGCGGCCCCGATCCCCGCGCACGCCGAAGCCACCGTGGCCAGCACCGAATTCATCGGCACCAACCAGCGTTGTTCCAACACCTGCGGCAGCGCCGCCGACACCCCCGCCAGCACGAACCGGCTGACGCCGACCGTGGCCAGCGCAAGGATCAGCAGCGGCGTCTCCCCCACCCCGAAGCACAACCCGATCGCCGCCGCACCGATCAACACCGCCCGCGCGATACTGGCCACCAGCAGCACACTGCGCCGATCCCACCGGTCCAGCAGCGCGCCCGCGTACGGTCCGAGCACCGAATACGGCAGCAGCAGCACCGCGAACCCGGCCGCGATCGCCAACGGGTCGGCCTCGCGTTCGGGATTGAACAGAATCGCGCCCGACAGTGCCGCCTGGAACATCCCGTCGCCGAATTGCGCGATCAGCCGCAACAGGGCCAGGCGCGGCATCCGCGGGTTGTCGCGCACTATCTCGCGGGTGTCGCGCACCAGATGTTTCAGCGAGATCGGCTGCTCATCCGCCGTATTCGAGCCGTCAGGGGGATGGGTCGACACGCCATGACCTTAGTGCCCCCGCGTGCCGCCGCGGTGCGCGCTCACCCCGTGCTCGGTGCATCCTCGCTATCGGTGCCAGAATTGAACCGTGACGCCCTCCTCGACGACACCGCCGCGCATCGAATTACACCGTGGTGGTGACCGGATGAAGACGCGGATCCCGTGGCTGGATTCGAAGCATTCGTTCTCGTTCGGCGAACATTACGACCCCGACAACACCCATCACGGGCTGCTGCTGGTCAACAACGAGGACGTGGTGCTGCCCGGCGAGGGCTTCGACACCCACCCGCATCGCGACATGGAAATCGTCACCTGGGTGCTGGGTGGCAGCCTGGTGCACCAGGATTCGCTGGGCCACAACGGCATCATCTATCCGGGTCTGGCGCAGCGGATGAGCGCGGGGACCGGGATCCTGCACTCGGAGAAGAACGATTCGTGGAGCCTGGACGGGCGCACCCACGACGAGCCGGTGCACTTCGTGCAGATGTGGGTGGTGCCGGACTCCCCCGGCGTCGACCCCGGCTATCAGCAGCTCGAGATCGATGACGAACTCGCGCGCGGCGAGTTGGTGACGGTGGCGTCGGGGCTACCGCGCTATCGCGACCGCACCGCCATCGCGATCAACTCCTCGCACGCGGCGATGCATGTGGCCAGGATGGCGGCCGACAATCCCGGTGTGACGCTGCCGGACGCGCCCTACCTGCATGTTTTCGTCGCGCGCGGGGAGGTCGACGTCGAGGGTGTCGGCACGTTGGCGCAAGGTGACGCCGTGCGGCTGTCGCGTTCGGGCGGTCAGCTGGTTCGTCCGCACGGTGACGCCGAGGTACTGGTCTGGGAGATGCACGCGCGCTTGGGCGGGCAGTGAGCTCAGGCTGATCCCGGCTGCCGCGACAGCGACGCCGACCTGGCGTTGGTCCTGGTAGCGGCGATGATCTGCGCGAAATCCGGGCGGAAATCACCGTCGGGCTGTTGCATCCAGGTGCGATATCCGCTGCGCTCGTCGGCCGGTGACGGCAGCACGATATCGCTGCCGGGCAGCGCGACCGAGGCGCACACCCGGAACAGTTCGGCGAACAGTTCGGTGTCGAGATAGGAATTGTCGACCGGTCCGGTGAGGAAGGTCCAGCGCCCGGAGCGCGGGTGGGCGATGATCGGCCCGCAACGCATGCCGCGGGAGATGAGCAGCCCGCGGACTCGTTCGCCCAGCGTCGACGGCATCACCACCGCCCCGACCGCGCCGATCTCGAGCACGATCCGGCCCAGTGTCGCATCGACCACCCCGTAGAGGCCGTGGTCCTTGCGGTAGCGGCGACAGCGCGCCAAAGCGTCTTGGGTGACCGAGTATTCCTCGGCCGCCGAATACCCGCCCTTGTCCTCATCAGTGCGCAACGTGCTCATCACGACCTCGTCTCCGTCGACGGTGGACTCGATGTAGCTGTGAATTCGCTTGCTCGGAGCTTGGTGCTGCGGTACGAGCGGATGGGGCGGGAAACTTTTTCATAACGGCTGGATGCGAAGGAAAATGGCCGTTCTGTACAGCCTATAGCCGCACAACCGCGCTGACAATAGTCAGTAGCTGGCGTGTCGGTCAGCGTACGATAACTGTTCATGGCTCCCGTTTCGCCGACCGTCGCGCGTTGGGAACTCGTGTTGCGCTTGCGCGAGCTGCGCGAGCAGCGCGGTTTCGATTCGGCCGGTTTCGCCCGCCGGGTTGGTTTCACCCCCGCCAACTGGTCGCATGTGGAAAAGGGCAGGCGGGTACTCACCCGCACCACCATCGAACCTGTTCTCGACGTTCTCGATGTGGCCGGCGACGAACGCGGCGAACTGCTCGCGCTTCTCGAAGCGAGCAAAGAGCGCGGCTGGTGGGCCACAACCGCTGCGGCCCTGATCGGTCCCGAATTGCAGCGGCTGTACGGGATGGAGGCAGGCGCGCAGAGCATCCGCAGCTACGACAGCATGATCGTGCCCGGCCTGCTGCAAACCGAGGCGTACGCCCGCGCCCTGATCAGCGCCGATGTGATGATCCGCCCGGTCCAGGTTGACCAATTAGTCTCGATACGACTGCGTCGCCAACAACGGTTGCACGGCCCCGATCCGCTGGAACTCACCGCCGTCCTCGGCGAGGCCACCCTGCGACAACAAACCGGCGGCACCGAAGTCCTGCGCGAGCAGCTACGCCACCTGGTGAAGCTGGTCCGCGAACTCGACACCGTGGATGTCCGCGTCATCCCGTTCAGCGCCCCCGAAGGTGCCGTTCTCGGCGGTTCCAGCTTCCACCTACTCGACTTCGCAAGCGATCAGCTACCCACCTTCGCCTGGGCCGAAAGCGCCGTCTTCGGCGGTCACGTAGACGACGCCGAACAGGTCCGAGACCTGGGCTTCGCGTACGTGCGCGCCCGCGAGCAATCCCTGTCCCGCACCGAATCTCTCGCCCTGATCAGCGAGTATGCCAGCGTGTAGGATTCGAGCTATGTCCACCACCGCTCGCCGCACCCCGGCCGACCACGGCTGGTTCACCTCGTCACGCTCGAACAACGGCAACCAATGCGTCGAGGTCCGTTTCGTCGAATCCACTGTCCAGATACGAGACAGCAAATTCCGCCGAAACCCGATGAACGCCGGCTCCGAAGAGCCCATCATCACCGTCGACGCAGCCCTGTGGACAACCTTCCTTCGCTGCCTACTGAGCGCGCGCAGACACCCCTCCCTGGTAGCCCACACCGCCCCCGACGGCACCACCACCCTCCGCCACGACAACACCCTCCTCCACTTCACCGCCGAAGAATGGCAAGCCTTCACCGCCGGCGCCCGAGCCAACGAATTCGCCTGCGTCTGAGAGGGATCGAGTCACTCGATCAGTTCGACGCGGCACGGCAATCCGGGGGCTCGGCTCAGCTTGGCATCGCTGGTGAGTAGGGCGATGTCGAGTCGGGCGGCCAGGGCCGCGTAGAGGCCGTCGTAGAAGGTGATGGTGTGGCGTAGTTTCCACGCTTCTTCGGAGAGCCAGCCGTGGTGGGCGTACCGCTGGTCGACCATTGTTGCCAGCATCCGCAACCCGACGGCAGCGGTCGTCGCGTTGATCAGCTCTTTGCGCTCGTGTCTGCGTAGGACGTTGCCTACTTCGGCGTCGATGAGGTGGGGTGCGTGGCAGGTGCTGTTCTCGATCAGTCGGGCAACGGCTGCGCCGACAGCGTCTTTGCGGAGCAGCGCGGTCGATACCGCTGACGCGTCTACTACGTACTCGTCACTCGCCACGGGCGTCTTCCAAGGCGCTCAGGATCGAATCGCGGTCGCCGCCCGGACCTGGATCACGTTCCAGCGATTCCCTGATCGCCGCCATTGCCTCGGTCTTCGAGCGTCGCCGTGCGGCCGCGATCAGCTCTCGCCGCATGTAGGCCTGCAGAGACATTCCCGCAGCTTCCGCGCGCTTGCGGAACACCTCCGCGTCCTCGTCGGGTAGATCTCGAATCTGAATAGTCGCCATGGCGCCATTGTAGCGCTGTAATAGCGCTACTGTACGGGCCTCGGCGCCCTTCGATGTTTGGGCATACTGGAGCGCGTGACTTCCGATCTGAGTGCTCCTTCCGGTATCGACCTGTCCTTCCGTGATCAGGAGGTGCGGGTGCAGGATGATCTGTTCTCGCATGTCAACGGGCAGTGGTTGGCGGGGTATGAGATTCCGGCTGATCGGGCTGTCGACGGGGCGTTTCGCACGTTGTACGACCAGGCCGAGTTGGATGTGCAGGCGATCATCACCGACAGTGCGTCCGGTGCCGCGGAGGGGGTGGATGCGCGCAAGATCGGGGATTTGTACTCCAGTTTTATGGCTACCGAGGTGGTGGCTGCTGCGGGGTTCGCGCCGGTTGCTGATGAGTTGACCGCGATCGCGCAGGTTGCGGATGCGAGTGGGTTCGCGGCGTTGCTGGGTGGGTTGCAGCGGACCGGGGTTCGGGGGGCGGTGGGGTACTACGTCGATACCGATGACAAGGACTCCACGCGGTACCTCGTGCATGCGACGCAGTCGGGGATCGGGCTGCCGGATGAGTCGTATTACCGCTCTGAGGAATTCGCGGAGATCCGTGATGCGTACATCGCGCACATCACGAAGATGTTCACCATCGCGGCCGCCGATGCGTCGTTGGAAGGGCTGCTGCCTGCCGATCCGGCTGATGCTGCCCGGCGCGTGTTCGAGCTGGAACGCACACTGGCCGCGGGACATTGGGATGTAGTGCGTCGGCGGGATGCCGAAAAGAGCTACAACCTCACGACTTTCGCTGATCTCGTCGCGGAACATCCCGAATTCGACTGGGCTGCATGGGTGGGCGCCATCGCGGCCGGCCAAGCTCGCGAGGGCGCGGACCTGTTCGCCGAACTCGTGGTCCGCCAGCCCGACTACCTGCGCGCTTTCGCTACCGCGTGGAACGATGTCCCGCAGCAGGATTGGCAGGCCTGGGCCGCCTGGCAGGTCCTGCACGCCCGCGCCGCCTTCCTCACCGACGAGATCGTCGAGGAGAACTTCGACTTCTACGGTCGCACCCTCACCGGCGCCCAGGAGAACCGCGATCGCTGGAAGCGCGGCGTCTCCCTGGTGCAGGAGTTGCTGGGCGAGGCAGTCGGCAAAATCTATGTCGCACGGCACTTTCCGCCCGCGGCGAAGGCTCGGATGGTCGAACTGGTGGCCAACCTGCAGGAGGCCTACCGCCGCAATATCACCGACCTCGAGTGGATGGGCCCCGACACCCGCGCGGCCGCGCTGACCAAGCTGGAGAAGTTCACCCCCAAGATCGGCTACCCCGACACCTGGCGCGACTACGCCGCGGTCGAGATCGACCCCACCGATCTGGTGGGCAACTACCGTCGCGGTTACGCCGCCGATCACGACCGTGACCTGGGCAAACTGGGTGGCGAGGTGGACCGGGGCGAGTGGTTCATGACCCCGCAGACCGTGAACGCCTACTACAACCCGGGCATGAACGAGATCGTGTTCCCCGCGGCGATCCTGCAGCCGCCGTTCTTCGACATGAACGCCGACGACGCCGCCAACTACGGTGGCATCGGCGCGGTGATCGGCCACGAGATCGGCCACGGTTTCGACGACCAGGGCGCCAAGTACGACGGCGACGGCAACATGCAGGACTGGTGGACCGACGCGGATCGCGCCGAGTTCGGCAAGCGCACCAAGGCTTTGATCGACCAGTACAACGTGCTGTCCCCCGCCGACCTCGACGACGAGCACACCGTGAACGGTGAGTTCACCATCGGCGAGAACATCGGCGATCTGGGCGGCCTGTCGATCGCGTTGGCCGCCTACAAGATCTCGCTGAACGGCGAAGAACCCCCGGTCATCGACGGTCTCACCGGTCTGCAGCGCGTGTTCTACGGGTGGGCGCAGGTCTGGCGCACCAAGGCCCGCCAGGAAGAGGCGATCCGCCGCCTTGCCATCGACCCGCACTCCCCGCCGGAGTTCCGCTGCAACGCGGTGGTCCGCAATATCGACAGCTTCTACGAGGCCTTCGACGTGACCCCCGACGACAAGCTGTTCCTGGATCCCGAACAGCGTGTGACGATCTGGTGATGTGATTCGAGCCTGCCGGCCGCGCAGCCGGTAGGCTCGAAATTCATTGCTCCGGAGAGGGATTCATGCGTCACCAGCAGGTAGCCGACAACGTTTTCACCATCGCAGGCACCGACGTCAACATGGTCCTGCTGCGCGACGGCAGCGACCTCACGTTGATCGACGCGGGCTGGTACGGCGACGCCGCCACCATCGAGAAGTCGGTCCGCGCGTTGGGCCACCGCCCCGAAGACATCAGGGCGATCCTGCTGACCCACGCCCACCTGGACCACGTCGGCGCACTGAACCACCTGCACCGCCATTACGCGATCCCGGTCTACACCAGCGAAACCGAAGTGGCCCACGCCCGCGGCGACGTGCACGAATCCGCCACTCCCCTGGACGTGATCAAGCGTCTGACCGACCGCAAAACCCTCGGCTGGGCCGCCCGCATCACCGCCGCGGGCGGCCTACGCAAGAACCCGGTCCCCCACATCCAACCCTTCCCCACTGAAGGCCCCCTGGATTTCCCCGGCCACCCGATCCCCGTCGCGACCCCGGGCCACACCTCCGGCCACACCGTGTTCCACCTCCCCGAGGTAGGCGCACTAGCCACCGGCGACACCCTGTGCACGGCCCACCCGACCTCGAAAATCACGGGCCCCCAGGTACTTCCGTGCTTCTTCAACCACTCCACCGAAGACACCGTCGCAGCCCTGGACATCCTCGAACCCCTCGACGCGGCACTGGTCCTCCCCGGCCACGGCCCCGTCTGGACCGACGGCATCGCGAAAGCGGTAGCCCACGCCCGCGAACACCCGCCGCGCTGATCAGCGCAGGCGCAGGTCGGTCTCGGCGTCGAAGAAGAAGACCTCGTCGACCTTGGGTCGCAGGTGCAGGGTTTCGCCCAGGGTGGTTTTGAAGCGGCGGTCCACTCGCACGACGATCTTGCCGGAGCGGGTGGACCAGTCGGTGCCCGCGCCGTGGGTGTAGACGAAGGATTCGGCGCCGAGTTCTTCGAGAAGTTCGGCGACGACGGTGATGCCGGCCGGGTCGGAGGTGACTTCCCACGATTCGGGGCGGACACCGAGGACCACGCGGGCACCGGAAACACTGCGCGGCAGGGGAATTCGTAGACCATCGAGCACGGCAGAGCCTTCGACCACGGGTGCTTCGAGCAGGTTCATGCCGGGTGAACCGATGAACCCGGCGACGAAAGTATTCAACGGATTGTCGTAAAGCTCACGGGGAGCGGCGATCTGCTGCAAAGTCCCGTCCAACAGCACTGCGACCCTGTGCCCCATCGTCATCGCCTCGACCTGGTCGTGCGTGACGTAGACGGTGGTGGTCCCCAGCCGCTGCTGCAGGGCGGCGATCTGCGAGCGGGTCGAAACACGCAGCTTCGCATCCAGATTCGACAGCGGTTCATCCATGCAGAACACCTGCGGCCGACGAACAATGGCCCGCCCCATGGCAACTCGTTGCCGCTGTCCACCGGAAAGCTTGGCCGGTTTGCGATCCAGCAGCGGCTCGAGTTCCAGCATGGCGGCAGCTTCGCGCACGCGAACGAGCGTGTCGGACTTGGACATTCCCGCGTTGCGCAGCGCGAACCCCATGTTCTCGGCCACGGTCATGTTCGGGTAGAGCGCGTAACTCTGGAACACCATCGCCACGTCACGAGCGCGCGGCGGCAGCCCGGTCACATCACGGTCGCCGATCCGAATAGTCCCGGACTCAACGGATTCCAGCCCGGCAAGCATCCGCAGGCTGGTGGACTTGCCGCAACCCGACGGCCCGACCAGCACCAGGAACTCGCCGTCGGCGATGTCGATGTCGAGTGCGTCGACGGCGGGGGCGTCGGCGCCGGGATAGCGGTGGGTCACACCGTCGAACTGCACTGTGGCCATGCGAATGTCACTCCTGAGAAAGACGAACGGGCCGGTGGTGCGACACCACCGGCCCGCGAAGGAACTACTTGGGCAGCTTGGGCGTGATCTGCCGGTCGATGATCGCCTGCACGTCGGCGGCGACCTTGGCCAGAACCGTTGCCGGATCGGCGTTCTGGAGGCCGATCTGTTCGTAGCCGGTGCCGATGATCTGGTCGGCGCCGGGCACGAACACGCGCGCGTAGTCCTGCGACTTCGCCACCGACAGCTGGTCGATGGCGACCTTGGAGTTCGGGTTCTTCGCCAGGAAGTCGATCTCGGAAGGATCGGTCACGGCCGACTTGCGCACCGGCATGTAGCCCGTGTTCTGCGTGAAGTACGCGGTGTTGGCCGCGTTGGTGATGAACTCGATGAACTTGAGCGCGTTCACCTTTCGCGCCTCGGAGATCCGCGACGGGATCGCCAGACCGGCGCCGCCGGTGGTGACGCCGGGCCCGTTGGGGTGCGGCAGGAACGCGGTGCCGACCTCGAACTTGCCGTCGGCGTTCTTCTTGATGCCCTTGAGGTCGCCGGTGGAGGCGATGGTGGAGGCGGCCACGCCGGTGCCGAAGTCGACCGCGATCTGCGGACGGATGGCGGCGTACTTCTTCACATTGATGGATTCACGCAGATAGGTGGCCGCGGCGATGGAGCCCGGATCGGTGAACTTCAGGGTCCACTTGTCGGAGTACGCGCCACCGAAGGTCCAGTTCGGGCCCTGGAAGGTCCAGCCCAGGTAGTTCTTGGCGTCGCCCCAGGCGTGCGCGAACTTGTCGCCGCCGACCACGGACTGCAGCTTCGGGCCCCACTCGTCGAATTCCTGCCAGGAGTTCGGGCCGCGGTCGGGCAGGCCCGCCTTGGCCCAGACGTCCTTGTTGTAGTAGAACAGCGGCGTCGAGCGGGCGTACGGCAGGGCGTAGTGCTTGCCGTCGAACAGGTAGTCCGCGGCCAGCGAGTCCACGTAGTCGTCGAGCTTCACCCCGGCGGCACCGAAGTGCCCGTCCAGCGGTTCGATCGCCTTGCTCAGCGCGTAGTTGAACCACCAGACATCGGACAGCACAACGACATCGGGCAGTTCACCACCGGTGAGCGCGGCGTTGAACTTCTGCGCCACCTCCTCGTAGTTCTTGCCCGCGTCGACCAGGTTCACCTTCAGGTCAGGATGCTTGGCCTGGAAGCGGTTGATCAGCTCCAGCTCCAGCTCCTTGGAGGTACCGGGGTGGTTGGACCAGAAGGTGATGGTGTTGGCGTCACCGGAATCGCCGGATCCACCGCCGGTGCCCGCGCATGCGGTCAGGGCGGCGGCAGCGGCGACGCCACCGGTCAGGCCGATGAAGCCACGGCGACTCAGCGCCGGGAATCGAGAGTGGGACACGGGCGAACTCCTGTTCGAGATTTAACCTTTGACCGCACCGGAGGTGAGGCCTTTGATCATGTGACGTTGCAGGGCAAGGAAAACCAGCAGAATGGGCAGCATCGTGAGCACGGTGCCCGCCATCACCGACCCCCAGTTGGTGGTGCTGGGGTTCTCGGTGTTCTGCAGCAGGGTCAGGCCGACCGGCAGGGTGGCGACGTCGGCGGAATCGGCCATCAGGAACGGCCACAGGTACTCGTTCCACTCGGTGACCAGCGTGACCACCGCGAACGCGACCATCGTGGGCCCCGACATCGGCAGCACCACGCGGGTGAGCAGCCGCCACCAGTTCGCGCCGTCCATGCGCGCCGCCTCGATCACTTCACCGGGCAGCGACAGGAAATGGTTGCGCATCAAGAACGTGCCGAAGGCGACACCGCACAGCGGAATGATGATGCCCTGGAACGTATTTCGCCAACCGAGCTGCGCGATGAACGCGTAGTTGGAGATCACCGTGATCTGGTTGGGCACCATCAGCGCCGCGATGATCACCAGGAACACCAGGTTCTTGCCGGGGAACCGCAGGAACACCAGCCCGTACGCGCTGAACACCCCGAGCGCGAACTTCACCACCGACACGATGCCGGTCACGATGATCGAGTTCCGCAGGAACGTCCAGAACGGCACCGTGGTGGTGGCGTGGCTGTAGTTCTCCGGGTGCCAACTCGACGGCCAGTAGACCGCGGGCTGGGTGTAGATCTCGGAGCGATCCTTGAGCGAGGTGATCAGGATCCAGAACAGCGGCACACCCACGATGATCAGCACGCACACCATGGCCGCGTAGCCGAGCAGGGTGATCGCACGTTCGCGTCGCCGGTACGAAAGGGTTTGCGGGCCTACATGTTTCATCGTTCGCCTCGATCCATCACACGCACCTGGATCAACGTGACCACCAGCAGCACCAAGAACATGATCGAGGCCACGGTGGCGCCGTACCCGGCCCGGAAGTTTTTGAACGACTCCTCGTACACCTGGAACACCATGGTGGTGGTGCCGTTGCCCAGCGGTCCGCCACGCGTCATCACATTGATGATGTCGAAGACCTGCAGCGAGTTCAGCAGCACGGTGATCGACAGAAAAAATGTCGTCGGGCGAAGCTGCGGCAGTAGAACTTTCGTGAATCGCGTCCAGCTACTGGCGCCGTCCATTTCGGCGGCTTCCAGCAGTTCCGCGCGCACACCTTGCAGCGCGGCCAGATAGATCACGAAGGCGTAGCCCAGGTTCTTCCAGATGTAAGTGATCGTCACCATGAACAGGGCCCAGTCCGGGTCCTGATAGAAATCGGGCACATTGTCGACACCGACCCGGTGCAACAGGTCTTGTACCAGACCGAAACTCGGATCGAAGATGAATTGGAAAGCCACCCCGATCGCCGCGCCCGAAATCACGAACGGCGCGAAAATCGCGGAGCGAACGACGTTGCGCCCGAACAGCTTTCGATCCAGCAGCATCGCCAGCGCCAGACCCAGTGCCATGCTCACCACGACGGCGGCCACGGTGAAGATCACCGTATTGCTGACGACTTTCCAGGAGTCGTCGCGCTGCCACCATTCGATGTAGTTGTCGAACCCCACGGAATTGGCCACCGGATCGGCGATGTTCCAGTCGGTGAACGACAGCCGGATATTGTCGGCAAGCGGCCGGTAAACGAACAGGGTCAGCAACGCGAGGTTCGGCACGACAAGTACCACGAACAGCGCGTAGTCCTGCCATCGACGGCTTTTCCCGGGCAATACCCGCTCTGGACTCTTACGCACTGCGGCAGCCTTACGGCGCACGGCGAACTGTTGGTTAACCCTGCCCGCCGATTTTCTGAACATCGGGCACACAGTGGCCAGTACAGCAAAAAGCCGAACAATACGATCAGAAATGATCGTATTGTTCGGCTTTTGTTCAGAACACTAGTTCCAGTCGCCCAAACCGTCGCCGGCACTGAGGGTTCCACCCTGCGTACCGGTCACGATCACGGCGTCACCGCGACGGGTGTTCTCCAGGAACCACTTTCCGTCTTCGGTGCTCACATTGAGGCAGCCGTGGCTGGCGTTGGAGTAACCCTGCTGGCCCACCGACCACGGGGCGGCGTGCACGAAGATGCCGCTGTTGGACAGGCGGGTGGCGTATTCGACCTCGAGCTTGTAGCCCTCGGGATCGGTGACGGGCACGCCGTAGGTCGACGAATCCATGGTCATCTTCTCGAGCCGCTCGCCCACGATGTAGGTGCCGTTGGGGGTCTCGTAGCCGGGCTTGCCCAGCGAGGTCGGCATTTCGCGCACGACTTCACCGTTGCGGGTGACCACGATCATCTTGGTGGCGTCGTCGACGGTGGCCACGAGCGCGTCACCGATGTGGAACGAGCTGGTGGTGCCGCCCGCGACCACGGTCACGTCGGTGTTGGCCGGCCAGAACTCGGTGGGCTTCCAGCGGACCTGCTTGCTCGAGGTCCAGTAGAAGTGGCCGGGCGCGTTGGCGCTCGAGGTGACCTTGATGGCCCGCTCGGCGGCCGCGCGGTCTTCGACCGGCTCCTGGAAGGTGATGGCGATCGGCTGCGCGACGCCGACGGTCTCGCCGTCGCCGATGTTGATGTTGGGCGGCGCGAAGGGCGCGGCCTGCGCGGGCTCGTTCACCGCGGGCTGGCTGGAGCCGCCGAGCCCGAACGGCAACAGGGGCTGCGCCTGCGCGGGCACGACGGCCAGTGCGCCGGTCGCGGCGACCGCTGCCGACAGCAACAGACCCCGGCGAAGCCAGTGAGATTGCTGAATATTTGCCTCGTAGTGCATAAGTTCTCGTCCATTCCATCTCCCGCCCCGCCTGCGACGGCGCGAGATCTTCTCATTGACGCGTAGTGACGCAGAGTCCGCGAAGGTCTCCACGAGGTAACGATTCCCCGACCCTGACCCTCCATTACTACCCGCACCCGGTGGCAACGTGCCAGCGGCGTTGCGCAGTGATAACAACGCGGCAACGATGTGCCGCAGGTCACATAACGCGCTGTTACTGTTCGGCTTTCGTCAAACCCGGCGCTCACAGCGGCAAGTCGGCGACGGTGCGTGCGAGCAGGCGGGAAGCACATCGGTGTAAGTTCCAAACGTCACGTGAGGCAGATCACCCGGCGAATGTGAAGTGGATCGCCCGGTGCAGGAGTCGACGGCGGCGGCTCGAGTGGTGTATTCACAGTGAGTGCTTGCAGATTTGCGATTCGGTCGACTCGTCGGCGCGATCGCCATCACCGTGACCGCGTTCGTCTCCACCGGTTGCGGCGGCACCATCGACGGTCACGCCCAGCCCGCGGTCGACGTCGTGCCCGCCACCAGCAGCGCGAAACCGACCAGCAAGCCGAGCAAACCCAGCAAGACCACCACCGGCAAGCCGACGCCGACCTCGAGCCGAGGCGGTCGGACCGACTTCCAGGCCAATGTCGGCGACTGCGTGAAGCTGGGTGGCACGGTCGAGGACGCGAGCATCGAGAAGGCCGCGTGCGGCAGCCGCGAGGCGAACTTCAAGGTCATCGGCAAGGCCAAGAACAGTGAGGGTTGCGTGAGCGACCGCGACCAGGCCTACTTCGAGACCCTGGACGGCGTCCAGACCGGCGCCCTGTGTCTGGACATCGACTGGGTCGTTGGCGGTTGCCTCGATCTGGGTGGCGACGACCCCAAGCGCATCGACTGCACCGAGGGCGGCGTCGACCCGGTCAAGGTGATCACGATCAAGAAGAACACCGCCGACGTCAACGACTGCCCCGACTCCGCGGACTCCGGCTTCGACTACCCGGAGCGTCGGATGGTCGTGTGCACGGAAAGCCTGTAGCGCACACAAAAAGGGCGGGCCGCTGGGAAAATCCGCGGCCCGCCCTGTCTGTGCGAGAAGCTAGATGGGCCGGAAGCCCGAACCCACGCCGCCGCGACCGTTGATGTCGTCCATGATCGAGTTCATGTTGGTGCCGACCTCGGGTCCGAAGCAGGCCACCGCCAGGTAGGCGTTCACCATGCCGACCAGCGTCGACCCGACCACGACCGGCGCACCGGAATCGCCTTCGACCACGCACATCTGCGACCAGGTCTCGGTGTTGGTCTGGAAGACATCGCCCCAGCTGATGCCGCAGGTGTTGCCGGTGGTGCGGCCTTCCTTACACACGATGGTGGGGAACTGCGCGGGCCCGCCGACACCGGTGATGCTGACATTGCCGATCCGGTTGACCGGGGTGACCCGGCCGGGCGTGAACTCGATGACCGCGTAGTCCAGCTCGTGGTTGCTGTACGCGAACCGGCCGATTTCGCCGTAGCCGTGATCCGCTTCCGCCGCGACCGTGGCACCCGCGTCGCCGCAGTGCCCCGCGGTCAAGCCGACCAGCCTGCCCGCCGCGTCGTGACCGATCGTGGTGAGGGTGCACTCGAACGCGTTGTCGATCACGATGCCGGAACCGCCGCCGATCACCGGGGGGCCGGGCTGTGCCTGGGCCGCGCCGGTGCCGAGCAAGGCTGCACCGAGGGCGAGTGCGAAGGCAGCGTTGGCCACCTTGGCGAGTTTGCTGAACATGTCCCTCCAGATGTCGGAAGTTCGCACGATATCAATACCGTCTGTCTATCGTGCCTGTATTCGGTCCCGGGCGTGGCTGCGGACCGGTGCGTTTGCCCACGGATTCGGTCGCCTGTCCGACTGTCGTTGTCATAGCGATTCCCTATCGAAATCGTGTCGCGGCGAGTCGTTCGTGTTTCGCGCGTGATCTGTTCAGATAATTCGACGAGGGTTTCGTTATGAATGACAGAGTTCCGCAATATTTGTTTGCCGCGACCGCCGGTACTGGGAAACCCTGTCCGAAAAGACCTTCGCGCGTTATACGCGGACATGCGTAAATACGGGCTGTAGGGTCCGTCGTGACGGGTCTCATAGCCGATTACAACAGTGACCTCCATCTATGACAACGCTCACATGTCGGTGGTGTGTTCTGGGCTACTCCGTAGTAAGGTGCGTCAAGCAAACAAGTCGCCGGGGCGTTGAGGGCCCGGCGTCGAGAGGGGTAAAAGCAGTGCAGTCGACCGAGAGTCCACCCACACGTTCACGAGCCAGCGAGGCTGTCGACTGGACGAAGGGCCTTTGGGACGACCACCCCAAGAAGTCGCTGGAAACCTTCGGTCGACAGATCACGATGGGTTTCGAGGCGATCACGGAGTTGATCGTCGCGATCTTCCGCAAGCGCTTCCCCTTCGAAGAATTCATTCGGCAGTGCGCGTTCATGTCCAACGTCGCCGCCGCCCCGACACTGCTGGTCGCGATCCCGATCGCGGTCATCGTGTCCATCCAGGTCGGCGCGATCGCGGGCCAGGTCGGTGCCACCTCGTTCATCGGCGCGGCCAACGGCCTCGGCATCATCCAGCAGGGCGCGCCGCTGGTCACCTCGATCATGATCGCCGGCGCCGTCGGTTCGGCCGTATGCGCCGACCTCGGCTCGCGCACCATCCGCGAAGAGATCGACGCCATGAAGGTGATGGGCGTCGACCCGCTGCGCAGGCTGGTGGCCCCCCGCCTCGGCGCCGCGATGCTGGTCAGCCTGCTGCTGTGTGGCTTCGTGGTCTTCGTCGGTTTCATCACCGGCTACATGTTCAACATCTTCGCCCAGGCGGGCACCCCCGGTTCCTACATGAGTACCTTCGCCTCGTTCGCGGTCACCCGCGACCTCGCGGTGGCGCTGCTCAAGTCGGTGCTGTTCGGCCTGATCGCCTCGATCATCGCCTGCGACTGCGGTCTGAACGCCCGCGGCGGCCCCGGTGGTGTGGCCAACGCGGTGAACTCGGCAGTGGTCAGTTCCATGGTCATGCTGCTGGGCGTCAACCTGGCGATCACGCAGATCTACTCCGCCGTATTCCCCCCACAGGTGGTCTGAGCCTTGTCTTCAACTTACGTACCTCCGCTGCTGCGGCCGCTGCGCCAGCTCAAGGCGGCGGGCAAAGTCCCCCTCGATATGGTCGCCCGCCTGGGCCACCAGGTCTTCTTCTTCCTGCGTTCGGTCGGCTCGATTCCGCTGGCCTTCAAGCAGTACCCGAAGGAGATCTGGCGCCTGCTCTCCGATGTCACCTGGGGTAACGGCAACATCGTCGTCGGTGGTGGCACCATCGGCGTCATCCTGATCATCAGCGCCTTCGGCGGTATGACCGTCGCGGTCCAGGGCTACACCTCGCTGAACCTGCTGGGTCTGAGCCCGCTCACCGGCGCCATCTCGGCCTTCGCCACCACCCGAGAGCTGGGTCCGCTGCTGGCGGCACTGGCCTTCGCGGCGCAGGCGGGTTGTCGATTCACCGCCCAGTTGGGCGCGATGCGCATCTCCGAGGAGATCGACGCGCTGGACTCGATCGCCATCCGCCCGCTGCCCTACCTGGTCAGCACCCGGATGATGGCCGCGGTCATGGCGATCGTGCCGCTGTACTGCGTCGGTCTGGCGATGGCCTACCTGTCGTGCTCGGTGGTGGTCGGCCTGATCGGCGGCACCGCGTCGGGCACCTACTCGCACTACTTCTACCAGTTCCTGGTCCCGGCGGACGTGCTGTACTCGCTGCTCAAGGCGGTCATCTTCGTCATGATCACCACGTTCATCCAGTGCTACTACGGCTTCTTCGCCTCGGGTGGTCCCGAAGGCGTCGGCGTGGCCGCCGGCCGGGCGATCAAGATGTGCATCATCCTGGTCGTGTTCGCCGACCTGTTCATGACTTTGGCGATCTGGGGCATCGACCCCGGCATCAGGATCTCGGGGTAAGGGCGCGATGATCATCGATCCGAGTGGGCGTGGGCCCACAATGAAACAGCTGTACATAGCGGGCGTTGCCGGTCTGGCCGTGATCACCGTGATCCTGGTGTTCCTGATGGCCCGCTACGAAGGCTATTTCGTACCGAAGACCAAGGTGGTGGCCAGCCTGGGCACCACCGGTGACGGCCTGCCGTCCGAGGCCGACGTGAAGTTCCGCGGCGTGCTGGTCGGCACGGTCGACGGTGTCGACGTGCAGCAGCAGGGCGCGATCCAGAACGTGCGGATCAACCTCAAACCCGAGTTCGCCGACGACATTCCGGCTTCGGTCACCGCACGCGTGGTGCCCAGCAACCTGTTCGCGGTGACCTCGGTGGAGCTGGTCTACAACGGCTCCGACAGCAATCACCTGAAGGCCGGCTCGGTCATCCAGGAGGACAAGAGCAAGGGCACGATCGCGCTGCAGGACACGCTGACCTCGGTCCGCGAGATCCTCAACGAGATCGACCCGGTGCAGTTCGGCCGCGTGCTGGGCACCCTGTCCCAGGCTCTGGACGGCAGCGGCCGGGTTCCCGGCTCCACGATCCAGCGCCTGGACGAGTGGGTCACCACCGTCGCCGACGCCGGACCGAACCTGAACGGGATCCTGAACAACTTCTCCGGCGCGATCCACGCGCTCAACGAATCCGCGCCGGAGCTGCTCGATGTACTGGGCAAGTCGGTGCAGACCTCGACCACCATCGCGGCCAACCGGCAGGGCCTGATCGACGTGATCGCGGGCACCTCGGCCACCGCGGCCCGCCTCGACGATCTGTTCATGCTCAACGGTGACGCGGGCAAGCAGATCACCACCGACGGCGCGGTGATGTTCGGTGCGCTGGCCCACGACCCCACGGGTCTGAGCCAGTCGGTCTACGACATGGGCGTGGCCGTGGCGGCGCTGAACACCACCTTCACCTGGGGCCCGAAGAAGCAGCAGGTCTGGAATGCCGGCCTTGTCTTCCCCGGCATGACCTACATTCCGTACGCCCAGGGCGATTGCCCGCGCTACGGCGAGCTGGCAGGCCCGAGCTGCGCGACCGCGCCGCTCGAGTCGATCATCGAGCCGCTGCCGGACAAGCTGCAGCCGCGGGCATTGGACTCCGCCGCGGGGATGGCACCGCTGGTGTCGATCCCGGGCTTGAACATCCCCGGCCTGACCCTGCCCGGTTTCGCCGCCCCCATCGCGGCACCCGAGCAGCCGCTGATCCCCGGCCTGCCCGCCATTCCGGGCCTGCCCTCGATCCCGGGGCTGACCGCACCGGCCGCGTTCACCGCACCGGCGGACGCTGCCGCACCGGCGGCGACCACCCCGGCCGCAACGACCGTCAAGCCGATCTCCTACACCGGTAACGCGGCGATCGCGGCCATGGTCGGACGCACTCCGACCGTGGCCGAGTACCTGCTGTTCGGTCCGATCACCAAGGATTCGACGTTGACAGTGACCGAAGGCAAGGTCGATCGATGAGCATCAAGAAACCGCTGATCGGGTTCAGCATCTTCGCGCTGGTTTCGATTCTGGTCACGGTGGTCGTGTGGAACACCCTCGCGCGCACCGTGGCAGGCGACACCCGCAAGTACACGGCCATCTTCACCGATGTGCTCGGTCTTCGCTCCGGCGATGACGTCCGCATGGCCGGCGTGCGCGTGGGCAAGATCGAGAAGATCGAGCTCGACGACAGCAACAACGCCAAGGTGTCGTTCATCGTGCAGGCCGACCAGGCCGTGTACGGCAACACCAAGGCGCTGGTGCGCTACCAGAACCTGATCGGCCAGCGCTATGTGGCGCTGGCTCCTGGTAAGGACGGCAACACCGAGCAGCTGCGGTCGGGGGCCACGATCCCACTGGCCAACACCGAGCCCTCCTTCGATGTCTCGGCCCTGCTCAACGGTTTCCAGCCGATGTTCCAGGCGCTCGAGCCCGCGCAGGTCAACGCCATGTCCGAGA
Organism: Nocardia sp. NPDC058640; assembly: GCF_042716995.1. Taxonomy (NCBI): domain Bacteria; kingdom Bacillati; phylum Actinomycetota; class Actinomycetes; order Mycobacteriales; family Nocardiaceae; genus Nocardia; species Nocardia sp. NPDC058640. Next base: position 28,907 of record NZ_JBHXRG010000040.1, read on the forward strand.
GCCTGATCCAGGCTCTGCAGGGCGACGGAGTCTCGTTGTCGGCGTTCATCATCCAGGCCGCGCAGCTGGCCACGGACTTCCAGCGCCGCGACGCGATCCTGTCGGATGTGATCGTCAACCTGTCCGCGGTGATGACCGGTCTGGCCCAACGCGGTGACCAGCTGGAAACCCTGGTGACCCAGACCCGAGCACTGATCGGCGGCCTGTACTCGCAGGGCCAGTCGTTGCAGAACTCGGTGCAGGGGCTGTCGGACAACACCACCTCGCTGGTCAACATGCTCTCGGCCTTGCAGCCGAAGCTGACCGCGACCCAGGACCAGGTGGTCTCGGCGACGAACCTGCTGATCATCAACGGTGAGCGGCTCGACCGCGCCGCGATCGACCTGCCCGCGGTAGCAGCGGGCTTCGGCCGGGTCACCTCCGAGGGCGCGTACGCGAACTCCGGCTTCTGCCGGTTGGACCTCACGCTCTATGGGGTGCTGTTCCCTCGCGGCATTTTCAGTCAGATCGGCGGAAACAAACAGTCGGCGGTGTGCAGATAATGGTCAACAAATTCCGAAAGCGGTTCGACGGCAACCGCAACTTCTGGCTCGGCGTGATCGGTGCCGCCATCGCGGCGGTGCTGGTCGCGGTGGCCAGCATCTTCACCGCGCTCGGCCTCGGTAAGCAGTCGGTCGAGATGGAGTTCCAGCAGGCCGCGGGCATCCGAAGCGGCGACCGTGTCGCGGTCTCCGGTGTCGGTGTGGGCACCGTGAAAAGCGCGGAGCTCGACGGCGACAAGGTGTTGGTCTCGGTCAACATCGACGGCGATATCGAGCTCAAGCGCAACGCGCACGCCACCATCAAGATGGCCACGCTGCTGGGCGCCCGCTACATCGAACTCGATCCCGGCGACGGCGAGGATCTGGACGGCGACCGGATCTCGGTGGCCAACACCACGGTCCCCTACGACCTGGCCGACGTCATCCAGCGCGGTACCCCCGAGTTCCAGGAACTGGACACCGCCAAGCTCGCGGCGTCGTTGAACGCGGTGAACTCGCAGCTGTCGGGCTCACCCGAACTGGTCGCTCAGGCGTTGGACAGCGTCGGCGCGGTCGCCAAGGTCATCGAACGCCGTCGGGTCGAGGTCGATCAGCTGCTCAAGGATCTGAGCCAGGTCACCACCATTCTGGGCGAGAACCGCAACAGCGTGCTGCTGGTGATCACCCAGGGTGAGGCGATCGCCAGCCGGGTGATGCAGCGTCAGGATCTGCTGCGTCAGCTGCTCGACAGTGTCGCCACGCTCACCCGTCAGCTGTCGGAGCTGGGTGTCGACGACAACGGCCAGCTCACCACCACCATCGACAATCTCAAGACGATGTCGGAAGGCCTGCAGAAGAACAAGGACAACCTCGACATCCTGCTCTCGGTCGGCCCGCCGACCGCGCGCTACCTGGGCAACGCGACCGGCGACGGTCCCTACGCCAACCTGGCGTTGCCGTGGTTGTTCCCTGACAACTGGCTGTGTGCCGTCGACCTCGTTGAAGGATGCCAATGAACGCGAGAATCCGTACGCGCATAGCACGATCGATCGCCGCGGGTGGTCTGGTGTTGGCACTGGGTAGCTGCTCGCTGCCGTTCGGTGACGTGCTCAGCTCCAAGACCAAGATCACCGCCGATTTCCAGAGTGCCGCCGGTATGTACGAGGGCAACGACGTGATGATCCTGGGCGTGAAGGTCGGCACCGTCGACAAGATCGTGCCCAAGGGTTTGTTCGCCGAGGTCCACATGACCGTCGACGCCGGCGTGGACGTGCCGTCCAATGTCGAGGCGGCCATCATCTCGCCGTCGGTGGTCACCGACCGCCACATCGAGCTGACCCCGCCGTTCACCAGCGGTGAGAAGCTGAAGTCGGGTGCCCACCTGCCCGAGCAGCGCACGCACACGCCGATCGAGCTCGAGAAGATGATCGAGACGATCGACAGCTTCGCCAAGGCGCTGGGCCCCGAGCCGGGCAAGGAGGGCCTCGGCCCGCTGTCGGGTCGGGCGCTGTACCCGATCCTCAACGGCAACGGCGAGAAGATCCGCGACACCCTCAGCGCGTTGTCCGCGGCGTTGAAGGTCGGTACCGACAACAAGGACGCGATCGCCAACATCATCATCCAGCTCAACGATCTCACCACCATGCTGGCCGAGAACGACCAGTCCGTGCGGGATTTCAGCAACCAGGTCACCCAGATGAGCTCGATGCTGACCGAGCAGGCTCCGGGCCTGCAGGCCACGTTGGACAACCTCAACCTGTTCCTGACCAACACCTCGACCGCGCTGGGCGCCAAGAGCTCCGACCTGGCGGCGACGCTGGCCGGGCTCACGTCGGTGACCCAGCAGCTGCGCGACAACTCGCGCGGTCTCACCGAGATCGTGGACGTGTTGCCGATGACGATGCAGAACCTGAGCAACGCGGTGGACCGCAACGGTCGCTACGTGCGCCTGCACGCATTGATCGGTGAGTCGTTGGACAGCGAGATGGTGATCACCTTCTGCGAACGGATTCAGATGCGCGGTGAGGCTTGCCGCACCGGAAACATGCAGGACTTCGGTCCGGACTATGGGTTGACCGCCGCGATGCTTGGACTGACGAAATGATCTCGATAACGCGAAAGACCTACCGCGCGAAGGCGATGCTGGCCGCGGCCGCGCTGACCACGGTCACGCTGGCGGTCTCGGGCTGCGGGCTGACCGTGGAGAGCCTGCCGCTGCCGGAACCCGGCGTCGGCGGCGAAACCTACACGCTGCACGCGGAGTTCGAGAACGCGCTGAACCTGCCCAACCAGGCCAAGGTCAAGATCGGTGGCTCCGATATCGGGGTGGTCTCCAAGATCTCGACCAAGAACTTCCAGGCCGTGATCGACATGCAGGTGCGCAAGGACATCCAGCTGCCCAAGGGCAGTGTGGCCGAGCTGCGGCAGGCGACCCCACTGGGCGATGTGTTCGTCGCGGTGGTCAAGCCGACCAACCCCAGCGGCGCGACGCTGGGCGAGGGCGACACCATCACGCGCGAGTTCACCTCCGCGGGTGCCACGGTGGAGCAGCTGCTGCTGTCGGTGACGATGTTGTTCAACGGTGGCGGTTTGGCCAGCTTGAGCCGGGTCGGTACCGAACTGGGCAACATCCTCGGCGGCCACGGCCACGAACTCGGCCACCTGACCACCGAACTCACCGGCGTGCTCGGTGATCTGAACGCCAACAGCGCCCAGATCGACTCGGTGCTCACCGAATTCAGCACCCTGTCGGCCACGATCAACTCCAAGCGCGGCGAGCTCGGCCAGGTCGCCGATACTCTGCCCAACGCCATCGGCGCGATCGCGGAGAACACCCAGGCGCTCACCGACATGCTGGCTCGACTGGCGGTCACCACCAACGCGCTGGGCGACTACGCCCGAACCAACACCGAACAGCTGGGTACCGTGCTCGACAGCGTCACCAGCCTGTCCGGCCAGCTCGCCTCGACCGGTGACAAGCTCGGCTACCTGCTGGACCAGCTGGCCCTCCTGCGCCCCGGTGTCGAGCAGACCATGAAGGGCAAGGGTCTGATTCCGTACGCGAATCTCACCAACCTCGACGTTCCGCTGCTCACCGCACCCGGCACGTCGCGTCTACCGAACATGCAGGATGCGAACGACTTCGTCGGTACCTTCGTCCAGGTTCTGCTGACCGTCCAGGGCCGGCTGGGAGGCCACCGATGAGCAAGCTGTTCACACATCACAAGCTCCTATTGGCGAACTGCACCCTGGTGCTGGTTTTCCTCTTCGGTGGCGCCTACCTGTTGATCGATGTCATGCGCTTCAATCCGCTGCAGGGCAACTACGAAGTGACGGTGAAGCTGCCCCGCTCCGGCGGTCTGCAGGCGGGCAACGATGTGACCATGCGCGGTTACCGCATCGGTCAGGTCACCTCGATCAACGTCATCGACGGTGGTGGCGCGATCGCCGCGGCGGTCCGGATCGATCGTCGATACCAGATTCCGGCGGAAACGCTGGTCACGGTGCAGGCGCTGTCGGCCGCGGGCGAGCAGTTCGTGGACTTCCGGCCCAGCACCGATGTCGCGCCGTACCTGCGCAACGGTGCCGTCATCGATTTCAAGGACGGCAAGGTCACCACCCCGGTGCCGGTGTGGGAAGTCCTCGACGACACGACGCTGCTGGTTTCGCAGGTGGATCCCAAGCAGTTCAACGTGATCCTGCGTGAGCTCGACACCGCGTTGAGCGCGGGCCCGGATCAGCTGCGCAGCCTGGTCGAAGGTGCCAGCCTCGCGGTCGCGGGTCTGCACAATCTGCTGCCGCAGACGGTGAACCTGATCAAGAACCTGCAGGTGATCATGGAGACCACCTCGCACGCTCAGCCGGACCTGGGCACGCTGACCCGCAACTCGGGTTTGCTGTTCGACCAGCTCAACAAGGCCGACGGCGAACTGCGGCAGGTCCTGCAGAAGGCGCCCGCCCAGTTCGACGCCCTCGGCGCGGTGCTGGACGAGAACCGGGATCCGATCACCTCGATCGCGTCCAACCTGACCGCGATCACCAGGGCGGGCACGCTGCGTGCGCCCGCGCTGCGACTGCTGCTTCCGTCGCTGGGCCATGGCATCGGCGCGTTCGGTATTCCGGCCTACGATGGCGAGTTCCATGCCATGATCGACATCTGGCCGCGCCCGGCGTGCAAGTACAACACCAAGTCCGAGCCCTTCTGGCAGGTCCAGGACGGTTCGTTCCCGAAGTGGAACTACTGCACCGATCCCCCGCCCGGCCAGCAGATCCGTGGTGCGGCCAACGCGCCGCGGCCCAACATTCCCGACAATGGTTCGTTCCTGCCTCCGGGTGTGGATCCGAACGAGCGTACGTTGAAGCCGGTGAACTGAAGGCACCGACTCCCAGGCGCTGAGACGGCGTCGTGAGCGCCCGGTAGCCAGTGCAGACTGCCGGGCGCGCACGTGAGTGTGACACCCTGTCACAGCCTCGCCCATCGATGCGCAGCCGCGCGAAACAGAACAAGGATTTGATTTCATGGCAACGGACGACACCGCGAACGATTCGACGAAGGCCACGGCCGCTGACGCGGACGCGGTAGCGGAGAACAGTACGCCCTCGCCCGATCCGGCCGCGAAGGGTTCGGACGCCGAGAAGACCGTCGACACGAACAAGACCGTGGTCATGCCGACCGCGGTGGATACCGACAAGACCGTGGTCATGCCGACCGCGGTGGACACGGACAAGACCGTGACCATGCCGACCGCGGTGGACACCGAGAAGACCGTGACGATCGACAAGTCCGCGTCTGCTCCTGCCCCCGCCGCTCCCGCTGTCGCCGAGTCTGCGCCGGCGAAGTCCCGTGGCGCGTGGCTCGTCGCCGCCGCCGCGGGTGTCGCCGCGGTGGCGCTGGGCACGGCGCTCGCGGTGTTCGTCGTGCTGTGGTCGCAGCGGGGCGAGAAGATCGACGCCGCCAAGGACGCGACCGCGGCCGCGTGCGATTTCGTGCGCACGGTCTCGGTGTTCGACGGCAACGGTGACCTGAAGCCGTACTTCGAGGGTGTCGAGGCCAAGAGCACCGGTGAGCTGCAGTCCAGCTTCCGCACCGGCACCGAGGGCCTGCGCTCGGCGATGGTCGAGATCGGCGCGAAGTCCACCATCGAGGAACTGCAGTGCGCCCCCATCTCGGTCAACGACGACCAGGTGATGGTGGCGGGTACGTGGATCCAGTACCAGAGCAACAAGCTCGCCGCCGAGGCTCGGCCGATGATCTTCCCGGTGCAGCTCACCGTGAACAACGTCGACGGCAAGTGGCTGGTGTCGATGATGAAGTCGCCGATCCTGGATCGTCTGGGCATGGGCGGCACCATGGGCGGTGTCGCGCCGGGCGCCGCGCCCGCGCCCGCGCCGGGCAACTGAATCCGTCCGCCGAGCAGGAGTAGTTGACACCCACAGAACGGGGTTGATTCGATGACCAGCGATGATGCGCAGAGCGACGTCGATGCCGCCGATAAGCCCGATCTGGGGAAATCCGAGGACCCGATAGTGCAGGGTGCGGCGGCTCCGTCCGCCGCACCGCGCTCGAAGGGTCGGCTGGCCGCCGGTCTGGCCGGGGTGGTCGCGGTCGGCGCGATCGCCGCGGCCGTGGTGTTCTTCGTCCAGGACAGCATCAAGGCCGAAAAGCTCGATGCCATCGCGGAATCGACGAAGGCGGCCTGCGATTACGCGGCCGTGCTGGTCAACTACGACTCCGCCAACGATCTCGACGGCTACATCACGGCGATGAAGGCGGGCGCCACCGGCGACTTCCTGAAAGAGTTCAGCGATGCCAGCGAGCAGCTGGGGGTCGCCATGGTGCAGGCCCAGCTGAAGTCCACGGGCGAAGACGTGCAGTGCGGGTACCTGTCGGGCGGCACCGACGACGCCAGGGCCATGGTCACCATGACCCAGATCCGCAGCAGTATCGCCCGGCCCGAGCCGGAACGAATGCTGTTTCCGATCGAGATGAGCCTGGTGCGTTCGGGCGACAAATGGCTGGTCAGCAGGCTGGATTCGCCGCTGCTCGAGTTCGGTGGGGGTGCCGGCGGTGGTGCGGCACTGGGCGGTCAGCCAGTCCCCACGCCGGGAAACTGACCCAGACCTACCGAAACGCCGCGAGCACTAGCTGCTCGCGGCGTTTCGCTGTGCGGTCCCACTCCGGTCGCATCGTTCAGAACAGGGTCAATGTCCCTGCCGCCGGCGCGACCGACTTCCCTGTGGAGACCGTGTCTCTGGCGGCCGTTGCCGCGGGTTCTCGGCCCGCAGGCCGGGGTTCTGCCCTGGTGGCGGGCACGCCGCGGGAACGGCGGTCGGCCCCTGCCTGGATGGTCGGACCGGAATCCAGTACCGGGTCTGCCGTGGGTGCGAGCGTTCCTTCGCGAACCCCGCGCGCCGCTTCACCGGCCAGCTTGTCGGCCTGTTCGTTGAAGTAGTTGCCCACGTGCCCGCGTACCCAGCGGAATCGCACGGGACCTTCGCGTCGGGTGATCGCGGTGTCGATCTGCTTGATGATCTCGACGTTCTTCACCGCGCCGCCGGTGGAGGTGCGCCAGCCGTTGCGGCGCCAGCTGGTGATCCATTCCGAGGCGCACTTGATGGCGTACTGGGAATCGCTTTCGATGAGCATCGGTTCGGTGCCGGGGTGGGCGAGGATGGCTTCGAGCACCGCGCGCAGTTCCGCGATCTGGTTGGTGCCGCTGGCCGCGCCGCCGCTGTGCGCGGGACCGGCGTGATTGACCCAGGCCCAGCCGATGGCACCACCGGGATTGCGCAGGCAGGACCCGTCGGTGCTCACGATGATCATGACCGCCACCCTAGGCGATGCGTCCGACAAGATCGGTACCGTGGAATGCCTCTATCTCCCTTCGCAACCGCGATTCCGTTGCGCGCAGGGCCGACTTCGCGGCCGCGTCGACGGGGCCGTGGCACAGGCGGGCGAACATGCCGCGTGGTGGTGGATAGTCGGCTTCGGAGGTCAGCACCGACCGTTCGTAGCCGAGTGGATCGAATCGCAGGGTAACGGTTCCGTATACCCGCCCACGCAGGGTATACCCGATGACCGCGTTTCGCCGATATTCGGTGATCTCCACCGAAGTACGCAGCGGGATCACGCCGAACAGCCGGAATTGCACCGCGAAGGTGGCGCCCAATCCCTGGTCGGGGATTCCCATGGGCTCGCTGCCGGTGACGCCGTACATCCATTGCGGGCCGTGCCGGAAATCCTCGGCGTAGGCGAAGGCGGCGTCGACCGGGGCGCCGACGTCGCTGGCAAACCTGATGTGGCCCATCGGCCCTCCCTGGATCGGATGGGCCCAAAAGTACTACAAAACTCCTCTTTATTTGGCGGAACGGCGCTGTTCACTCGGCGGAATCGAGCTGTTCGACCAGGTGCCGCGCGATCGGCATCGCCGACGTCGCGGCTGGTGAGGGCGCGTTGAGCACGTGAATCGAGCGCGGGGTGCGTTCGATGAGGAAGTCGTGCACCAGGGTGCCGTCCCGCAAAACCGCCTGCGCTCGGATGCCCGCGCGGTGCGGCAGCAGGTCGGCGGAGGTCAGTTCGGGGCAGTATTTCCGACATTCCGCGAGATACCCGCGCTTGAACACCGAGTTGCGCAGTTCGCGGACGCCGGTGGCGAAATGGTCGCGGGCCACCCGGCGCACGCCGGCGAAACCGAGCACGTCCAGGGCGTCGCGCCGGTTCACGCTGCCCTTGCGATAGCCCTCGCGCGACAGTCCGAGCACGGCGTTCGGGCCGACGGTGAGGTCGCCGTCGATGGTGGGGCTCAGGTGCACGCCGAGGAACGGCAGCGCGGGGTCGGGAACGGGGTAGATCAGCGTGCTCACCAGGTCGGCGCGTTCTCGGGGAAGCCGGTAGTACTCGCCACGAAACGGCACGATGCGAAAGTCGGTGTCTATTCCGGCCATTCGCGCCATCCGGTCGGCTTGCAGCCCCGCGCAGACCACCAGCGTGCCTGCGGTGATGGAGCCTTGCGGGCCCGAAACTGTGATGGCCGAAGTGTTTTCGGTGATGGCCTCGATCTGCGTGTCGAGGCGGATCTGTCCGCCCATCGCCTCGACCTGCTTGGCCAGCGCGGCGGTCACCTTCGTGTAGTCGATGATCCCGGTGGCGGGCACGAAAAGCGCTCCGACACCGGTGATTCGAGGCTCACGCCGCTTCAGCTCAGCGGCATCGATCGCCTCGACTTCCACCCCGTTGGCGATCGATCGCTCGTACAGCGCGAGCATCCGCTCGTGTTCGGCGGAATCGGTGGCTACCAACAACTTTCCGCATTCCCGGAACGGAATATCCTGCGCGGCAGCGAATTCCTTGGTCCACTGCGCACCGGCCCGACACAGCCGCGCCTTCAAACTGTCCGGCGGATAATAGATTCCGGAGTGGATGACGCCACTGTTGTGCCCGGTCTGATGCGCGCCGAGGGCGGATTCCTTCTCGAGCAGCACCAGGCTTGCGCCGGGAAAGCGGGTCAGCAGCTGATGCGCGGTGGCCACGCCGACGATGCCGCCGCCGACCACGCAGAAGTCGTACGCACCGCTCGAGGTGCCGGGAAGTGTCACACGTCGACGGTAGTCGGCAGCTGTTCGGTCGGCGACTCCGGCATTTCCGGTACGGGGGCGGGCTTCTCGACGCGCAGGGTGTGGCTGCCCACCCGCGGGTCCGACAGGATGACAACCAATTCGCCCTGGCGCGAATCGAATTCGGTGCGCACGGCGGTGACCGCAGCCGGATCCGGTGTCATGCCGAGGTATCTCGCCGCCGTGGTCACCAAGTTGGTGTCGACGGTGAAGGCATAGGTGTCGCTGCGCGCGGGCGCGACCTGGGCGCCGAGGTACGTTCCGCCGATGCCGAGACGGCCCGCGAGAGCCGAATTATCCAGTCGCGCACCGGATTGCTGCGCGGCCAGCGGAGTGGGCGTCAGCTCGTCCGCGGAGCGTTCCGCGCGCAGCGTCGACTCCCCAGTGAACATGACCAGGTCCACGGTGGACGTCGGTGCGGAATCATCGGCTGGAAGGGGCCGATGATGTCCGGGGTTGGGCGTCACGACCGGGGCGGCATGTTCGGTGGCCGGCGGCGGCGCGAGCGCGGGCATGTGATTGACGATGTAGGCGCCCGCGGCGAAAGTCAGACACAGGCTGGCGGCGCCGGATGCCACGATGGCGGACAGGCGCACGATCTGAGCGGATCGGTGTGCGGTCACGATGCGGTTGGCCTTCCGTAGCTGTGGGTATACCCGAGCTGAACGGGGCCCGCATCGTTGAAAGCCACGCGCTGGAATCCACGGTACGTGGTCCGTCGCACCGCGACCGCTTCCTCGCTGTGAGATCAGGACCACATCCGAAACGAGGCTGTATCACTCCTAGTGGGAGTGGGTTTTTGCCCGGGCAAGTGTTTCTCACACGTAACAACGGGTATCTGTAGGAAGCAGGCGAGCGTCATTCACGACTGCCACGGCGGTCCCACCCCGGCCAATGATGTCCGGGGCAGTCGGCACGAATGGCGCTCACGGAGGGCGCTCGCCTGCTTGGGGTGCGGGGATGGCAGAGCCACGGGGTTTGAGTGGTCCCAGATTGTTTGAGGCTGTGTTTTTGGAGCGCTGGCGCGCTCGAGCGCGGCCCCTGAGGGG
>NZ_JBHXRG010000041.1:0-38372 GCF_042716995.1 Nocardia sp. NPDC058640
AGTTATAACTGGCACGACCGGGACCTCCGACCTGCGTGCCACTCTCAGCGATGTTGGGCAAGAGGACGGTGGGCGAGCGCTGCCGTCCGGGCAGTGCCTCCGTCTGCGCTTGTTGTCGCAATTGTGCCAATCCCTAAGTACCTCAACGTATCCCGACATCACGATGGACTTGGACCTATGATTCGTAATTGGAACCAAGTGCATAGCGCAAGGACCGTTGGGAGGGAATTTCTGTGTCGGGGACAGGTGCTCCAGCGCCGCTGGTAGACCGGGTTGACGAGCTAGCGATGCTGTTGGCGGTCGTCGACCGTTCGGTCGAGAGCCGCGAAGCTCAGGTAGTCGTTCTCCGCGGTGAGGCCGGGGTCGGGAAGACCAGCTTGCTGACCATATTCGCCCACGAAGCGGCCGAACGGCACAGCTCCGCACATCTGCTCACCGGCTACGGACAAGCGATGCTGAACTCACTGGCCTCGGACTCGTTCCAGGCCGTCCGAGAATGCCTCCGATCGTTGGCTGCTTCGGCGCAGCGATCCGGATCCCCCTCCCGGTGGCAGCGAATTACGCAGTCGTTCAAACAGAATGCCCCAGACTGGATCGAGTCGGTGCCGGTTGTCGGACAGGTGCTTGCTGCTGGTGTTCGGACTGGCCAGTCGTACGCGGCCAGTGGCGGCGACCGGACCGAGATGGACAGTCGCCTCGACCAGCTGCTTCGGCTCATCGAGGACATCGTCACCGACACTCCGCTGGTGATGGTGCTCGACGACCTGCACTGGGCCGACACCGCCACCATCGACCTACTGACAGCCATCGCACTGCGGGTGCAGGGCCCGCTGGTCCTGGTCCTGGCCTACCGGTCCGATCAGTTGAAGTCCGCTGACCAGACTCATCCCTTGCAGCGGACAGTCTTCAAACTGTGCCGATATCGCCCGGAGACACCGGTCATCGATCTGCTGCGCCTCTCGCCGCAGGACACCGAGGAGTTGGTGCGCCGCACCGTCGTCGGACCGAGCGCCTCGCCGAATGCCGTGTCGCGGATCGTCCGGTTGAGCGATGGCAACCCCTTGTTCGCCGAGTCTTTGGCCCGAGTCGACCGACACCGCTCGCACCAGCCGCCGAGGCAGATCACCTCTGTCATCGAAGATCGGCTGTCCTACTTGACCTCCGAGGACCAGCGGTTGCTCGAAACCGCTGCTTTGATCGGCTACAGCTTCGAGGTCGATTACCTGGCTCAACTCACCCGTGTCGACATCGACGACGTGTACGAGCGACTCCACGTCCTCTTCGACGAACACGACCTCGTTCGTCCCGCCGAACAGCGAAATGAATACGATCGCTACCGCATTCATCACCCGCTGTTCGCGCAGGTGCTGCGCGAACGCGGCGCGGCCAATGCGCCCCGCTGGCGTCGTCACCACGCCAAACTCCTTCAGATCATCGAAGCGGAGCAGGATTGGGACGATGAGCTGTTCGTGCGAGCGGCAGCGGTAGCCGTCGAAGCATCCAATGGGGCGAAGGCCGGGGCGCTCGCACTACAGGCCGCCCGCCGCCAGTTCGCGCTCGGTGCGGTCTCGAAGGCCCGCGACCTCGCGCGGATCGCAGTAGATAACACTCCGCATTTCGCCGCGTTCGCTCTGCTGGCCGAATGTCTCTCCGCCGGAGGAGATCACGCTGCCGGTATCGATGCGTGCGCGGCGGGACTCGCCCTGCCCGAATTGGCTGCGGTAGCGCCCGCCGAGGTGGCACACCTTCGACTGTTGTGGGCGCGGAACCTGCGCATGACCTGCCGATGGGAGCAGGCCGTCGAGGTGCTCGACCAGCTGGCGATCGACTTCTCCGAACCCGGGGGAGTGCTGGCGGAGACGCTGAATCTCTATGCGGAGGTCGCGCTGTGCGGGCCAGTTCAGGATTTCGCCCGGTGTGTCGAACTGTGCGACCAGGTGGCGGCGATGTCTGCCGAACCCGAAGTGCAGTCACGAGCCTTTGGCCACCGGGGGCTCGCACACTTGGCCGCCGGTGAACCGATGGAGGCCGAACAGTGGTTGCAGAAGGCGATCGACATCGCCCGCGCGGCCGGACATCCATACGCCGAATACGAGGCCGTGCACTGGCTGAGCAAGAAGACAATGGCGTGCATGGAGGTCGAACGCTCCGCTGAGCTCCTCACGCAGCTGCGGGAGATGTCGCAGGCATCAGGGGTGGCCAGCGAGAATCCACCACACGTCCGCGATCTCAGCCGGGTACTCGGGATGCGCGGTGAATTCCCCAACGCCGCCAACGCTTTCGCGGTATTCACCGACATCAGCCAATCCGCCGCGGCTGGACGGGTTTCAACCACCTTGGCCTGCCAGCTGTCGGAAATTGAGTCGCTGCGAGGTCCGTTCGCGGCGGCTGAATTTCTCGACGAGGTACTCCGCGCCGCGAATGAGGACTTCCTGCTCGCCGATTCGCGCGAGCTGCTGCGCGGGCTGGTCGAACGGCTCAGTGCCAGGCCGCCGGGATGGGACCCCGTGACCTTCGCAGTCGCCGAATTGGGGGTGCCACCCGAACACGCACAGGCAGCGGAGGCGATCTTCCGGTTCGACGTGCCCAGCCTGGCACACCTCCGGGCAGGGCTGGCGTGAAACCCGGGGCGGTCGTGGAGTTCGCGCTGCGCCCTGACCTCACCCAGTTCAATCATGCGTCCTACGGGCTGAGTTCACGGAGGGTCATGGCGGAAGGCGGCAGGCTCCGTCAGCAGATCGAATCTGACCCGACCCTGCACCTCGGACCCGAGCTGGCCCGCCGTCTCGCCGAGCAGACGACATCGGTAGCCCACGCGCTCGGTGTGGATGGTGCTCGAATGACGCTGTGTACCAACGCCACTTCGGCCGCAGCGGCGACAATCGCGTCGGTTCCGCTCAATGAGGACAGCACGGTTGTTGTGCTCGATGTCGAGTACTCGTCGATCCGCCGTGCCTGGGAGATTGCATGCACCAAGGCGGGAGCCCGGTTGGTGTCGGTCGCAGTGCCGGTTCCGCTCGAGTCGACTGCCGCGCTGCTGGCCGCCCTCGATGATCAGGCCCCGGACCAGGTCAACTACTTGCAGGTCAGCACCATCACATCGTCGACTGCTATTCGGATGCCCCTACCGGCGCTCGGAGAGTGGGTGGAGCAGCGCGGCGGCCGACTGATCGTCGATGCTGCGCACGGGCCGGGGCACGTTCCCCTGTCTCCCGAATTGTGGGGTGCGTCAGCCATTTTCGGAACCCTCCACAAATGGTTTCCGACGTTGCGTCCCGTCGGCCTTCTGTGGGTCGAGCCGGAGCTCAAGATTCGGCCGGCGGAAGTTTCGCTGACGTGGGACTCCGTAGACCTTGCGGAGCGATTCTCATGGCCGGGAACCTTCGATCCGGTGCCTCGTCTGTGCGTGGGGACAGCGATCGAGCAATGGCTCGAATGGCAGACCGCCGGGCTGCTCGACGACTGCGAGAAACTGGCAGACACCGCAGACCGGGCGCTGGCCGACATCGGTGCTCGGCCCACTGCGGCAACGAAATTCAGGCCGCCGCGCCTTCGCTCGTTCATACTCGACGGCGTGACAGCACCCCAGGTCAAGGACGCGCTCCAGGCCGCCGAGATCAGGGTATGGGTCGGCAACGGCGCGGACGGAGAATGCCTGCTGCGGCTCGCGACCCACATCTACAACGACGAGAACGACGTCGATCGTGTCACCAACCGAATCCAGGAGGTGCTGTCTCGATGAACGTCCCGACAATCCCCGAACGGCTGGAAGCGGCCATCATCTTCCTCCGCGGCGAGGACGACGGCCGCGCCTGGCTCGGAACCCTCCCGGACCAACTCGCCCGATATGCCGAGCAGTGGGGCTTAGAGCTGGAGAGCATCGCGGACAACGGTGCGATGTCGTGCTGCGCGTACTGCACAGAGACCGAAACGGGCCGATCCGCAGTGTTGAAGATCCCCGTCGACCTCGAGGCGGGCAACACCGAGATGCAGATGATCAACCGCTGGGCGGCAGGCAACGCCGCACCGGCGGTTCTACGTCAGGACACGAACACGGGCGTCTTCCTGATGACTCGTATCGTCCCCGGCACCGTGGCGTGGCCCGGCGGTGACCCCGTCGAGTCCGCTAGCTTCGCAACGCTTCTCAGCCGTCTCAACGCACCGGACTTGCCGGAACCGCCCGCTCTGAAAGACCTCGCCGACGTGATTGAGATGCGAATGGGCTGGGCGAGAGAACGTTTCGACGATCCCCGGTTCGCGGACGCAATCCAGCGCATCGACGGCAACCGGCACCTCGCAGACGCACAGGTAGTGATCGACAAGCTCCTGACCACCACTGAACAGCCGCGAGTCCTGCACGCGGATCTGCAGGCCAAGAACATTTTGCAAGGTCCTGACCTCTGGTACACGATCGACCCATTGGGTGCCACTGGCGATGTCAACGCGGAGGCAGCGCTGTGGGTCGCGATTCAGGACGGACCTCGAACAATCGACGGACGGATCGACGACCTGGCCGCACATCATTTGCTGACGCCTAACCGCATGCGTGCATGGGCCTACGTCCTTGCCGTTGTCGAGTACCGGCCGTACCTTCCCGGCTCCGGCGACCGGATCGAACAATTTATTGAGGCCATTGATCGTAGCATTATCGAATCTATTTGATCGTTGTCGATCTGCAAGTCACCCCGGCACCTGTAGGTCAACGAGAATTGCTGGGCCGGTGAGTTGCGAGCGTTGAGCATCTCAAGAAGATCTTAACGGCTATTCCGTAACGGGGGTCTTCGGCGGCACTTCGGGATTCAAGGATCGCCGATCAGCTCATTTTGTCAGCATAGGTTCGGTAGCGCGACATCGAAGCGGAACGACTCCCATACCTGTGAGGTTATGAGTGTAGTCCCACTCGCGCAGATTGCTGCGGCGACCGCGTGTGGGTCAGTGCTCCAGCGTCGAAAGTTCCCGCTGTAACCGAATAATTCTCCAGTGCTGCTGAATCTGATCAGGGGGTTGACCAAGGGGCTTGCGGCTTTTAGGTTGCGCAACGAAGCGGTCAGTCGAAATGGGCGGGGATATTCGGGATCCGCCATGTCCCATACGCGAATGCCATCCCCGCCGTAAAGGGCGACAGTTGATGCGTCGTCGCTGACCGCCAGTTCGTTGTAGCCGTCCGGGACGGCCCTTGCATCAAAGTTCGCGAAAGTTGTCGGATGTGTCGGGTCGGATAGGTCGATCAACCGACCGCCAGAGTCGTCGAGGGTGGCGAGTACATCGCGGGACCGAGCGAATGCAATCGCGTACACGGTGCCGGATATGTCCTTAATCGGAGGGAGTTCGCGTGGGGCGGCGGGAGTCGTGATATCCCACAGGCGGATTTCGCCTCCTGTCGTCTCTGTAGCTAGTAAACGGCCATCGCTGATTTCTGGAATCTTTGCGCTTCCGGTGTCGATGGTGGTCAAATATTTCGGTCCATCTGTCCCGGTAACATCCCAGACGTCGACGTGGCCTCCCCCCATGGTCAAAGCTACTGACGCATCGTGGCTGAAGCGAACGCTTGTGCTGTCGGTCGTCGACACTGAACTACCAATTCTTTGGGCCGAGAGTGGATTATCAACGTCCCAAATCTGGAGTTCATTAGATGCGGTTAGTATTGCTAGCCGATCACCATTTGGTGAGAGATCCATGATCCCGAGTGGAATGATGTTGTCATCACGAGATACGAGTTGCTGCGGAGATGCTCGCTCTACATCCCAAAGCCGGGTCCCGTCGTCGGTCAGTTGTCCGCGCGCCGCGACCGTGGATCCTCCGGAATCGAGTGGAATATGGTCGAGTATGTAGCCATTGTGTGCTGTAAGCGGCGATAGTGAAAATACTCGCAATTTCCCCACGAACGGCTCGAATGTCACCAGCCCGTATCGGGTGACTGCAACGTAGTCGGCACTTGCAGGTACCTTCACCGGTTGGCTTCCCGGCCTGAGTTCAACGATCTCAACTGAGTCCGACGTGGTGTGGACCGCGGCGAGCGAACTGTTGTTACGGAATGCCATCGAGATGATGGTACTAGGCCATTGGCCTGAGGGCATGAACACGGTGGGTAGAGTAGCCATCTGAAACTTGTCGAGGTCGAAGCTCCATAATGAAACGTCGAGACCATTCGCGATTCCCAGTACTGATCCGTCGGGACTGAATTTAATATCGTCGGCGAAGCCTCCTGAATACCCGTCCTCTTTGATATCTATGACTGAAAGTGGTTGAGGATCTATGACGTCCCACACTCGTATGGCTTTTTCGAACCGGCTGGCCGCGGCTAGCAACTGGCCAGTAGAATTGAAGGTCACCCGCGCATATCCGCCCGCCAGCGTGAGTGGTTCGAGAGGACGAGGTAGTCGAGGATTGCCCGATAAATCCCATCGCAGAATCTGCTCCGAAGTAGTGCCTGCGATCAGTTCGCTGCCGTCGGGGCGTAGCGCGACGCTAATGACGCCTTCGGGGATTTCAAGGCCGACAAGTCGACGCGGGTCGCTGGCATCCGACGTGTCCCACAAGGTGATTTGCTCTCGCGTCGCAGCTGCCATCAGGCGGTGATCGCGGCTCGACGTAATATCGTCGATCCGACTGCTGCTTCCGCCACCGAATGGTGTTCCCATGGTGACGCCGTCCCGGGTGACCGTAATGAGCCTCAGCGTCCCGTCGTCAAATCCCGTCATGACGACCTCGTGGTCAGTGCTGGCGTGAAGTGCCGTAAGGGCACCTGGCGACACAACGATAGGTGGCTCGGTCGCGGTTGAGTCGAGCAGTGCCGACCGTGCCTCCTCCGTGTCGCTCACGCGGAAGGCGGCGAGCGCAAGTTGTTGTGCAAGATGGGGGTTGGAATCTCGCAGACCGTTCGCGGCTTCGGCAATCCGACGCGCCGACGCGTCGGTGAGCTCACGAGCCTGCTGACTGGTCAAGGCGTGGATGCCGATGAAGGAGACGAGTGCGATGACCAGCGACATGACGATCGCAGTTGACGACCACGGTCCAACGTTCAGTCGCGTCCGGGTGGCGCGGATTGCCTGGTCGAGCGTGTCCGCAGTGACGATCTCGTCGCGATACTGGCTGGCAATTTCTGGATCAACGTCGCCTGCGAGCACAACTCGTAGGTTCGCCTGCCTTGCGGCGGCAAGTTTCAGTTCGTATCCGTCGACTGGTAGCAACGTTCGTTGCACCGGCTCAAGGTTCGCAGAAACCGTCGATGTTGTGTCGATCCTTCGCAGCCGCATCGTCCGTGACCAGCCGCTCAGCGCGAGCTCATCGAGGGCGACGGCCATTGCTCCGGTCATCGAGTCACCCTCGAGCACGGTCGGCGCACCACCGCTATCGCCAGACACTGACCACACAACGCAGGCCTGGGTGCGGGATAGCGCCGAGGTTCCCCACGCGGTCGACAATCCTTCCGCGAACGCATCATCGATCTGAGTGAACGCCATCCACTCGGGATCTGGATGCAGGCCAGCGGGTCCGCTGGCTAGATGGCACAGCCGGAGAATGCCGACTTCGCCGCGTTCCCGGCCCCCTCCCGTGCGGTCCTGGGTGACGAACAGGACAGGCATTGACACCGATCTACGATCGGCCGGTCGAAGGCCAGCGAGTTCGCACGCGGCCAGAATCAAGAAACCTGATGCTGGGTCTTCGGAATCTTGCCGCGCGTGTACAAATACTTGTGACAGTCCACGCGGCCCACCTGTCGGTACAGGGGCTCCCGGACCTGTACCGACCGACTGCAGGCCCGCGCGTAGGCAGTGCGCGAGGAAGCGGTCGACGCCGTCGGCAACGTCCAGAGTGCCGTCGATTGCGCGACCCAGGTGGGCGACCGCACGGGCCGCGGAGTAACTCGCACGTACCCGCGTACTTTCCGCTTGTTCGGGAAGGACCGATTCCATCGCAAGCGGGTCGATCTGTGCGGCAGGCTCTGTGCTGTCGTTCCGGGCTGGGCGCTGCTGATGTATCCATTCGTTCGCGAAGTCATAGAGCGCGTATGCTTCGTCGCTTTCATCTTCGAGTAGGTCGCGCGTCTGGTTACTGACCACGGCAGCGCAGACATCGGCTACCCAGCGGGGCTTCGCTGCATAGCCGGTCAGCGCTTCGAACAGTGCCCGTTGCTGCGCGCCGAACCGGGCTTCAGTGTTGTCAGATCGGAGAGTGTCCGCATCCCTCGCCATTATCGTTGCCCGCCCCTTGCCATCTCGCCGCCATCTTCCTATGCCTTGCTGCCTACTATCGCTACGGGGAGCGGTCGTATATATGCGTGATCGCAGCCAGCGCGACTACTCCAGACCCGCGATAATTGCTTGTCGTACAGGGGCTTTCGTTGCGAGGTCGGTAGCGATCAGCCGCCAGGCATTGCGTCCCGCGGCTGCGAACGACGCGCGAACTGATCGAGTGATCTGCTCTGCTGGCACCTCGTCGAGCGCGCTCACGGGTTCAGCGACCGCGATGAGATGGTGAAACACGAGCAGAGCGGGGATTACAGCCGTACCGGACCAATGAGAGCCGCTGCGGTAGAGGCAGATGAGGAGATCTGTGCTCGCCGGTTCGCCGACCGAATGAAGCCTGATCAGCTCGAAACTGAGTTTGCCAGCGTCAGCGTCGATCACTGTGCTGTCGACGGTGGCCGTGACCAACACGTCGTTCTTGAACGGTGAGTACACAAGCGATCGGCCGTCACTATCAAATGCCATCACCTGCGGCAGGTCGTCCGCTTGCTGCTCGTCTTCTGCGGCAGATGATTTGGCGGCTCGGATTCCCGTGAGTGCCGGTGGCACGCGCATGAGGATGAGACTCCCCATGCTGTTGTGCTCGCTGTCGCTCGTCTGCGCTGTAACCCGTGGCAACGAGCTGATTGTCGCGAGCGAGCGCTGTGTCGCCGCAGTCTTGCGCGTATGCAGAGGCAGCGCTACCCCGATAGCTTCGGCACAAGCTCGTCGAGACAGTGAGTAGCCGGTGATCGCGGGCGGTCGCGTCGAAAATGCCTCGTGTTGCACGCCGAAAAGCTCGTCCAGCAGGCGTTTCCACAACTTCTTACGAACCACCAGTTGCCTCCGTTGCGAGCTCACCGGAGGTAGGAGGAGACACCACCTCGTCTACTGGTGATGCGGATCGATGCGTACGGGATCCGCCTGAGGCAATTAGAACTTCAAGCTGTGGAATGCTGCCGAGCCTACCGAGTAGCGCCGGCGCGGCGAATCCCAACGCCACGGAGACATATGCGCCGCTTACCTGGCCGGTGAGCCCGCACAGTGCCGCAGTCGCTGCTCCTATTGAGGGCCGGAACACGAGCATCGTTGCATGGGTTGGGAGGTCAAGGTACATCGTGATGGGGATCGGGTTTTTCCGCACGCGTCCACTAGGCGCTCGACGTGCGGCCTGCCATTTCGCAACGTAGCCGAAGACCATAAGTATCTCGAACATGGCCCCGCCGATGGCACCGAGCGAGCAAAAACCCCACCACTGCACTAGCAGCCTCCTCGACCCACCTCAACGCTGTGCTGGCCGTCATCGTCGCACATGTCGCCCGGGACCGCTATGCGTTGATGACGGTGGAACGAGCCTGTCCGTATGTCGGAAGTGCTTGTCGCAGTATCGGTCCTGGAGGGCATACGCGGGTTTTGACGGTCATTGTGGCAACGCCTGGTCGACTCGCCCATTGAAGGGCGCGTCGACCAGGCGTTGCCCATGGCGCTACGGCCCGGTTTGACGCCGTTCGTTTCCGGTGACCTCGCTCAGCCTGCTACCGATGTCGAATTATGCCGCGAGGTCCGGAGTTCCGTATGCGGGCGCAGATACCCGCCAGGAACTTATCGAACCTCCCGGAGGGCTGATGGTCACCATGCGAACGCGAACAACACCGACCGCCAACTTGCTGTCGGCTGGACCACCGGCAAGACGCCGTCGAGCGCCTATGCGACGTGCAGTCGGTGTAGTCGCTTGTATCGCCACCTGCGCAGTCTCGGCGGGCATGGCAACGGTGGCTGCTGACCCGACGGCGGGAGCAGGATGCGCACGGTGGACAGCGGTATTGGTGCCGGGTACGACCGAGACCACTATGGCAGCCGACCCGAACCAGCTCGTCGGGCTGCTTGCGCCGGTTGGTGAGGAGTTGCGCGCGCGGTTCGGCGGGGATATCGAGGTTCGGAGTCTCCCGTATTCGGCCGCTCCGCTGCCGTACTCGGCGTCGGAATCCGGTGGAGTGCAAGCTCTGTCGTCGATGCTGGGCGGACTGTGCGACTCGACTCAGGTGGTGATGGCGGGGTACTCGCAAGGTGCTGATGTTGCCGGTGACATGGCGGCGGAGATCGGCAACGGGAGAGGTCCGATTCCAGCCTCGCGTGTTCTCGGTGTCGGGTTGCTGTCGGATCCCAACCGCGACCCGAACACTCCGCAGCTCGGGCAATCCGTTTCCGGACAGGGGATGGCAGGGACTCGCGACAGCTTCGCCGAGCTCGATGGCCGCGTCGTCACCAGCTGCGCCTTCGGCGATATCTACTGCTCGACCTCACCGGAAGCATCCCCGGCGCTGTCCGCGGTCGGGCGCGCTTTCACCGGCGACTCGACACTCACCACGACCAACTCGGACCCGACAACAGCTGATGAAGAGTCGAGCGGTGGCTTGGATGCGTCGTCGGTGACACAACAGGTCGTGATTGTGCTCGGCGGACTGGCCAGCTTCGGCGCGAACATTCCGCAGATCGCGAACGACATCGCTCAATTGCCCTCGCTGCTCGCGGTCGGTGACGTCGCCGGAGTGCATCGGGTTGCGGGGGAGCTCAATACGCTGTTCAACCCGCTGGTTAGCCTCGCCGACAAGGTCGACTTCCACCTCGTCGCCGACGCGCTTTCGCTGGCCTCAGCGTTCGACGGCTCGGGCTGGACCGCGATCGCCGCCCAGATCGTGGATATCCTTGCTGACCTCGATATCAGCCGGATCGCCACCGACATCGGAATCGCCCAAGAGGTCGCCTGGCGAGCCTTCGAGAAGCTCGCCGTCGTCGACCTCATCGGCGCGGCCACCGAACTCACCGGTCTGATCCCGGTCGCCGCCGACCTCGCAGCCACCGCAGCCGCAGCACTGACCGGCAACAGCAGCCAGATCACTACGCTCGCACAAGAATTCACCGGAAGCACCGACCCGACCACAACCACGGCTCTGGTCGATCTCGCCAGCCAAGCCGCCGAGGCTGCTCAGTTCGCGACCTCGGGTGTCCACGTGAATGGCTACACCGACGGTGCTCTTGATCTCGTCGGTGACTGGCTCGCCGATCAGATCGCGAGCAGCCGGTAGAGCAGTTCGCCGCTGAGGGCGTTGTCCGGCGTGCTGGCGATGTGATCGCGAGGGCTTCACGCGCGTAGGACTGTTGGAAAGCGCCGCAACACAACAGAATTACAGCACTGCGTCCCACGGGAAACGAGCCACGAAACGACGGCCAATGGCAATGTTGGCCGTCGTTTCGTGTGTGCGGCGTGGGTGCGGCGGTCCCGCTGTCCGCGCGGGCCCGCAGTCGGTGATGTATCCGCATCGGCCGCAGCAGCGGCTCCCACCCGGTGACATGGGGTGGGAGCCGATGTTGTGGCCGATGCGATCGGCCGGTTTCGGTTATGCAGCGCGCACGGCCGTGGTGGCTGCGCGGGCGATCGCGCGGACCGTGGTGGCGGGGTCGCTGACATCGTGCACGGTGACGCCTTCGAGGGGGGTGTCGTATTTCAGGTCGGTGACCAGCCACAACACCGCGCACCCTGCCGCGCGGAGCCGGTCGATGCGCTGTTGTCCGGCGCGCCGCATACCCTTCCCCACGAACATGCCGTCGGAAATGATGACGAGCAGCCGGGTGTTCTCTCGCCGGGACAACCCGAGCGCACCGTCGAGGGCATCGACGGCGCGATCGAGCGCTTCCCAGTTGTCCCGCGATTTGAACCCCGTCACCTTCGTGGGGGTGACCCCGGGCCGGGTGATCGCCCGAACATGCCGCCCGAAGGTGACAGTCGCGGATTCAGCGGGCAGGGTGGCCAGGTCGGCGGCGTTGGCGATGATCCATGCGGCGGAGGCGACAGGCTCGGCGTACGCCGACATCGACCCGGATATGTCGCATGCGATCCCGACCCGCAGCGGTGGCACCGGAATGGTTTTGCGCGTGGTGCGGGTGAACGGTTCGGCGGTCGGCATGGCACCGGCGGCGCGTTGGGCTTCGCGCGCCAGCACACCCCGCATCCGCAACCGGCCCGGCGGCAGCGCGGAGGTGGTTGTCACGGTGGCGCGTTCGCGTCCGCTGGCCGCTGACAGTGCGCGCGCCAGCACCCGGGCGGCGGTGCGCTCCTCGTCGGTCGGTGGACGCGTGTAGCTCGAGCTCGTGTCTTTCCCGAACACGCCGCGCGCGACCGTTTCCGTTTCCCTGACCCGTGTGGCCTCGGCGCGGGCGCGACCCTCGGCCTCCTCGGCGGGATCGGGTGCGATCGCGTGCCCGGCAAGTTCGGCCACGATTCGGGCAACGGTTTCGCCGATCGCGCCCGACAGGATCGAGGCCGGTTCGGGATCGGCGTGGGGGTCGGGTCCGATCAGGTCGAGCCACCGCTGTCCGAGTTCGAGCATGGTCGTGGTGTCGTCGTCGGTGACGGTGTGGGCTTGCTGCCAGATCGCGCGCAGTTCGGCGAGGGTGTCGGGGCCGAGGATGGTTTCGCATGCAGCGGCTACGGGTGCGCCCTCGTCGGGCTCAAGGATGCCCGCGTCCACCCGTCCCAATATCAAGGCGGCATTGTTGGCAGCGGCGAACGCGGTGGCCGGGATGTGGGCTGCCGCGTCGGCTCCGCCCGTGTCGCCGATGACGATCTCGATCGCCGAGGCCCGCAACCAATGCCGGTCATCGGGGCGGCGGCGAATGTGGTTGCCCTCGATCCGGGACTCCTCCAACAGCAACGCCGCCTGCACCACGGCCGGGTTCGCGATCGGCGGCGCAGTCCAGCGGGAATGGGCAGCGTGTGCACACTCGTGGACGAACGCGCCCCATACCGCCGCGTAGCGGGTGCGGTCGCTGTTGCGTTCCGGGCGGGCGGTGGCGGGGTCGATCCGCAACCGGTCGCCGTCGATTTCGATTGCGGCGGAATGGGTCATGAACACCGCCGGGTGTCCGTGTGCCGCGCCGGGGGCGATCGTGACGATCAGGTCGTCGCGGTCGGCGATCGAGGGTGCCTCTTCGGTGAACGCGGCGGACAGCGTTTCCCACCCGGTCGCGGCCGGTGGAGGTGTCGGGGCGGTGGTGTCGTCGGGGTCGGTGATCACATGGGTGGCCATGACAGGGTCCTCACTGGGTGCGGGGGTGGGGTTAGCGGACGCGTGCGCCGAGGGTCAGCGGGGTGAGGGCGGTGCCGAACACTGTTTTGACCACCTCGGCGACGATGGGGCGGTCGTCCTCGGGGGCGGTGCCGATGAGGTTCGCGGCCGCTGTCGCGGGGTCGGTGGCGGTGGCGATCTTCTGGAATGCGAGCAGTTCGCGCAGTTGCGGGGCCCACCCGATTTCGCCCTTGCTGTGGCGGGTGGCGAGGTTGCGGGCGACCTTCACCGCCTTCGTGTCGACCCCCAGCTGGACCGCGAGCTCGTAGTCGCTGGACACCTGCACCTGGAACGCGAACCGGCTCGCCAGCGCATCGGACAGGATCGCCCCGTGCACGCCGGGGTTGTGTCCGGCGCAGATGTAGAACCCGGGCTCGGCTTTGACCACCTCACCGGCGTGGGCTTTGATCACGATCTCGCGCCGCCCGTCCATCGCCGGATACACACACGAGAGCACCGTCGGCGGGATCAGGGTGGCGTCGTCGACGAACAGCACCCGGCCCTCGCGCATCGCCCGGGGGAGCGGGCCGTGGACGAACGCGAAGGTGCCGTCGGGGTTCTGGGTGTACTCACCGACGAAATCGGCGACCGTGGTGTCGCCGTCGCCCTGCACTGTCAGCAGGTCACCGAACGCCGCCTCGATCAGCGAGGTCTTCCCCGTCCCGGGCGGGCCGTACAACAGCACCGGGACCTCACTGGCGCGCATTGTCGCCAGCACCTCGACATCGGCGCGCCCGGCCAGTGTACGCGGGTGGTAGAGCTGCCCGTTCGGTCGCGTCACCGGTGCCCCCGGGGCGGTAGGCGTGGCGGGTGCAGGTGTGGCTTTGCGTGCCCGTTTCGCGGGCCGTGGGGTAGCGGTAGCGGCCGGGGGTACGGCGGGTGCCGTGGCGGCGGCTACGGTGGCGGTGGCGGCGTTGGCGCGGTAGCGCAGTGGTTTGGTGGAGGTCTGTTCGGCGTTCCCGGCGGTGGTGAGTGTTTTCAGCGCGTTACCGATCGCGCCGGATGAGCGGCCGGTGATTTTGGCGATATCGCGGGGTGAATATTCGGTGGTGGGGTTGTCGGCCAGTACGCGGGCCACCATGCGGCGCAATTCGCCATTGCCCATTCGGGTGCCGGTCGCGGGTGCTGTGGGTGTGGTCATTGTCTTCTCCTGTCGCGGGTGTCGTCCCGGATTTCGCCGCTGCTGCCGGATCGTGGCATACGGGTGGCGTCATCGCCATTCCGGTTTGGATTTACTGAATTCCCCTCGGGGTGTGTCGACGCTAGCTCGACTCATTGTCTCGAGACAACCCATTTCTGCCACAAATTCAACGAATTTGCCGAGGTCAGCGCATTATTTGCGCAAGGCAAGCGGCAACGCAATTATTGAGCGGGCTACCTGATGCTGATTTAATTTGATGGGTCGGCCCGTGGAAAGAAGCGCCCAAACTAATAGGGAATAGAGCAGAGTGGAACCAGGGGGGGCAGTGAGAAATGGATGGAATGATAACTGAAGGGCCAGCAGTGAGGGGTATAGGGGGAGGGAACGCCCCGGACCGCCCGCCGCCCCATGTCTCCACGCCTCGGTGGCGGTGGAAGCCTGGGCAGCTATCCTATGCGTAAGTGCCCTATGAACAGCGGAGATGATGACCGTCGGGCGGTCCAGCTTGGCTGGATCTCCGCCTGGACCCCCGTGTGGACCTCCGTATGGCGCGGTAGCTGGCCTGCCGGATCCTCGGCTCGACAAACACCAATGCAATCAGCTCCGTGGAATCGAAATCGGCTGGACGATAAACTGGTCTGGGATTCTGCGGCAGTGGCTGATTGGGGGGCGTCAGTAAACTCCTGCGTGCTGTTCACCTGTGGCGCTCCTGCTGTTGGCAGGAGCTAAATTCGCCGACATAAAATGATGCTGCTGCCACTATTCTAGTGGCCAAATAGTCCGATTTATGGGCAATTGTTGGCGGGTTCATATCCGGATTCGCCCATGGCATCGCAGCCTCGTGATCGAGTGATCCTCCGGCGGATTGCGCCTCTCGTATGGCGAGACTTGAGCTCGTGACCGTCCCCCGGCCGGCCCGAAGTGGAGACACCATGCGAGCCCTTTGGTTGCGATTCGCGGATATCGAGCAAGAAAGGCATCGTGGTTGCACGGGCGACCGGGACGCTGATAAAGAGCGGTTCCGTGACAGTGCAACGATGAGATTGGGTCGGACGCCTTTCTGGGTGATACGTCTCAAGGGAATAACGGCCGCCTGCTGGAACCTCGGAAATCGCGACGATCTTGAGACTTCGATAGCACTTCATTTCCACTAAAGTTCGAGGCATGCACGAAACCGGGTACCCCGACCACTTCGGTCAGGTGGTGAACCAACAGCGGCGGCGATCGGGCCGAACCCAGGAGCAGTTGCGGGCTGCTGGTGGCCCAGCGGTGCCCACCCAGGTCCGCGCCGAAGCAGGCCTACTCCGAAGTCCGAAACCATCGACGATGGCCAAGTACGACACCGCCTTCGACTGGATGCCGGGCACGGCTGCCCGAGTCTTCTGGGACAAGGAACCCACGCCTGCCCGACAAGTCCGAGCCGCAGGGAATCCGCTACAGATCAGCGAGTCCCCGGTGGCTGTGCCTGTCGACCAGATCCTGGTGATGCTCGGAATTCAACGCGGCCTCACCGACCTGGAAGGACGACTCGTCGGCGCCGAGCAAGCACAACTGCAGGAACTGTGCGAGCAACTCAAGCAGGTCATGAGCGTGGTCGTCGGCGGCTGGGTCACCAACATGCTCGAACACAACCGCGGTCACCCCGGGCTTTCCATGGTGCTCGCGGACGCGATGGCGAGCCCGGTCGACGCCAACGATCCCGCGGACGAGGAGCGCCTGTATCGGCGATGGCTCCACAACCCGACAGAGGTACAGCTCAGCGAGGCGCTGCGCCACCGATTCGAAAACAGATTCCAGCGAGGAGGCGACGATGTCCGACGAGGAGATTCCCCTGGTAGTGCGAGTGAATCGGTTGTTCAGCACATTCCATCCCCGCGCTGAACCCGAACAGCTCACTGCGGATGTAGCGGCGAGCATCAGCGTGATCTGCGGGGGTCTCGTGCCCGCTGCCGTGCTCTCGGACCTCAGAGCCGCTGCCGGCCCAGATCCCGAGACCTCGGTCCTCGCCGCGCTCGCCGAGCACTTCGGAGTTCCGGCGCCGTACCTGACGGGTACTGCCGAGCAGATCTCGGCGATCGACCGCCAGTTGCGGCTACTGGCCGCTACCCGTGATGCGGGCGTGCGCCGTCTGGAACTGCGTGGCGATGAAGTAGATGTGGATTCGTTGACCGAACAGTTAGCCCTGCTCAGTGATACCCCCGCTGGTTCGTGACCTCTGGGAATAGACTGTTCGGTACGGATGGGGGACGTTCGTGATTCAAGGGAGATGTCGTATTCGCGTGTTCTGACAAACGGGGCGGGAGACCATCGTGGACAACAACTCGACACACATCCAAGACGCGGTCCGACGGGTTCCGATCCCGTGGCCATGGGACCCACACGAATACGTGCACCGTGTGGCGCGGCATCGCGGGCGGCCGATCATCGTGTGCCCGATCGACCCCGGCGCACTGGCCGGGACAGGATGCGGCACCGGCAGTGGACTGTGGCTGGCCCGCGAGGACGACGACATCATCATGGTCGGCGCCGAAACGCCGTGGCACGCAGACCACATCCTGGCCCACGAGGTCGGGCACATGCTCCTCGACCACGACACCGGTGCTCGCGGCGAATCCCACGACGATCTGCCGCTGCAGTCATTGATGCCCGCCTTGGATCCCGCCGCGATTCGAAATGTCTTGCGTCGCCGTGACTACGAGACCGGCCGTGAGCGGGACGCGGAGACCTTCGCCGGGATGGTCATGGTCGAAGCGAGCCTGCCCCGCCGGTCACAGTTCCGATCCACGTTCTTCCTCGGGAGGCCGTGATGACTTCACCGATACCGGGGCTCATCGCCTGGCCCGTCCTGATCGCCGCCCTGGTGATCGTCGTGGGCCGGTGTCTCCTGCTGAACCACAAGGTCGTCGACCAGCTCATCAATTGTGCTCTGCTGGCCGCGATCTCGGGAATCCTGCTCCGCGAAGCCTGGTTCGAAAACCTTG
Organism: Nocardia sp. NPDC058640; assembly: GCF_042716995.1. Classification (NCBI taxonomy): domain Bacteria; kingdom Bacillati; phylum Actinomycetota; class Actinomycetes; order Mycobacteriales; family Nocardiaceae; genus Nocardia; species Nocardia sp. NPDC058640. The sequence continues at coordinate 17,477 of NZ_JBHXRG010000041.1, forward strand.
CCGGGACGCTGGTCTGGTTCGCCGACTACGACCAAGTGGTGCAATTCTGCCGCCAGCTGTCGTTCGGTTCGATCCTGCTCAGCGTCGCCTACATCTACGGAATCGCGAAGCTCTGGGACGGCGCCGAGGTCACCGATGCATGGAAGCGCCAGCGCCGCTACACCCTCGTCGCCGTCATAGCGACGGCCGTGATCCTGATCGCGGGCATACCTGCCCGCCGCGCCGACCAGCTGATCGACCAAGCGATGGGCTGGCCCGCCGTGATCGCGTGGACCGCGTTCTACATCCCGCTCGCGGTGATCGCCTTTGCCATCGCGCGGATCAGCTTCGCCGAGCTCCGCAACGCCGACCCCTCGACCCAGTGGCGGGAACGAGTGGTCTGTTTGGGTGTGCTGGGCTTGAGCATCTGCCTCGGACTCGATGCCATCACCACCCCGATCATCACCGCGGTAGCAGTCATCGGTGACCACTCGGCTCACGACCCCGAGATGATCAGGAAGGCATGGATTTTCTTCATTGCCCACGTCGTTGCCTCTGCGGTGGTCGCGATTCCGCTGGTCAGTACGGTCACGGCGCGCATCGGATGGGACCGCACCGGCCGCTACTGCCGTCGTCTGCACCCACTGTGGGCAGATCTCACCGCCAGCACGCCAGAGATCGTGCTCCCCATCGACGGACTCGGTCATGTCGAGCCGTCGACTCGATTGCATCGGATGATCATCGAGATTCATGACAGCCTGCTCCAGCTCAGGAGGTACGTGCCGACAGCCGATACGTTGATCGACGGTCGGGGCGGGGCTGTGCCTTACGCGGTACAGATTGCCGAGGCTATCGACGCGAAGTCAGCTGGACGGCCGCCTCTGGTGTCGAATGCCAATCCGACACCAGGCAAGGGCTATCTTCTTGCAGCACGCGATCCCAGGACGGATCTTCAGCAGCTGTTGGAACTGGCGTCAGCGTGGCCGTGTGCGCGCCGTATAGCCGCCGCCGAGGGTCTGACGCCGCCCTTTGCTCAGAGGTAGTGCCGGGTGCTAAACCGGGAGCGACATGGTCAGCGGCACAAGGTATCTGGCTGGTCGATCTATGTTCGAATCCGGCTCCACCCACGTGGTCAACGGCTGACTGTTCTCGAAACGCATCAGGGGTGGACTCGGCGCTTCGGTCGGTGATGTGTCCACTCAGCCAGCGAGTCGATCGAGTCGGTCACTTGAGTGGCGATCAAGATCATCGACGGTGGGCGGTGGTATAGGCGACCCCGAGACTGTGCTTCCTTAGATGATCGCGCTATGACAGCATTCCGATTTGGCATACCGTGTTGAGATGGCGGACGGTAGCGGGATCGAGTGGACAGAAGCGACTTGGAACCCGACGACCGGGTGCGATCGCATCAGCCTGGGGTGCGATAACTGTTACGCCCTGACGCTGGCGAAGCGGCTCAAGGCGATGGGCAACTCGAAGTACCAAAGCGATGGCGACCCGCGTACGAGCGGCCCGGGCTTCGCTATCACCGAACATCCCTCAGCGCTGGACATTCCCCATCGCTGGTCGGCTCCGCGGCTTATCTTCGTCGATAGCATGTCTGACCTGTTCCACGCGCGGGTGTCGGCCTCCTTCATCCAAGACGTCTTCCAGGTGATGGAAGACACCCCGCGCCACACCTACCAGTTGCTGACGAAGCGGCCCAAGCGAGCAGCAACTCTGGCAGAAGTGCTTCCGTGGCCAAGCAACGTCTGGCTCGGCGTCAGCGTGGAGACGACCGCACAGCTTTGGCGCTTGGACGAATTACGCCGCGTTCCTGCTGCGACCCGCTTCGTCTCGGCCGAGCCTCTGCTTGGCTCGCTTGCGGGGCTAGACCTGAGCGGGATGCATTGGCTCATCGCAGGTGGCGAAAGTGGTCCGAAGCATCGTGCGCTCGATCCGGACTGGGTGCGTGAGCTGCGTGACGAATGCGGCGAGCAGCATGTTGCGTTCTTTTTCAAGCAATGGGGCGGTCGGACGCCCAAGGCCGCCGGTAGGGAGCTCGACGGTCGGGTGTGGAATGAAATGCCCGCGCCTACGCGGGCATGATTTTCATGTTCCATAGATCCCTCACGCCCTGGGGGTCTGTTGCCGTTTTCCCTTCCGCACGTACCTTGTTAATGGCTTTGCGGAAGTGAGTACCGCGGACTACACCGGCGAGATCGCCGAGCACATCGTCTGCTCGTTCGAGAATGCTGAATGGCTCACCTTCTGCTAGCTCAGCGGTTATTCGGTCACCGAGCGTTGCGACCCATTGATTGTCTAATGTCGCCTCCTGCTGTTTCCATGCATCTTCCCAAGAACCATCGGCAAACAGCGTTCCCTCGGCAGCGATTTCGGCGTGGTACCTCCGCCAAGCCTTGAGGCCGAGCGATGCTGCTTCACCGAAGGTGACCAGGCCGTCGGCGTGCCGTGTCGCGAAGATGAGGTAGTAGAGGGGCTTGAGATCAGCTCGCGGGCGTACATCAATGATCCAGGTGCCCGCGCTACCTGCGCGATCGCGCAACCTCTTGGCGTAACCTTCCACCACCGCTGCCTCGGCCGCGGCTTTTTGGTCTTCCGAGGCATTTTTGGTGGGGCACTTCTTTAGCCATGCCTCTCTCCACCAATCCCCGCCGCACACTTCATCGATGCGCTTCAAGGAGGCCTCGACGGGGTTGTCACTGGTCAGTATCCCGCCGAACCGACGCAGGTGGGCAGTGAGGTTGATGAGAACCTCAGTCGCTGGCGCCCCCTTTCCGCCAGGTCGGTTGAAGATGCTGGCGACCTCATCGAGCGGAATTATCAGTCCGCATGGGTCAAGGTACGTGAACAGCGGTATTCCTTCGGCGGACTTCAGCAGTCTCGGAAGATGCTTCGAAATGTCACCATCGTCGATCGTGCACTCGACGCCCATACCCTCCTCGGCGGCAACCTGGCGCAGCCGAGTCGCGAACTCCGCTTCCTTCTCCACGAAATGAAGCTCGACCTGACGCGGCGAGGTCCAACTGGCGGATTCGTGCGCTTTACGAAGCAGCATGGCGCCGGATCCTTCCTCGCCATCGTCGTAGCGGCCTGGTCCTGCGTACCCATCGATGAAGGCCACGCGATGGTCGACTGACCAGAGACCGGTTTTGCTCGCGAAAGGCGACGCGTACTGGTCGAGGATCTCGTGCTTCAGCACCGCCGCCGACTTCTTCGCCTTGTGGAAGTTGGTCAAGTTCCCCCCGTAAACGATTCTGCTGTGAAGTATCAGGCTAGGTCATTTGCGCTTTCTCCGAGCGGACTCGACCGTCAATTCTGGCAGAGCCTTAGCCACGGCGGGTACTCCATTGAGATTTTTGGCCGCCTGCCGTGCCGTGGGCTACGTAAACGAGCGCCAAATGATCGGCCCCGTTGCCGGGTACTCGCGATGAGCGAGCTTCGGGTCCGGAGTCAGTCTGTCAGTGTCGGCATGATCAGCGCCGAGGTCGTCGAGCCGTGAATAGCGTGACGTCTCCAACATCGGTGATGCTGTACTCGCCGAATGCCTCCTTCAAGGCGTCTTCGAGTTCGTCGCGGTCGTCGTCGCGGTTGTTGAACGCGCCTACCCTGCCGTAGACGGCCGTGAGGGCGCGGCCGAAGAGGGTTCGGGGCGTTCGGCGTCGTCCGAGTATCGTGGATCCGAACAGCACGCCCTCGTCGCCGAGAATGTTGGCGAGGTGGCGAAACGCCACCCCCTTCTCCGCGAAGTTGCCAGGTACACAGTGCAAGACGAAGTTGATCCCGACCGACTCATACCCGGTCCCGGCTTCGGCTGGCACCGCATCCAGGACACTTCCGCAGACCGACTCCACCACCCGATCGGCCGCCTCTATCCGTCGCGCGGTGAACGATAGGGGAGTCGGGTTCAGGTCCATCAGCGTGATGTGCGCCGGACCGGGCTGCATGGCGGTGGTGTTGGCGAGGTACCAGCCGCTGCCGGGGCCGACTTCGAGGTGGCGGTGGCCGAGGTGCTGGTTGTAGAGGTCGAGCATGACCTTGGCGTCGCATTGCCAAGCGAATCGGTTGCTCAGCCGGATCACCCAGGCGTCGTAGACCATCAGGAATGCCCGCGTGTACGGGGCGGCGGCTTCATGTTCAGCATCATGTCGAACCAATGTCGGTCCTACTTATCTATAGATGGCGTCGGGATGCATCTGTTGGTCCTGGTCCAGTATGAGACCTGACGGTAGGCATTGCGACGCACTGGACGATCGGAATTCCCGCCCATCGGCCGGTCGAGCGACTCCATGTCTCGGAGATCGATCGAGCCTTGACCCGGGTAAATCTTCGTGGTTTCCTGGCCTGAGGCCACGATCAAGCGGATCTATCACCGTGGTCAAGGCTCCACCACAGTGACGGTCACTGATCGGCTTGCTCCCGGAATCTCAGCCAGCTGGTGCCGAGGTCTTCCCAGATACGCTGGTATTCATCGAATGTCTGGCGAACTCGCTGCGGATCAAGTTGATCCGCAGCCGTCGTCGCGACGTAGAACTCCAGGGCGTCGCCCAAGCGGTTGAAGCGGTACGAAGCCTTCTCCATTGCGACCCAGAGTGGCCGCCAGGCGAAGAATGGTTCCAACGCACCTACGGCCGTCACGACTGCGATCAGCCCGAATGCGGTCCCAGTCCAAGGGTCAAGGTTTTGAAGTCCGAGAATGATCGTGGATGCCGCCGATAACGCCACCACCGTCACCCGTAGCGCGACAGCCCGCCGCCGAAATCCATGCTTGCGTCGCCGAGCGTACGCATGGCCGTCCTTGATTTGTGCGCGCACATAGATCGCCAGTTCCAAAGGTGTTAGGCCAGAAGGCAAGTCACTCACGCGGTGACGATATCGAGCCAGAGACCGTTGTGCTGAGCGGCGGATCATCTGCGCATTCGCGTGTGCCGATTTCGACTTGGCTGCGGAGCTGCCGAGTGTCTCAGGGAGTCCGGATCCGCCCTTCGTACCGGCGTTCGAACTGCTGTCGGGTGGCCTCGTCGAGGGCGTCGGCCCGTCCGATGAGCCATCGGCGGTACAGCCGTTCAGTGGACTCGGGTGCATCGGTGCTGACCGGTGCGGCCAGGGCCTCGGCGAACGCGATCTCGATCAACGGGTGAGTGTGCTGGTCGCGATTGCGTTCGAGGATGTCGGTGACGAAGGGGCCCACGATCGCGGAGACGGCTTGATCCAGCCGGCCGATGGCCTCGGGGATCGCTCGGTCCGATGTCGAGGTCAGGCTGGTGTGGAGCTCGCGTTGGGCGTCGAGCAAGCCGAGGATCTGCTCGAGCTCGATCGCGACAGCGTTGGCGCCCGGCTCGAGTGTCCGCGAGGGTGGCTGTTGTGCGGTGGTCGCGGGTTGGTGGCCCTCGCGGTAGGCCGCGACGGCGGAGCCAGGCATCCAGCCGAGTCCGGTATCGAACTTGGTAAACGTGCTGGGCTTGACGTTTGCCCGCAAGGCGCCGCGCTCGGCTTCGACCTGGGTCGGGACCGCGGGTCCGCCCCGTTCACGGACCTCGAGCATTGTCAGTCCGAGCGTGGTACGTCGGTCGTGTACCGCGCGAGCGAAGAATTCGTCGTGCATACCCACCACCTGAATTCTACTTAGAAACTGATCGGAACCGGCGTCGCATGCCCGTCTGTCGAGAGGCTGTTGCACCTCAGTATCTAAAATACCTCATTTCTGCTTGAAATCTACCTCGTATCTACTTAGCCTTGAGTGGTCAACTCGCGACCGGGCCTGATCTGAGGGGCGTTGATCGCGACCGAGCAGAACGGAGAAGGCGATGACTTCACGCAGGCACTCGTTTGACGTGATCTCGGCGGCATTGGTCGCGGCCGAACGTCAGGCGGGCACGGGGCACAGTGCGGTCAGTTTGTGGGTGGTGTGGCTGCGCGGCGACGCGGTGTTGTTCGGTGAGTCGGCTACCCGGCTCGACCTCGGAATCCCTGACATTCCGCCGGTGGGAGCGGATTCGGCGGTGATCGTCGCGGTCGCACCGACGCGGGTCGCTCAGCCCGTGGTAGGGCGAGCGGTCGTGATTTCGGATTACCTCCAGGCTCGCGGATTGGCGGTTCACACCGTCCATGTCTCGGCGTTGCAGCCTGGTGCGCTTTGGACTGCGCTGGGCGGCAACGCTATTGGTGGCGTTATCCCCGCTGTGGGACAGCGTGGCCACGTGCGACACCATCGGTGGCTGTCAGGCTTGGGGAGCAGCGTCGGTCGGCCGGTCCTGATGGCGTCAGTTGCCTCGTTGGCGGGAATGCTGTTCGCGCTCCCGGCGGCACATGCCGGACCCGACGGACAGGCCGGGGTGATCGCCGATCCGGTACCGGGACAGATCGGTGTCACCGCGCCCGAAGCGCCGACTCCGCCCCGAGTCGAACCAGTTGGCCCGCCGGTTGATCCGCCCACGCCGGTCGACATCGTCACCCCGGAGCCTGTTGCGGACCAGCCAGTCTGGAGTCCACCGCGGCCGACGATCGAGCCGACACCGCAGTACGTGCCTCAACCAGCACCGGTAAAGGTTGTGTTCGAACCGAATTGGACGGAACCGGTCTACACCCCGCAGGAACCGATGTACACGACGCCGGTGGTGACGCAATCGGAGCCGAGGTGGGTACCCGAACCGGTCGTCGAGCCGACGTGGGCGCCCGAACCGGTCATCGAGCCGACGTATGTGGAAAATCCTGCGCCGCTCGTGACCGAGGTTGCCGAGCCTTTCCCTGTCGAATCGGAGTGGGCGACGGCGGAAGTCGTCGACTACGAACCCACATGGGACGACATCGAAGCCACGACGACTGCGGTCTTCGACAATCCGGTGGTCGCCGAGGTGACCGGCTACGACGTCGACTCGGGTCCGTACGTCGAGGCTTTCGAGCCGGTCGTCGCGCCGATGCTGCCTGAGGTCGGGGCCGTCCTCGAGGCGGTGGCAGTTGCGGCGGAGGCGATTGCCGAGGTCGCGGTAGTGGAAGCCGGCGCGGTTGTGGATTCAGTGTTGGCGGACTGGGCCGCATCGGGTCACTGAACGGGACGGGGTGAATCATCGTGGACGACGAGAGGCAAGGCCCGACGGAGCCAGAGAGCGAACCTCGACTCGGTCGAAGTTCGCCGAGCGGTCTCGAACTAGCGAACTGGCTCCCGGCAAAGGTCGACACCCTCCCTCGGGGCGATCGCGCTCAGTGGGTCACGTCATCGGCCCGCCGTCCGAGGTTGCGCCAGCGGTCGGTATGGGCAACGGTCGCGGTCGCCATGATCGGGTTCGGCGGTGCGATCGGCATGGTGCACAGCGACAACCCGGTGACCGGTACCGACCCGGTCGGCTCCACCGTGGCTCCGGTGCATCCGCCGCCGGTCCCTGAGTCCGAGTCGATAGTCACCGGCAGCGGTCCAGGCTGCGAAGCCCCCGCAATCGATCCCGAGGCGGCACTTCTGGGCCCGGGTCGTCAGCCGAGCTCAGGCGCCGAAGTCATCGCCGCGTTCGAGGCGTCGTACTACCACGCACGTGACGGAGAACGCGCACGAAGCTTCGTCGCCCCAGGTGCCGCCGTTCCGGGCACGACGACGATCCAGGCGGGCATCGACTCCGTGGCACCCGGAACGCTGTACTGCGCACGAATCCGACTTCTCATCCCCGGGCTGTACTCGGTAGAAGCGACCGAGACTTCGCCGACCGCACCTGAATCGACTTGGCAACAACGAATCTCAACAACAAACATAGACGGCCGCGCCGTCATCACCGCGATCGCAGCAGGCTGAGCCGTACGAATTCAACGACGTAACCAGCGGGAACGACCAACGGAAAGTGGTGGTGCACGATGCTTGTCGCAGTAACTGGCCTTGGACCGCAAACCGGCGTGACCACCACCGCGGTCGCGCTCGCCACCGCATGGCCCGAGCGAGACCGGGCCATCGTCGTCGAAGCTGACCCAGCAGGAGGATGTCTCGCCGAACTCGGCCACGCCGATCCCGGCATCGGCCTCGCCAGCTTCACAACTGAACCGCATCCGGCCGGCGGACCGACGATCGCCCGGCTGCTCGAGCATGTGCAAGTTCTCTCGACCGGGGTAGCGGTCTTGGCCGCACCGACCGACCCGGCGAAAGTCCGCTCGGCACTCCAGGCCCCGATCGCCACAGCGAGAACGACCAAGGCACCGCACGTCGACGACGTGACGATGATCGTCGACTGCGGCACCGCCGACGACAGCTCGCCCGCGCGCCCGATCCTGACTGGTGCCGACATGCTGATCGTGGTCGTGCGCGCCGACCACGCCGACCCCGAACTTGCCGGGAACCGCATTCGAGCGATCACCGACAACAGCCGTCGCTGCGCGGTCGTTCTCATCAGCGCTGAACGCCCAGCCGATTTCGCCGATCGACTCGGCGTTCCGGTCTTCGGCACGCTGCCGGTGCGCTGGCGCCACGCCCGTGCGCTCGTGGATGCCGACCAACCATGGCCGGGACGCAATACGTTGACGACGGCGGCGCGCAGCATGGCCAAGGAGCTGCGTACGCAGCTGGTCAAGGCGACGCCACTGGTAACAACTGCGGACGCCGATACTCGACATCGACTTGGGCGAAGGTGGGGACGATGCTTTGGCGTGCGGCGAACGCCCCAGACACCCACCGTCTACCAGATCACCGATCCCGGGCCAACAACCCCTCAGCCCCATCTCGCCGAAGCCGATTCGGATGTTCGTCCTCAGGACCTCGAGCTGGAGTGCAGCAGGTTTGCCGCACTGAGCGCGCCAAGTTCTCCGGACGATGTGGCAACTCTGTCGGTGCGGAAGGCCTCAGCGGAGGTCGATACACCAATGCCACACTTGCCCCTGACAATCGAGGTGTTCGGGCCATTCCGCGTGTGGAGGACGAACCCGAACTCCGCTAGCCCGGTCGCGGACAACGACCGCGTCGAGATCACGGCAGGCCTCCAGCCGCGCAGCCGCGAAGTATTGGCGTTGCTGGCTACGCACCCCCGTGGTCTGTCACGCGACGCGCTAATCGATGCCCTCTGGGGCGAGAGTCCCCCCAGCCGCGCAGCCAACGCGATCGCGATCACCCTGAGCAGACTGTGTAGCGCCGTCGAAACGGCAACAGCAGGTGCGATCACCGAAGTCTTGGCTGACGACAAACTCCGCTATCGACTCGATCCGGCAGTCGCCACCGTGGACTACTGGGACTTCGCCGCGGCCGTGCGAGCCCGCCGCCTCGCAGCCGGCGATGCGGAGCGCGAGACCGCCTACCGCCACATCGTCGATTCGGCGCGCAGCGGGCTTCTCTGTGTCGACATAGCCACCGACTGGATCGCGCCGATCCGTGAGACTGCTCGTCGTGACACCGTCAACGCCTACAGTGCGCTGGCGCGCGCGGCCCACGGTGAGGACCCGCGCACAGCACTCGATCTTCTCGAAGCCGCCATCGATATCGATCCCCAGAACGAGCAGCTCTACCGCGAGGCGCTGCGCCTGTACGCAAAACTGAATGAGCACAATATGATCGACCGCACGCTCGTGCTCCTTCAAGGACGTCTGGCGGCCATCGGTGCCAAGCCGAGCTCGGAGACGAACAATCTTGCTCGGCGTCTGGGCAGCCGGCGTACGTAGCGGCACACAGGTTTACGTGGGTGCCGCGCGCTGTGTGTGGGATCGTGCGGTCGGACCTACCTCAAGCCCCTTTGCGGAGCGGACGTATCCAGCGGTACCGGTTCCAAGGCGAGTTCGTTCCTCGCGTCAGAGGCCCCCGGCTCGAGCCATTGCCAGAGGGGCGGGCGCTCGAGAACAACAAGAACTGTTTTCTGATAGCCCAATTGCCTTCCGTAATGTCGTAGTTTCGTCAGATCCCTCTTCTGTTTGGCGGTGCTACTGTCCGCCTTGCAGACCTCGATCGCCAGCAGATTGCACGTGGTGGACGTGCGTCTGTGGACGATCACATCGGGAAACACGTCGCGTTCGACACCATCGTCATCCGTCACCCGCTTGGTGATCTGATTGCCGCCATCACTTTCGGGTGCGGAGTCGACAGGTCCGCTGACCGCCGAGCGGGGTCCCATGCGGTTGTGGTCAGAATCGACATCGACCGTGTAATTACGACCGTGCACAACCGAAATCAGATGGCGCGCCAAGTGCGCGCTTACGGTCCGTTCGTGCGTATTTGCATCTATATGGAATGAATCAAAGGTGTAGAGCCCGTCCAAGGCCTCTAGAAGCATGTCCCTGAGGTCGCCACGCCCGGGAAGTCGGCTGGACGCGGGGGAGCGCCCGTCTGGATTGCCGGTCGATTCGGGGTTCGGAGACACAGGCACCCCGAATTCTTACATGACGTCCGGGCGGGTCGCGCGCCTTGACTCGCTGGACGTGTCATGTATTGCCCGAGCCGAGCGCATCGAGCATGGAAGCGGAAGGCCGAGGTTCGGTCCAGTCGGTTAGCGGTCGAGGTGGTTTTGCCTCGCCTGTTCCGCTGTCAAGCTAAGCCATGTTTACAGCTCGAGACCCTAGGGTTCGTCCGCTTCCTCGGGCAACTCTGCTCGTTGAGGGTGGTCGAGGTCTGGCCGCTGAGCGAGGTGGAGCGGTGTCGGACTTTGGGTTCGGTCGTCCCACGACGCGGCTTGTTGGCACAGGCGTGCAGTGAGTGCCGCAAGGTGGCGTTCGGGCCAGGATCCGGCTGCGGCGACAGCGATCTCGATGGCGGTCAGGCCGTGCCAGTCCTTTCCCATGAGGGCCTGCTTGTCGTCTGGGACGGTCCATCGGGTGTAGGCACCGCCAGCGCGAGCCGACATCGCCCCGGCTCGATATGTGCGGGTGGGTTGGGCGAGTAGCCAGCTGAATGTTCCGTCTTCGTCGTGCTCGTACAGCGACGCGCGTGGCAGATCCGGCTGGTGGGGGTCGGCGCTGGTGCCGCCGTGGCCGCGGTGGGTCGGTTGGGCGACCCTGTCGCCATTGGCGCACCGGACTACGGCCAGGTCGGGGTGGGCGAGGGTCGCGCCCGGCAACAGCCCGGTGCCGAAGGTGCTGTCGTTGAGTCCGGGCCAGATTCCTTTGCAACCTTGGGCGTCGACGAAGATCACCAGTGGCTTGTCGCGGTCGAATTTTGCGGCGGTGAGCGATTCTTCGACAAGATCCCGGATCTTTGGGTTGTGCTTGTACTCGCGAGTGAGTTTGTCGGTGCCTAGGTCTCCGGTGTGGTGGGCGAGGTTGCCGATGCGGTAGGGCATCCACCGCTGGTATTGATCGCTGAAGGTTTCCACGCGCCAGGGTTTGGTGAGGTCGGGGCTGGCGTGAATGGCGACGAGACGTATCACAAGCCGTGTTCGTGCTCCGCTGCCCCGGCGGGGGGTGTGCTGGCGGATATGGATGCCGACGAGTGTGGCATCGCGATCGAGCCGACCCTTCATGGTCGCTTTGGTGGTGGCGCGAGCAAGTCGGTTGTCGATGAGTCCGGCTTGTCTGAGCAAGTCTCGGCCGGCGGCGATCGCGGGTTCGTCCTTTGCCTCGATGATGCGGACGACGCCCTTGACTTTGGTTTTGCGCGGTTTGGGCAGTGTCCAGTTCGAGTTCAGGAACTGAACGACGACGCCGACGTTAGCCAGCGCGCGGCGGACTGGGTGTTTGGCGTCGTGTTCGGGCGGGTGCTCGGGGTTCCATTCTGTTTCGGCAATAGCGATTACGCCGGTGCCGTCAGGAGCTTCGAGCCAGGGGATCGCTGGCACGCTGCGTGCACCTGGAGTGTGTGCTAAGAGGGCCTCGGCTTTGTGCAGGACCACACTCAGCCGTGGAGTCAGTGCAACTGGAGTGTCGTCGTCGATTCCGGCTAGGGGATGGTCTGGTGACGGTGAATAGGCGGCGAGGACGTCGATCATGCGGCGGCGCACGCCTGGTGTGGAGTACAGGCCCACGAGCCGCAAACGGTCGACTCCGCTCGCAGCGATCGCGTCGTCGAGCTGGTCGGGGGGGATGGGTCCGGTGATGTGGTCTGCGACGGTGATCGGGGTTTTGGCGTAGCGCAGCGGCGGTGTAGCGAGCTGGCGGGTGACGTGCTGGCCGAGCTGGTAGAGGAACCGCACGCCGGGGCCCTTGCCGATCGAGTGCTTACGAGGCTTGCCGATGGGCCGGACGGTGCCGACCATGGCACCGAACTCGGTGGGCAGAGTGATGGGATCCAGACCGCAGGACTCGACGACTTCGGCGGTATACCCCTTGAATACCGGATGGTCGCGCCCTTTTGCCGGATAGGGCGACAAGATCGGGAGCTTGACGATCGGCAAGGCGGGATCGCCGCGGTCGAGCCACACGTTCTTGACGAAGCTCCACGTATACGGGTGGCGGGCGACGTGAGCGTCCAAGCGCAGGTATAGGCCGGTTGCTCCGGGGACGGTGATGATCTTGGTTGATACGTGGATGGTGGCGTGACCGACGCTGTTCTTGGAGGCGCGGGTCAGCGCGTCGTCGTACGCGACGAGGTGACCTTCCGTATCGAGTCGGAAGGTGACGGGGAGGTAGCCGTCGATCAACATCGGTTCTGCCGCGATGCGAGCGGCGAGAGTCCATCGTGCGGCGTCGAAGATCCAGCCCGGTGCCTGTACGACACCGGTGTGCGGGTTGGTGGTGATGAACTCGCTCAGCGGCCGATACTGTGGCTGGATACTGCTCAGCAGTGGGGCCAACGTGTCGGCACCGGTATCGCCTACAGACAGCTGCTCGAATTTGCGCACCGCGGTGGTCAGCGTCCAGGGGGCGATAGCGCTGGCGCTGACCATGAGCGCCACGACTCCATTCGAGGTGTCCTCCGACGACAGGAAAAAGCGCGCGAACAGGCGAACGACCTGGTTTGACGCGGCGCTCAACGCTGTAGCCAGGGCGGAGTAGCTCGGTGTGAATCGCTCGTGGTCGGCGCGTCCTCTCAACGATTTGACCCGTTGAGTGAATCCGTCCCAGGCGGCGAGGAATTCGGCGGTCAAGGGGTAGACCACTAGTTCGCCCAGCGTGCCGGGGTCGATGCGATAGCAAAGCGTGTGGAGGCCGGAGTCGAGGTCGGCCGGTTGTTTGGTCACTCTGGGTCCCCTCGTTGGTCGGCAAAGTCGAAGATTGCCTCCAGTGTCTGCCCGTAGAGGGACTGCATCATCTGGAGTTGTCCGTTCCGGTCCCATTCGGTGCGGATGCGGCGGATCAGGCTCGGAAGGTCAGATTTTCCGCTGGTGTCGTGGAAGGCGTAGTCGACGAGGTGAATTTCGCCGACGTCGCCGCCACGTCTGGCGCGGCCGGCGAGTTGGATCAGCCCGTTAAGGGTCTCTTTGGCGATCGCAAGCTGGGTTTCGGATGGTAGTGACCTGAAGTAGGGCAAGCTGGCGAACAACTCGTCGAAATGTTTGGCCGCAGTCACTCGCATCAGATCCAGGACTGCGGCAGGGTCTTCGGTCGGAGTGGCCTCGGCGTGTGCGCGGCTGTGGACGTGGGCCAGCAACTCGGCGGGCTCGTCGAGGATCGGGATCGGGCGGACCACCAACCACACCGAGCCGATCAATGACCGGCCGTTTTCGTCGACAATGTTGAGACCGCGCTCGGCCCTGGCCAGCGGTGCTATCAGTACCGAGCCGGGCATCGTGCCGACGGTTCGGCCGAAGTCCTCAAGCCTATCTGCGGGCAACTCGATCCACTGTGCAGTCATTCGGGTTCCGTCCGGGGCGCTGGCGGGCGGAACGGCGAGAACGATCTGCTCGGCAGGCACTCCTGCTGCCGAGATGCCGCGGGCCAGGTCATGAGCACCCTGGTAAGCGGTCGTGGCCAATAGCAGTCGAGCGCGGTGCGCGGTGGTGGGATCGCTGGTGAGCGCGGCAAGGGCAGGGTCGAGGCGTTTGGACCACAGGCGTTTGCCGAGCTGCATCAATATTTCGCTGCGCTTGGCACCGTATGTTCCGGATACGCGGAGGAACTCTTTCTCCTCGTCGGAGATGGGCGCAGCGTGGATGGCGATGCCCCCGGTGGCATCATCGGGCACCCACCAGGTTGGCTTCGCCAGCACATGATGATGCGGGGCACCGGGAAAGTACCCAGTCGCTGAAAGACCCACGACGATACGTGGCTGTCCGGTGTAGGCCAGCGCGGTGAGTTCGCCGAGCGTTGCCACGTAGGTGTGTGGATCACCGCCGAAGCCACTGACTCGCAGCGCGGTGTCCAAAGGCCGGTCCTCGTCGTGTATTTCGGTGAACGCGAACAGAACCCGTCCCATCGGCCCGTACGGAACCGCGCGCCAGGTGGCGTATTGGCCGAGCGCACTGGCGATTTCGCCAGCCGCTCGAACGCCGGAGGCGTGTAGTTGTGGGGCGGTGTAGACGAAAGTGAACAGCAACTTCCGCAACGGTTCCAGATGGGCGCGGCGGATGAGCCGGTCGGTGGCCATCGCGCGAGTGTTCTCGTCGTCGAGCCGGCTGTCCTCATAGGGAGTTCCGCCCAACAGGTCGAAGATCATCTGCCAGCCGTCATCGAACAGATCGTCGCCTTGAGATGGGCTGGTTATCTGTTCGAGCATGCGGGCGATCGGTTCGAGCCACTCGGGCAGCGCGGATCCGCTGCTCGACAGTGGAAACATCGCCTCCAAGGTGTCGTAGTGATGCCTGCCCGGCGGCGTCTCCTCTGGCAGGTTGAACAGGGTCGCGGCCAACCACGAGTCCCATCGGCGCGGCAACAACCACCGCCCGAACATCGGATGCCCGCCGGAAATCCCGTTGCCTGATCGGCGGAAATGGCCTGCTGCCAAGTGCCTGTTGTAGTTCTCGGCGAGAAACCGTGCCTGGGCGAGTGTTGCGTGGATTCGGCCCTCGACGCGGGTGCCGATACGCCCCAGCGCTCCGTCGTTGAACTCGCTGTCGAACTGCCGCAATGGAGATAACGGAGCTCCACGCCGTTTGGCCAGTTGCAAGCCGTGGGCGCTGTGGCCGATGAGGCTGGCTTGGAAGGCGTCGATTTCATCGATGAGGACTACATGGCTGCGGTGCAGAAGTACGTTCTCGACGGCAGGGTTCTCCTCGATCCGACCGTCGATCACGACCGGCACGTGCAGGCGACCGGCGAAGAAGTTGATGTGGCTGGTTACGATCACGGCGGCCCGGCACGCTTGGCGAGCTAGGCGGAACTTCCCGCACGACGGCTTCCATGGGCATTGGTACTGACCAGCGCTGGCTGTGCCGTCGTCGCGGATCTTGCGCAGCTTCACGCAGGGCTCCGAGCCAGGGTCCCATGCGTCCACCGCACGCTCGGTGTGGGCCGCCGCGGGCAACGCGCAGCCGTAGTGCATCCGCGTGTAAGCCCATTCGCCGAGATCGCCGCGCTGTGTTCCGGTAACTGCGGCTTCGGCCTCCCTCGCGATCGACAACGGCGACATCAACGGTGCCACCTCACCGGAGATTTCGAGGATCTTCAGGCTTACCTCGATCGCGTGCGCAATCTGCACGACAACCGCGTTCTTGGGAACGAGAACCGTGGTGACCATTTCGTGCTGCGCGCACCAGCAGGCAACAAGTTCGGCGAGGACATTCTTACCCACTCCAGTTGGTGCGTTGAACAGGCGCGTCGCTCCGGCGGGCAGTACCCAATGGCCGTCGACCCGGTTGCCCGGATCAGATTGGATCTTGGTGAAGATCCGCTCCATCGACTCGACGCGGTGTCGCTGTCCAAGAGCCGTGTCGAGGACGGTGGCGAACCGAAAAAGATCATCAACCGGGATTGCTACCTCGTCTGCCGACGCGGGAGGTTCCAGCGCGATCGGTGTCTCCGGCTCGACACTTGGCGACATCGCCAAGGTGTAGCTCGCCTCGACGACGCCTGACGTTGGTGAGAGCCCACGGATCCAGGTGATGTATTCGCCGTTGTTGGCGACGGTTTGCGCTCGGCGGCTGAGCATTTCGCGTTCCAGGCGCAACTGTTGAGCACATTCCTCCGCTACCTGCCGGGCCGAACCGCCGATCTCGACAAGAACGGTTTCCTCGTCGATCACTCGGAAGTCGGCGATGTGGTCGGGGATCAATTCCTCCACCAGATCGGTGAACGCGGTGCGGTTGGCCATCTCGACCGGTCGCCACCGCAGCAACCGCGCGACCAGGGCCTTGTCCTCGATCGGGAGGGTCGGCCAGTGCGACCACTTGTCCATTTGGCCGGACAGAAAGAACAACGCGTCCTTGATCCGCACATATCTGCGACCGTCATCGGTCGTCCGGCAGAAGAACAACGCGGCCAGTGCGAGCGCCCCTCGCA
Source organism: Nocardia sp. NPDC058640 (assembly GCF_042716995.1). NCBI lineage: Bacteria > Bacillati > Actinomycetota > Actinomycetes > Mycobacteriales > Nocardiaceae > Nocardia > Nocardia sp. NPDC058640. The sequence goes on from NZ_JBHXRG010000041.1 coordinate 33,719, forward strand.
CCACCGGGATTGCTACCGCGTAGTCCGGCTCGTCGGAGTGACGTCCCCGACGCCGCTGATCGCGTGGTGTGCTCACTGCTGCTCACCGCCTCGAATATGGTCGCCAACCTGTCGGACGAAGCCGTTCATCGTCCACACCGACTTCTCCGGCAGTTGTCGCCTGATCTGGTCGACTTGGCCCTTGCGGTACTTCGGCACGACGATGTGCTGAGCGGCGGGCGGGTCGTCGATGATTCGACGCGGATCTACATGGTCCTTCACGTCCACCGTCCATCGCCGCCCATCAGGGGCTGTGACCAGAGCATCGAAGGTGTCCTTGACCGGCCACAGTTCCACCTCGGTCCCCGGAAATTGATCTTCGAGGCGCTCAAGTTCGACTTCTGGAATCCCCGGCACGGTGATGAATCGCCATACCGCAGGTTCCACGCACCGAGCCCCGGCGACGGGCTGTGCTTCCGGGACCGCAGTCCGGCTCGTCGAGGTCCTGACCAACTCGGGTGCCACGCCGCCGCTGCCGCTCAACAGTCGAAACCGTGACCCATGCGGGGCATAGCTGCATCGGACCTCTGGAGGCTGTACTCGCATCGGCCACTGGCACACCGGACACCGCCACCAACACGCTTCCTCTGCGCCCGAGCCGAACCGGAACTGACGGTCTTTCGGAATCTCGACATATTCGGCAACCTGCCGCGCGCCGGCATACGTTGCGGCCGACGTCCGCTTGTCGATCAACACGCGCATGTCCCCAGCGGGCTGCTCCACAACGAACCGACGCGAGGCGGTATAGGCCGTCTGGTCACCGTCCTGGACCAGACTCATGAACAACTGCCGTTCGACCTGCTCGCTACGCTGCCACGCCCATCGGGGTAACCACTCGACGGCAGGATCAGCGTCTGGACCGAAGAGGGCTTGGTTGTAGTCGCACGCGATCTCGATAGCAGCGTCACTCAGGTCGCCATCACCTGTCAACAGCACCACCGTGTCCAACTCCGACGGCTCCGCAGGCTCTGGTAGGAGTTTTTCTAGGGGTCGGAACAGCGCCGCGACCAAGTCCGCCGGCGTGGTTGGGCCGACACCCGGACCGCGGGCCTGCATTATCACCCCGGTCATACGCGCGACCTCACGCCACGCGCGCGGCTCCTCCTGCCGCCGTGACCAGGCTACTGCAGCCCGTAGCGCTGCGGTTGCCACCGTCGCGCGGGATCTGTTCGTACTCATCAAGTTCCATCCTCGAGATCGAACCGCTACGTACCGTTGCCTTCGTACCAGGCACCACTGACACGTTTCGATCGTCGTTGGTCATCCGGCGCACTTCTGGCGCATGAAAACCCACGTGAGGTCTGGTTTCGCAGACCAACTCGGAGGCGCTCCCCGGTGTTTTAAGAAGGCGCGCCGTTCGCCTACCGTCGTCAGTGGACCGCGCAATCACAACTGAATATGGCCTGTAGATTTTTGCACCGATATCCCCTCAGCAAGTGGCCGCAGGTGGTTCATCTCCGGGTGTGGTACCTGCGGTCACTTGGGTAAGCCCTGCGGCATAGTCCCAGTAACAGGGGATGATTCAGGTGACGTGGTTGGTGCGGACACTGCTGGCCGAGCAACAATTTCGATGGCGAGCGATTCGTCCTCGGTCAGGCACCAGGATGACCAACATTTCAGCCTGCGTAAGCGAGGTTCAGGAGTGCCCTGACGGCTGTCAGTGCCGCGCTGCTTTCAGCGCGGCTACCTCGGCCTTCAGCTCGGCGAGCTGGCTCTCCAGCTGCTTTCGGGTTGGTTTCGGCGGCGTGGCGAGTGGACCTGGCTGCGGTACCGGCTGTCCGCTTTTGAGGCCGACCGGCTCGTATGCCACGATCTCTGCGGGATTGCGGCCGCATTCAGTGCACTCGGTTGACGAGCTGCCGTGTAGGACCGGGCTTTCGATGGTGCTGTGTCGGCTGGTTTCGTGTATGTGACCGCAGTACAGTCGGATACGCCAGCGCATGAGCTCGTGGTCGGGCGTCTTAGGCCAAGACGCCCTCATCTTCAGAACCCGTACGACATTGTCCTGCCGGTCCTGCTTGAGCTCGGGGTCGGCGGACTCTTCGGCTTTCCATTGCTCGGCCTGGGCTTTCACGTGCTTGCGGATTTGCTCCACGTCCTTCTGCCACCGGTGATCCTTCTTGGTCAGCTCGTACGATTCGAGGGGAGTCCCATGGCTGAGATAGGCCGTCACGCCGAGTGGTTCGCAGCGAGTCCATGGTGTGGATGGCCACGGCGGCAAGAACATTCGCTCGACCCGTCGACCTTTGCCTCTTGCGTAGATGCGAACGTCGATGTGGCTGTTTTCGAAACCTGGATCACCCGCGCGGATCCGAGGCGCGTGGTAGGCACTAGTCCAGGCGTCCCTGGCGGCAGACTGAATCTTGTCGGTGGCCGTTCGTAGGGTGTTGCGTGTGACGGGGAGAGATGAGGCGGACCGCTGGGCGGTGTCACTGAGACAGCACCTGTGGCCGATTCGGTTGTCGGGGCTAGCGGCACCGGCAGCGACGAGGCTCGTTACCGAGCAAATAGTCCGCTGGGCTCGCATCCAAGGTTGGAGGGTAACGACGGAATCTCCTGCTCGAATATCGAGGCCGACAGTGGCTGGCCCCTTCCGAGGGCGGCTGGACCTGCTCTGCACGCGCGGACGATGGACACCTGCGGTAGCGATCGAGATCGACCGCACAAATAAGGCATGGTCGTTGAAGAAGCTCGTCGCCGAAGCCGACGCCGGGAATGTCGCCCTGTGGGTCCGCTGGGCTGGGGCCTCTGTCATCGAGGTTCCGCAGGAGTCGGTCTTTGTCGACATACGTGGCAGCGCCGAGTTCGAGTAGGTTGCCGCGTCGACGAGGCGATCCCACCGCACGAGCGGGACGTCGTCTATATCAAAAATCGCGGTCGGCGTTGGGGGTAGCTGGTTGGCTAGCGGTGCAGGGATAGTCACAGGAATGGACAGCCGGAGCCTCGGCTGGAATGTCATGCAGGAGCGAGGACGGTCACATGAGCAAGGTCCCGGTGCGGTTGAATCAGAAGCAGATCGACGTTCTCGAATGGGTCCGTGGAGGCTGCCCCGACGGTGTCTTTGCTGATCATCAGCATCGGGTCGTCGCGCGGGCGCTGGAACGGCGAGGACTGATCACCATCAGCGGGAAAGGATCGACCTGGGCCGCGGCCATCACCGAAGCCGGTCGGCAGTGGCAGTCAGCGGATGTAGTTCCGGATGATTCCGAAGTGGATCAGCTGATCGCACGGGTCCTGGCCGCAGAAGGCCGACTCGTGCTTGAGCTGGGGCGCGAGGCCGCGGACGCTCATCGACTTCTCGTCGACCGCAGTCTGAAGTCGTCTGCCCGGCCGAAAGGAAAGAAGCTGGAAGTGATTCGGATCGGGGGTTTCGGATCTGATGAGCACGCGATTGTGCTGACCGAGCACTTCGACGATTTGGTTGAACCCCGCGCCGTTCCGGTTCCCGAGCGCATCGCCAAGTTTCATCCTGCGGTGCGGGCCTTCCTCGACGACAAGGATTGGCAGTATGTCAGTAGCGAGCACATTCCTCGTGCGGCGAGGATTCTGCAGGCCCTAGCGATCGAGGCGGCTGAACGTGGAATCGACGCAAAGGCACCAGACTCGGCAAAGGGCTGGCAAGCCAGACAAGCGGGCGAGACGGTCACGGGACAGTTGGTATTGCGGGCACCCGACGGTGCCTACGGAGTTCAGATCAAGGAAATATCTGTGCGGGGTACGGCGAAGGTGCCGGCGTTGCCGTGGAATGAACGCAAGTCGGTGCCTGGATGGATCGCGACTCGGGGGTGGGAGTTTGTCAGCACGGGCAAGCTCGAGGTTGTCGTTCGCGGGCCAGGATGTGGGTATAACGGTGACCACTACCGCGACGCCAAGTCAATCAAAGTCGAAGATAAGGTCCCGGAGGTATTCCGAGCGCTGGAGATCTACGCTCTGCGCGCTGACTGGCGTCAGCGGACGCGCGAGCGGGAGAAGGCCGAGCGGCTAGTGCGCTGGAAGGGTGCCATGTCGGTCGCGACTGAGCGGTACGCCGAGAACGCTAGGTGGGGGCACTTCAAGGATCGTGCGCGTGAGTGGCAGCTCGTGAATCAGCACCGCGAGTTCCTGGCAGCGGCCAGGGAGCATGCCGAACGGTATGAGGGCAAGCTTCGCGACAACATCATGCGACAGCTCGATGAGGCTGAACTGCGGGTTGATCACCTGGATCCCATCAGGAATTTGTCGAGAATTGTGCCCGTCGTACCGGACCCCCAGCCAGAGGATCTCAAACCGTTCCTCGAAGGCTGGAGCCCGCACGGCCCAGATGGAAGTCGATGGTGACAAGACGGCGAGGTACTGCAGTCGGCTTGCGACTCCGGATCCACGATCGATGTTGAGGCGTGGCTAACCATGTGTCGGCGATCACCCGGCGACGACTTCGCCGTTTGGCCTTTGGCACCTGTCGAATCCGGCGTTTCCGACATCGGGATCCAAGCCATCCAGTGTGATCAGTCGCTGGCGATCTGCCCTACAGCGAGATCAGCTGTCAATGGCCATGTAGGTCTCCCCGCTCGCGGTCACGAAACATGACACATTCGCGGACACTAAAACTCCCCAGCGAGTGGGGAATTCCATTGAC
>NZ_JBHXRG010000042.1:0-37543 GCF_042716995.1 Nocardia sp. NPDC058640
GGCTAACTCGCGGCCGGGCCGCTACCGCCGCTGCGCGGCGGACCCTCCCTATGGGTCGGGTGTGCGGGGCTGGGAGTGCGGTAGGTGGCGGATTTATGTGCCGGTGATGGTGGGGGCTGGGGGTGCGGTCGTGGCGGGTTTTATGTGCCGGTGAAGTTGGGCTTGCGCTTTTCTGCGAAGGCTCGGGGGCCTTCCTTGGCGTCGGCTGATTTGAATACTTCGATGCCGATCTTCGCCTCGATGGGGAATGCTTCGTTCTCCGGCATGGCCTCGGTTTCGCGCAGGGTGCGCAGCATTGCCTGGACGGCGAGAGGGCCGTTGTCGGCGATCTGGGCTGCCAGGGCCATGGCCTTGTCGAGGGCGGTTCCGTCGGGGACGACGTGGCCGATCAGGCCGATTTCCTTGGCCTCGGCGGCGGTGATGTGTCGACCGGTCAGCAGCAGGTCGGCGGCCACGGTGTACGGGATCTGTCGGGCCAGGCGCACCGCGGAACCGCCGAGCGGAAACAGGCCCCAGCGGGCCTCGGACACGCCGAACTTGGCGCTTTCTCCGGCCACGCGCAGGTCGGTGCCCTGCAGGATCTCGGTGCCACCGGCGATAGCCGGGCCCTCGACCGCCGCGATCAGCGGCTTGGCCAGTCGCCGCCCTTTCAGCAGCGCGGGGAGGTAGGCCGGGTCCCAGCTGCCGGCGGAGGCGGTGTCTCCCGGATGCTGCGAGCTCATCGCCTTCAGGTCCATCCCCGCGCAGAACGCGCCACCGGCACCGGTGAGGATCGCGACGCGGATGTCGGGATCGCTGTCCACCTGATCCCAGGCGTCGCGCATGATCGCCATCATCTCCCCGGACAGGGCATTGCGCGCCTCGGGGCGGTTCATGGTGACGATGAGAACGTGGTCACGCTTCTCGACCAGACAGTGGGCCATGGGACAGATCTCCTCAACAACGTTCGGTCGCATTCGCCGAAAACCTTGTCAGAAACAGTAACACGTTCTATTTTTGACCTGTGAGCTACAACATAGCCGATCTCGTCGAACATGCCGTCGACTTGATGCCCGACCGGATCGTGCTGGTCGGCGAACATCGAGAATCGACCTACGCCGAACTGGAGGAGCGGGCCAACAAGCTGGCCCACTACCTGCTGGAACAGGGCGTTCGACCAGGCGACAAAGTCGGAATCTATTCCCGCAACACCGTCGAAGCCGTCGAGGCGATGGTGGCGATCTTCAAGGCGCGGGCGGTGATGATCAACGTCAACTTCCGCTACGTCGAGAACGAACTGCTGCACATCTTCGACAACTCCGACATGGTGGCGCTGATCCACGAGCGCCGCTACACCGACAAGGTGGCGGCCGTTCGGGACAAGGTGCCCGCGCTGAAGACGGTGATCGTCGTCGACGACGGCACCACTGCCGAAACCCCCGCAGACACCGTCGAATACGAAGCGGCACTGGCTGATTCGTCAGGCGAACGCGACTTCGAGGAACGCTCGCCCGACGACCTCTACATGCTCTATACCGGCGGCACCACCGGCCTGCCCAAGGGCGTGATGTGGCGGCACGAAGACGTCTGGCGCGTGCTGGGCGCCGGCATCAACTTCGTCACCGGTGAATACACCAAGGATGAATGGGAGCTGGCCAAGATCGGCGCGGCCAACCCGCAGATGGTGCGCTTCCCGATCCCGCCGATGATCCACGGCGGCTCCCAGTGGGCCACCTTCCACAGCCTGTTCGGCGGCGGCAAGGCCGTGATGATCCCCGAGTTCAGCGGACACAAGGTGTGGCAGGCCGTGGACAAGCACGGCGTCAACCTGATCTTCATCACCGGCGACGCGATGGCCCGACCGATGCTCGACGCCCTGGCCGAAGGCAACCCGGAAACCGGTGAGCCCTACGACCTTTCGACCCTGTACGTGCTCGCCAGCAGCGCCGCCCTGTTCTCGCCCGCGCTCAAGGACAAGTTCCTCGAGGTGCTGCCCAACCGGATGATCTCCGACTCCATCGGCTCCTCCGAAACCGGCTTCGGCGGCCTGTCCCTGGTCTCCAAGGGCGCCAACCACACCGGCGGCCCCCGGGTGAAGATCGACGCCGCCACTCAGGTGCTCGACGAGGAAGGCAATCCGGTCGCGCCGGGCTCCGGCGTCGTCGGCCTGCTCGCCCGCAGCGGACACATCCCGCTGGGCTACTACAAGGACGAGGTCAAGTCCGCGGCAACGTTCAAGGAGTTCAACGGGATTCGCTTCGCCATCCCCGGCGACTACGCCCGCGTCGAGGAAGACGGCTCGGTCACCATGCTCGGCCGCGGCTCGGTGAGCATCAACAGCGGCGGCGAGAAGATCTACCCCGAAGAGGTAGAAGGCGCCCTCAAAGCCCACCCCGACGTCTTCGACGCGCTGGTAGTCGGCGTAGACGACGAACGCTGGGGCCAACGAGTCTGCGCGGTCATCCAATGTCGCAGCGAAAACCGCCCCACCCTGGCCGATTTGAAGCCGGTCCTCGCCGGCGAGATCGCGTCCTACAAACAACCACGCAGCCTGTGGTTCGTCGACGAGATCAAGCGCTCCCCGGCAGGCAAACCGGACTACCGCTGGGCCAAGTCCCAAACCGACGAGCGCCCCGCCGACGAACACGCCGAAGCAGGTTCGGCCTAGCCCCACGATCAAGATCACCAGGCTCTGGTGGTTTTTCCTACTCGGCCGATGTTTGCGCCATAGCCTGGTGATCACTCGTCCAACACGTCACCCCGTCCGGCAGCGTCGCCGAGCGGGGTGTTCGGCGTCAACGGCAACCGGTTCGGCTACGACTTCATCGACGTAGTCGGATCTCGGCGATATCGTTGATACGTGGAGCAGCCTGCGGAAACAGCAGTCAGCGAGCGTGACCGTCGGTTCGATGAGGCGGCCACCGATGTGCTGCGAATCAGCGAAGAGTTGAGTCAGCGACTGGCGCGGGATTCTGGTGACACTGTGATCGGCAGCGACGACGAGGGTTAGGCCCGTACGGAGTTTGTCCGTACGGGCCTGCGTTAGGGTTTGGGGCTAGCTCGCGAGTTCTGCGCCCAGGGCCAGGAGGTGGGGAGTTGCGCCGCCCAAGGCGAATTCTTGGTGTTTGGCGGCGGTGAAGTAGTTGTGGAGGGTGTGGTCTCGGTCTATGCCTAGGCCGCCGTGGATGTGGACGGCGGTGTGGGCGACCTGGTGGCCTGCTTCGGCGGCCCAGAATTTGGCTATGTGGATGGACTCGGTGGCGGGGAGGTTTTCGGAGACTCGCCAGGCTGCCTGGGTGACCGTCAGGCGGAGGCCGCCGATTTCTATGTAGGCGTCGGCTAGGCGTTGGGCTACTGCTTGGAAGGCACCGAGGGGTTTGCCGAATTGTTCGCGGGTGCGGGTGTGTTCGGCGGTGAGGTCGAGGGCTTGTTCGAGGGTGCCGAGTTGGAGGGCGGACAGGCCCAGCCAGGCTTGTTCGCGGAGCCAGGGGAGGATGTCGGCGTCGAGGGTGCCGACCAATTCGGCTGGGGTGTCGGTGAATTCGACGAGGAATTCGGGGCTCAGGTCGACGACCTGCTGGGCGGTGCGGGTGACCGACGTGTGGGTGGGATCGACCAGGAAGATCGCTGTGCTGCCGGAAACGGTGGCGGGCACCAGGATTCGTGCGGCTCGGTCGGCGTAGGGGACGGTCGTCGCGCTACCCGTCAGCGTGAATGCGCCGCGCTGCGAGTCGGCGTTGTCGGCCGTGTCCCGAGCGAGGATGCCGGGTGCGTCGGTGGTGGCGCGTAGTTCCTCGGCGAGTGCGGCGGTGAGCACGATCTCGCCGGTGCCTGCTCGCGCCGCCAGCTGCTGCTGCGACGCGTCACCGAACTTCGCCAGTGCGCCCGCGCCGAGGACGATCGACCACAGGTAGGGCACCGCGGCGACGACGTGGCCGAGTTCGCGCAAGATCGCGGTTTGTTCGAGGGCGCCGAAGTCGCTGCCGCCCAGCGCTTCTGGGAGGGCAGCCGCGAGGATGCCGGTTTCGGCCAGGGCCTTCCACAGCGGTTCGTCGAAGCGACCGGGGACGTCCAGTTCGCGGAGGCGATCGGCGGTGACGAGCTTGGCGCAGATTTCGCCGGTCAGGCGGGCGAGGTCGGTTTGGGCCTCGGTGGGAGTGAAATCCATGGGGGGATACCGGCTTTCAGCGGGCGGAGGCGGGCTGGCGGAGGGCGGTCATGGCGATGATGTCGCGTTGGACCTCGTTGGTGCCGCCGCCGAAGGTGAGGATCAGTGCGGCGCGGTGCATGCGCTCGAGTCGGCCGAGCAGCACGGCGCCGGGGGAGTCCTGGCGTAGGTAGGCGTGCGGGCCGACGACTTCCATCAGCAGGCGGTAGGCCTCGGTGGCGAGTTCGGTGCCGTAGACCTTGCACGCGGAGGCGTCCCACGGTTTCGGCGCGGCTTCACCGCCCTGGTCGGCGCGACTGGCGATTTCCCAGTTCAGGAGCTTGAGGTACTCGACTTTGGCGTGCACGCGGGCCAGGTTCAGCCGCACCCACTCCTGGTCGATCAGGCGCTTGCCATCAGGCCCGGTCACAGAGCGAGCCCACTCCACCGTCTGCCCCACCGCCAGCGACAGCGGCCCGGCCGAGGTCAGCGCGACGCGTTCATGATTGAGCTGGTTGGTGATCAGCGACCAACCGCCGTTTTCCGGCCCGACCAGCGACGACGCGGGCACCCGCACATCCTGGTAATAGGTGGCGCTCGTGTCGGGCCCGGCCATCGTGTGCACCGGCGTCCACGAGAACCCCTCGGCATCGGTGGGCACGATGAGCATGCTGATGCCCTTGTGCTTCTTGGCATTCGGATCCGTGCGCACCGCCAACCAGATGTAGTCGGCGTAGGCGATCAGGCTGGTCCACATCTTCTGACCGTTGATCACATAGTCGTCGCCATCGCGCACCGCCGAAGTACGCAGTGCCGCAAGGTCGGTGCCCGCGCCCGGCTCGGAATAGCCGATGGCGAAGTGCAATTCACCGGCGGCGATCTTCGGCAGGAAGAACTTCTTCTGCTCCTCGGAGCCGTACTGCATGATGGTCGGCGCCACGGAGTTCAGCGTGAGGAACGGGACGGGCGCGCCCGCGATGGCCGCCTCCTCGACGAAGATCAGCTGGTCCATCGTCGTACGGTCTTGTCCGCCATACTCTTTCGGCCAGCTCAGCGTGAGCCACCCGTCGCGCCCCATGTCGCGCACCACATCGCGATACACCGTGCCCGCACCGTATTCGCCGGTCTGCATGCTCAGCGCCGCGCGCCGCTCCGGTGTCATCAGCCCGGCGAAGTATTCGCGCAGCTGCGCGCGCAAAGCTTCCTGTTGCGGCGTATACGCGACGCGCATGCTTCCTACCTCCTGGAAAGGGACGGCGGGGCGCAGGGAATGAGCCCCGCCGAAACCGATCATTGCACACCAACTGGAACATGTTCCAGTATTGGTACTCATCGGGCTCCGGTTCCGCCGCGCGGACCGGGCCTGCTGGGTTAGTGTCGCCAGGACCGTGTGGAAGGAAGTTCTCATGAAGATCATCGTCGATTTCGACCGTTGCGAAGCCAACGGCGTGTGCGTCGGAATCGCCCCTGACATGTTCGAACTCGACGACGACGATCAGTTGACCGTCCTCGAGGGCGATGTCGCACCCGATCGCCTCGCCGAGGCGGAGGAAGCGGTGTCGCAGTGCCCCAAGGCGGCGCTGAGGTTGGCGTGATTGCCTCTTGTCCGATGGTGGAACACGTTCTAGAGTCCGCTGCATGAGTGTGACGCAGATTTCACTGGACGGCCGGGTCGCCATCGTGACCGGCGCGGGTGCGGGCCTGGGCCGTGCCGAAGCGCTGGCGCTGGCCGCGGCGGGCGCGGCGGTGGTGGTCAACGACCTCACCGAGGACGCGGCCGCGGAAACCATCGCCGCGATTCGCGAGCTCGGCGGCAAGGCGGAATTCGTCGGCGGCTCCATCGCCGAACGCGCCACCGCCGACGCGCTCATCGCCACCGCGCAGGAATCGCTGGGTGGCCTCGACATCGTGGTCAACAATGCGGGCATCACGCGAGATCGCATGCTGTTCAACATGTCCGACGAGGACTGGGACGCGGTGATCGCGGTGCACCTGCGCGGACACTTCCTGCTCTCGCGCAATGCCGGTGCCTACTGGCGCGCGAAGTCCAAGGCCGCGGGCGAACCCGTCTACGGCCGCTTGATCAATACCTCATCGGAGGCAGGGCTTCTCGGTCCTGAAGGCCAGGCGAACTACGGTGCGGCGAAGGCGGGCATCACCGCTCTCACGCTCACCGCCGCGCGGGGATTACAGCGATATGGCGTGCGCGCCAACGCAATCTGCCCGCGCGCCAGGACTGCCATGACCGAGTCCGTCTTCGCTGAAGCCCCCGAGGGCGCCGTCGATCCGCTGGCTCCCGAGCATGTCGCCAAGCTCGTCGCCTACCTGGCGTCGCCGGCCGCGGACGCGGTCAACGGTCAGGTGTTCGTCGTCTACGGCCCGATGGTGGCGCTGATGGCCGCGCCGACCGTCGAGCAGCGTTTCGATGCTGCCGGCGACGAGTGGTCCGAGACCGATCTCGCCGCCACGATCGGTGGCTATTTCGCAGACCGTCCCGCCGACCACACCTTCTCCGCGCGCGCCCTGCGCGATCTGGGCTGACCTGCCCGTGGCCTCGGTCGGACCTGCCTACGGGCTCGGTCCGACCGGCCCATGGGTGGTTTGCCCGAAGTTGGCCCGCTAGCTGCGAGCAAGCACCGGTCTACGCCGATCTGTTGAACGCCGGTCCAGGTATTGGTAGACATGATCGTCGGGGTGTGTGGCGCCTCACAGGAGGGCGGCGGATGTTGATAAGTATCCGTTTCAGTTTGAACGGCGAACTACCAGAAAAACTCCTGGTCTAAGTCTTCGGATATAGCAGACATTACCGGGAACGTGTTCTAGTCTTTGGACAGTCTTCAGATCGGGGTGGCGGTGGAGTACGGATACGCGGACCAATCGGGCCGCCCGTCGAACGAGGAGGATTCGGTATGAACAACCTCCTTGCTGTCCCGTTGCGGGCGGTCGGCGGATTCTTCGAACTCGGCGCGGAAGTGGCTCGCGCCGCGGTCCGCAGGCCGTTCCAATGGCGCGAATTCGTCGACCAGTCCTGGTTCGTGGCCCGCGTATCGATCGTGCCCACGCTGCTGGTGGCCATCCCGTTCACCGTGCTGGTGGTGTTCACCCTCAACATCTTGTTGCGCGAAATCGGCGCCGCCGACCTCAGTGGCGCGGCGGCCGCGTTCGGCGCCGTCACGCAGGTCGGCCCGATCGTCACGGTGCTGATCGTGGCGGGCGCCGGGGCTACCGCCATCTGCGCCGACCTGGGCGCACGCACGATTCGCGAAGAGATCGACGCGATGAAAGTCCTCGGCATCGACCCGGTCAGCCGACTGGTCGTGCCGCGGGTGCTGGCCTCGATGTTCGTGGCGCTGATGCTCAACAGCCTGGTGTGCACGATCGGCATCGGCGGCGGGTTCGTGTTCTCGGTGTTTCTGCAGGGGGTGAATCCGGGCGCGTTCGTCAACGGGATTCCGCTGCTGACGAGCTTCTCCGAACTGATCATCTCCGAAATCAAGGCCGGCCTGTTCGGGCTGATCGCCGGAATGGTCGCCTGTTATCTGGGCCTGCAGGTCAAAGGCGGGCCCAAGAGCGTCGGTGACGCGGTGAACCAAACGGTGGTATTCGCGTTCATGGCGCTGTTCGTGGTGAATGTCGTGGTCACCGCGATCGGCCTGAAATTCACGGTGCGGTGATGGCGTTCATAGTTCGCAGCAAGTTCCCGCGCACGGTCCGCCGTTTCGATCGACTGTCGAAATCGACCGACTCCCTTGGTAATCAGGCCATCTTCTATGTGAAGGCCCTGGCGTCGGTGCCGCGCGCGCTGATCCACTACCGCACCGAGACCATCCGGCTGATCGCCGAGATCAGCATGGGCAGCGGCGCGCTGGCCGTGATCGGCGGCACCGTGGTGATCGTCGGATTCCTCACGCTCATGGCCGGCGGCACCATCGCCGTGCAGGGGTACAGCTCGCTGGGCAATATCGGCGTCGAGGCGCTGACCGGGTTCTTCGCCGCGATGATCAACGTGCGCATCGCCGCACCGGTGATCTCCGGCATCGGCCTGGCCGCCACCATCGGCGCCGGCGCCACCGCCCAACTGGGTGCGATGCGGGTGGCCGAGGAGATCGACGCACTGGAATCGATGGCGATCCGGCCGGTGCCGTTCCTGGTCGGCACCAGGGTGCTGGCGGGCATGATCGCGATCGTGCCGCTGTATGCCCTGGCGGTGATCGCGTCGTTCATCGCCAGCCGCTTCGCGACCGTGGTGATCTACGGCCAGTCCGCCGGCGTCTACGACCACTACTTCTCCACGTTCCTCATCCCCAGCGACATCCTGTGGTCGTTCGCGCAGGCCATTGTGATGGCGCTGGCGGTGATGCTGATCCACACCTACTACGGCTTCCACGCCGCGGGCGGACCGGTCGGCGTCGGGATCGCGGTGGGCAACGCGGTGCGGTCCTCGCTGATCGCGGTGGTCACGGTGACACTGCTGATCTCGCTGGCCATCTACGGCACCTCCGGCAACTTCCACCTCTCGGGATAGCGGGATGAACTCTTCACGGATCATTACCGCCTTGCAGGGCGGGCTCGGGCGCAAGCTCGCCGCGCTGACGATGGTCGGGCTGCTCGTCGGGGGCGCGGTGTTCGCGCTCGCGCTGTTCCAGGGCGCGTTCACCACCACCGCGCAGGTGCTGGTGCAGGCCCCGCGGTCGGGGCTGGTTCTCGACCCCGATGCCAAGGTGAAGGTGCGCGGGGTCGAGATCGGCCGGGTCGCGGACATCAACTGGCGCGACGACAGTGCGCAGTTGGTGCTCGAGGTGGACCCCGAGCAGTTGAAGCTGGTGCCCGCCAACGCCGGTGTGGATATTCGCTCGACCACGGTGTTCGGTGCCAAGTATGTGAACTTCGTTGTCCCGCAACAGCCTTCGTCCGGATCGTTGAAGCCGGGTGCGACGGTGGCGGCCACTGCTGTGACGGTGGAGTTCAATACGTTGTTCCAGCATATGTCCGATGTGTTGGCTCAGGTGGAGCCGGAGAAGCTCAACGCGACGTTGACTGCTTTGGGTACTGCCCTGCAGGGGCGCGGGGACAAGTTCGGCGATCTGCTGGTTCGCTCGGATCGGTACCTGCGGGAGATCAACCCGTATCTGCCTACGCTGCAACAGGATCTGGACAAGACGGGGCAGGTGACCGACATCTACGCCGATGCGTCCGGGGCGTTGTTGCGCACGGTGGACAACGCGACGGTGACCTCGAATACGTTGTCGGAGTTGCAAGCTCAGCTCGATGACGTGTTGGTGAATGTGATCGGACTGTCCGACACCACCGGTTCGGTGTTGCGGGAGAACGAATCCAACCTCGTCACCGCCTTGGACCTGCTGCGCCCCACGACCGGCCTGCTGTTCGAATACGCGCCGGCGCTGAGCTGCATCATCGACGGTCTCGGCCCGATCATGCCGTTGGCCGAGGATGTCTTCGGCGGCATCCTGCCCGGCGTCGGCATGAACGCCTCGCTCATGCCCGGCTCCAAGCCCTACACCTACCCCAAGGACCTGCCCAAGGTGAACGCTACCGGCGGACCGCACTGTGAAGGCGTGGTGACCCGGGCGGCGGACAGCCACTCGAACTATGTGGTGACCGATACCAGCGAGGGCGGCCCGTACACGCCGAGCACCGAGCCGCTCGGCTTGAACGACAGGGCACCAAAGATTTTCCAGCTGTTGCTGGAAGGGCTGCCGGGAGTGACACGGTGAGAAACACGGCGACCACGGTCAAGCTCGCGATCTTCACCGTGGTGATGACGCTGGTGTTCGCCGGCTTGGCGATCGTGCTGAGTCAGGCACGGTTCTCCAGCGAGAACGGGTACAAGGCGGTGTTCACCAACTCCTCCGGCATGCTGCCGGGGTCGAAGGTGCGGATCGCCGGTGTGCCGGTCGGCTCGGTGACCTCGGTGGAGATCGGCGACGACGATCTCGCGCATGTCGAGTTCGACGTGGACACCAAGTACTCGGTGTTGTCGAGCACCCGGCTGGCGATCAAATACGAAAACCTCGTCGGGGACAGGTATTTGGAGCTGAAGGAAGGCCCTGGCTCGCCCCGCGCGCTGCCCGACGGCGCCACCATCGGCAAGGAGCAGACCACTCCCGCGCTGGACCTGGACCTGTTGCTCGGCGGTTTCAAGCCGCTGCTGCGCGGCCTGGATCCGGGCCAGGTCAACGACCTCACCTCGGCGCTGCTGCAGATATTCCAGGGCCAGGGCGGCACGCTGGTCTCGCTGCTCAACAGTGGCGGCAGCTTCTCCAAGACCCTCGCCGACCGTGACGCCCTGATCGGCAGCGTGATCGACAACCTGAACACGGTGCTGGCCACCATCGACGACCGCGATCAGCAGTTCACCACCACGATCGACGAACTGCAGCGGCTGGTCAGCGGCTTGGCCGCCGAACGCGACCCGGTCGGCGCGGCACTGCCCCGAATCGCCGGTGCGACAAAGGAACTCAACGACCTGCTGACCACGGCCCGACCCGACCTGCGCAACACCATCGAGCAGACCGGCAGGTTGGCCACCAACCTCGACAACGGTTCCGAGCACCTGGAATGGGTGCTCGAGAAGCTGCCGCAGACCTACAAGCAACTCGTCCGCGTCGGCGCCTACGGATCGTTTCTGCAGCTCTACATCTGCGGCACCAACCTGGTCGTCGACGGCCCGAACGGCCAGCCGATGGAAGTGCACATGCCGGGCCTGCAGGCGACCGGAAGGTGTACGCCCAATGAGTGAGAAGAAGTCGTCGGCCGTGACCATCGGCATCGTCGGCATCGTGCTGGTGGTGACGATCTCGCTGGCCACCCTGCAGTACACCAAGCTGCCGTTCATCCGCTCCGGCGCGACCTTCACCGCGTTCTTCGTCGACGCGGGCGGGCTGGTGCCGGGCGACCCGGTGCACGTGGCCGGGGTGCGTTCCGGCGAAGTCGACCAGGTGTCGCTCGACGGTCCGAAAGTGCTGGTGAAATTCACCCTCGACGAGTCGATCGTGTTGGGCCAGAAGAGTTCCGCGGCCATCAAGACCAACACGGTGCTCGGTCGCAAGTCGCTGGACGTGGTGCCCACCGGTCCGGGCGCCCTGCGCACCGCCGACACCATCCCGCTCGATCGCACCACCTCGCCGTACTCGCTCAACGAGGCACTGTCCGACCTCGGCGCGACCGTGCGCGATCTCGACATGGGCCAGGTCGACCAGACCCTGGACGCGCTGTCGGCCGCCTTCGCCGATACGCCGGGCCCGCTGCGCACCGCTCTCGACGGCGTCACGGCACTGTCGCGCAGCATCAATACCCGCGATCAGGCGCTGACCGATCTGCTGGGCCGCGCCCAGAACGTCACCAGCATCCTGGCCGATCGCAGCACCCAACTCAACGCGCTGCTGCTGGACGGCAACAACCTGCTCGGCGAACTCGACAACCGCCGCGCCGCCATCAACCAGCTCATCGTCTACGTCGACTCGGTCGCCAAGCAGCTGTCCGGGCTGGTCGCCGACAACGAGGCGCAGATGAAACCGACACTGGACCGGCTCAATTCGGTGCTCGCGCTGCTGCAGCGCAACAAGCAGAACCTGTCCGAAGCGCTCGACGGCATCGGCCCCTACGCCTCGGCGCTGGGCGAGCAGGTCGGCAACGGCCCGTGGTTCAACGCCTACGTGGTGAACGCGACCAGCACCGAGCTGCGGCCGCTGGTGGACGCCCTGGTCTGGCCCGAGCACCTGCCGCAGGACCTGATCGACATCTTCACGCACCCGAGGACGCCGAGCATCCAGCCGACCGAGGAGGATCCGCCGCGATGAGCATGTCATCGACAGTGCGCGGCGTACCGCGTTGGACCCTGGCCGTTGCCGCGGTGGTGATCGTCGCGCTCGTCGCGGTCGCGGTCTACATCAGTCTCGGCATCGGCAAGACCAAGATCACCGCCGCTTTCCCCACCACCACCGGCCTGTACGCCGGCGACGAGGTGCGGATGCTCGGGGTGCGGATCGGCACGATCGACGCGATCGAACCGGGGCAGGGTCGGGTGCAGGTGCGGATGACCGTCGACCGCGGCATCGACCTGCCCGCCGACGCGCGCGCCGTGCTCATCGCGCCGTCGCTGGTGTCGGCCCGGTTCATTCAACTGGCGCCCGCTTACTCCGGTGGGCCGAAAATGGTTGATGGAGCGCAGATTCCGATCGAGCGCACCGCCGTGCCGGTGGAGTGGGACGACATCAAGGCTGAATTGTCCAATCTCGCAACAGCTCTCGGCCCGGTCGGTGACGACCCGCAGGGGTCTTTCGGTCGCTTCGTCGATACCGCCGCGAACAACCTCGACGGCAACGGCCAGAAGTTCCGTGACACCCTGCGCGAACTGTCGGCGACGCTGAACACGTTGTCCGACGGGCGAACCGACCTCTTCGGCACCATCCGCAACCTGCAGAAGTTCGTCGAGGTGATCTCGGCGAGCAACGAGCAGATCGTGCAGTTCGGCGGGCGCCTCGCGTCGGTGGCCTCGGTACTGGCCGGTGCGTCGGAAGAACTGGGCGCGGGACTGGATAGCCTGGACGTGGCGCTGGCCGATGTGAAGCGCTTCCTCGAAGGCAGCGGCGCCGAGCTCACCGACGGTGTCGAGCGGCTCGCCGATGTCACCCAGACGCTGGTCGACAAGCGGCCGGAGATCGAACGCCTGCTGCACTCCGCGCCCACCGCGCTGGTGAACTTCTACCAGATCTACAAGCCGGCCCAGGGATCGCTGAGTGGCTCTGTGTCGCTGAACAATACGTCCAGCCCGCTGACCTTCCTCTGCGGTTCCATCCGCGCGCTCGAGCACAACGACTCGGACCGGTCGGCGGATCTGTGCGCGGAATTCATCGCCCCGGTGATCAGTTCGCTGGCGATGAACTACGCGCCGCTCATGATCAACCCGGTCGGTGGCGCGCAGGCCCTGCCCGGCCAGTTGACCTACAGCCCACCGAGTTTGGCCGCAGAGGCACCGCCCGCGCAGGCGACGGCTCCGATCACCGTTCCGAACGGGCTTGCCGGACTTGCGGTTCCAGGAGGACAGCGGTGAAGCGGATAATCTCCGGGCTGGCAGTGGGCGTCGCGGTGACGCTCGGCGCGACCGGCTGTCAGTGGGACGGGCTGAACTCGCTGCCCATGCCCGGCTCCGAGGGCAGCGGACCCGGTTCGTACACCGTGCGCATCCAGATGCCCAATGTCACTACGCTGACCCGCAATTCGCCGGTGCGCGTGGACGACGTCGAGGTCGGCAATGTCACCGGGATCGACGTCGAGGGCTGGCACGCGCTGGTCACGGTGTCGCTGAATCCCGAGGTGAAGCTGCCCGCCAACGCGATCGCGAAGATCGGGCAGACCAGCCTGCTCGGCAGCAATCACGTCGAACTGTCCGCGCCTACCAACACGCCCGCGCAGGGGCAGCTGCGAAACAACGACGTGATCCCGCTCGAGCGCGCCGGCGCCTTCCCGACCACCGAGCAGGTGCTGTCGTCGCTGTCGGTCGTGCTCAACGGCGGCGGTATCGCCCAGCTCGAGACCATCACCAGGGAGATGAACGCGGCGCTCAACGGCCGCGAGGCCGAGATCGCCGACCTGCTGCCGCAGCTCAACGAGCTGACCACCGGCCTGGACAAGCAGACCGGCAACATCATCGCCGCGATGGAAGGCCTGGACCGGCTGGCAGGCAACCTCGCCGACCAGAAACACGTGCTGGCCCGCGCGATCGACGAGATCCACCCCGCGCTGACCGCGCTCGCCGACCGCACGGCCAACATCACCAGGGCGGTCACCGCGCTGGGTGAACTCAGCGATGTCACCGAGCGGATCATTCAGACCAGCGGCGACGATCTGAAGGCCAACCTGGCCAGCCTGGGCCCGGTGCTGGAGACCCTGGCCAACACCGGCACCAACCTCATCGACGCGATGGGCATCATCCCCTCCTTCCCGTTCCCGATCAAGAACATCGGCAACGCGATCAAGGGCGACTACCTCAACCTCTACATCACCTTCGACCTGACCGGAAAGCGCTTGGACAGCAACTGGCTCACCGGCACGCCGCTCGGCGGTCGCTTCGGTGGTGTCGAGGGTGTGCTCGGCAGTTTCGCGCCGACGACGGCGACCGACGCGGGCGATCCGACCAAGCTCCCGCCCGCACCGGCACCGGCACCGGCATTGCCGGGGCTCCCGTCGATCCCCGGCTTGCCCGCCATCCCCGGAATCACCGTGCCGCTGCCAGGCCAGGAAGGGGCGGGACAATGACACTGACCAGGTTCGTCCACGTTCAGCTCGCGGTCTTCGCGGTACTCACCGTGATCGGTTTGGTCGTGATGGGCGGGACATACATCCAGCTCCCCGCGATGTTCGGGATCGGGCGCTACGGCGTGACGGTCCAGCTCGCCGCCACCGGCGGGCTGTATCCGACCGCCAATGTGTCCTACCGCGGCACCAATATCGGCAAGGTCGAAGCGGTGCGGCTGACCTCGGCGGGGGTCGAGGCGGATCTGTCGATCGACAGCGATTACAAGGTGCCGTCGGACTCGACCGCCTGGGTCCGCAGTGTTTCCGCGATCGGCGAGCAGTACGTCGACCTGGTGCCCGAGGCCGACGCGGGCTCCGGTGAACTGCGCGACGGTTCGGTGATCCCGGTCCAACGCACCAAGCTGCCCCAGGATGTCGGGTCGCTGCTCGATCAAACCGACAAGCTGCTGTCGACCGTGGCCGATACCCGGCTGCGTCAAGTGATCGACGAGGCCTTCAAGGCGTTCAACGGTGCGGGCCCGGACCTGCAGCGGTTCATCGACTCGGCGGCGCTGCTGGTGCAGCAGGCCGAAACCGATGTGGAACCGACGAAGAAGCTGCTCGATCAGATCGGCCCGCTGCTGGACACGCAGATCCAGTCCGATGCCAACATCCGTTCCTGGACAACGGATCTCGCGATCGTCACCGATCAACTCCGTGAACACGATCCGTCGTTGCGAAACCTGTTGCACAACAGCCCTTCCGCGATGCAGAAGGTCACCGACCAATTCCAGAGCCTGCGCCCGACCTTGCCGCTGCTGGCGGGCAACCTGGTCAGCGTCGGACAGGTCGGAGTGACGTATCACGCTGGACTGGAACAACTTCTGGTGGTCTTCCCGCCGTTGATCGCGGCCTTGCGCACGGTCCTGCGCGGACCGACCAAGTACGGCGCGATGGTCGACTTCATGACCGTGGTGCACGACCCGCCCGCCTGCACCACCGGCTTCCTGCCCCCCGACCAATGGCGTGAGCCGAGCAACTTCGCCCCGATCGACACGCCAGAAGGGTTGTACTGCAAGGTAGCTCAGGATTCTCCGATCGAAGTGCGCGGTATTCGCAACTCGCCGTGCATGGAGTACCCCGGCGTCCGGGCGCCCACCCCCGAACTGTGCCGAACCGGGTACGTGCCCCAGGGCACCAACCCGCCGTTCGGCGCGCCGCAGCCGGTAGCCCCGGCCTCGGCACCGATCGGCGCGCAAACAGGCGGGGCCACCCCCGCCGCCGCGCGCCCCTATGATCCGTCCACCGGTACCTATCTGGGCACGGACGGACGCACATACCGCCAAGGTGATATCGCCGCCGATGGGTCGGGCACGGTGCCCGCCAGTTGGCAGGCGATGTTGGAGGAGCAGCAGAGATGAGTGACAACAGCAACCGGCGTCCGCGTCGGCGCGCAGCACGGTCGGCGGGTCCGCCGGTGGGGGATGTGACGGGTGTGGAGGTGGCGGTCGATGAGTCGTCCACGGCTGCAACTGAACTGGTGAAGTCCGATGTGACGGTGAAGGGTGAGGTGGTGGCTGTCGGTCCTGCGAAGGACGATGGGCCGGCTGCGGCTGGTCCAGCGACGGACGATGTGGCAGCTGCGAGTCAGCCGGCGAAGGACGATGGGTCGGCTGCTGTCGGTCTGGCGAAAGACGTCGATGCGACTGTCGTGGAGCTGACAAAGTCCGAGGATGCGGACGAGGAGTCCGACGACCTCGACGAAGAAGACGCGAAGCTGACGAAGCTGGGGCAGATCATCGGGCTCGCCGCCGCCGCGGTGCTGGTGTTGGCCCTGGTCGTCGGGGCAACATTCACCGCGTTGGCCGCCCGCTCGGCCGGTCAGGACGAGGACCTGCGCGCCCAGTACACCCAGACCGCCCGTCAGGCCGTGATCAACCTGACCACCATTCGCGCCGACTCCGCCAAGGAGGACATCGACCGGATCCTGTCGGTCGCCTCGGGGGAGTTCAAGACCGAGTTCGACGGTCGGGTGGATCCGTTCATGGATGTGGTGAAGCAGGCGAAGGTGGTGTCCAGCGGCGAGGTCGTGGAGTCGGGGATCGAGTCCGTCGACGAGAACTCGGCGAAGGTGCTCGTTGCCGCGAAGCAGATGGTGAGCAACACCGGGTCGGCCGAACCGCAGGCGCGGCAGTACCGATTCCGGATCACGGTGTCGAAGGGCGATGCCGGAATGACCGTGTCGAAAGTGGAGTTCGTGGGATGAGCAATCGACTGAGAGTTGTGTTCGGTGTGCTCGCGGCGGCGGGGTTGGTCGCGGCTGTGGTGTTGGGCGTGAGTGGGTTTCGGCTGTGGGAGCAGAGCAAGGTCGAACAGGCGCGCACGGACGCGATGAGCACCGCCGGGCGCACGGTGAGCGCGATGTTCACCTACGAACCCGCCACCGTCGACACCGAATTGCCCAGGGCGGCAGACAATCTCACCGCGGAGTTTCGCACCGAGTATTTGAAGCTGATCGAGCAGGCCATCGCACCGGGCGCCAAGGAAAAGCAGCTCACCGTCAAGGCCACGACCCAGGCGGAGGGCGTGGTGTCGGCCGAGCCGGAGCACGCGGTGGTGCTGCTGTACCTGAACCAGCTGACCACCAGCAAGGACTCCCCGCAGGGCGCCACCTCGGGCAGCCGGGTCCGGGTGACCCTGGACAAGACCGACAACCGCTGGTTGGTTGCCCAGGTCACCCCGATCTGACCGCCTGGTGATCAATCGTCCAGGGTGCGGTCAGGCGGGTTCGCGCGGTAGGCGGACGGTGAACGCCGTTCCCGTGCCGGGCGTACTGGTTACTTCGACGGTCCCGCGATGGGCGGTCACCAGGGCTTGCACGATGGATAGTCCGAGGCCCGTGCCGCCGCTGGTGCGGGTGCGTGAGCTGTCCGTGCGGTAGAACCGGGCGAAGACCTGGTCGGCTTCGGCGGGTTCCAGGCCGGGGCCGGTGTCGATGACCTCGAGGCGTACCTCATCGACGGTGGGGGTCAGGCGGACGGTGATCGACGTGTCGTCCGGGGTGTGGGTGCGGGCGTTGTCCAGGAGATTGGTGAGGATCTGGCGCAGACGGGGTTCGTCGCCGAGTACCTCCAAAGTGCCAGTGCCTTCGGCGATCTCGAGAGTGATCGGGCGGTGTTGCCCTTCGGCCGCCTCGACCGCGCGGGCACTGTGGACGGCATCCCCGGCCACCGCCAACAGGTCCACCGGCCCCAGTTCGACGGGCCGTTGGGCATCGAGTCGAGCCAGCATGAGCAGGTCTTCCACCAGCAAACCCATGCGCTGAGCCTCGTGTTCGATGCGGTTCATGAACATCGCCGGGTCGGTGGTCGCGCCCTGGCGGTACAGCTCGGCGAAGCCGCGGATCGTGGTCAGGGGAGTGCGGAGTTCGTGGCTGGCGTCGGCGACGAAACGGCGCATCTTCGCCTCGGATGCGCGGGCCGCGGTCTCGGAGGCCTCCGTCGCGGCGAACGCCTGTTGGATCTGGGTCAGCATGGTGTTCAGTGATCGGGACAGCCGGTCGACCTCGGTGTCGTTGTCGCGCACCGGAACTCGACGGTGCAGCTGTCCATCGGCGATCGCGGCAGCGGTCTCCTCGACTCGGCGCAGGGGGCGCAAACTGCCGCGCACAACGAAGTACGCGGCAATTGCCAAGGCGGGCAACACAATCGCGCCGACGAGCAACTGCAGCATGATCAGATTGCGGACGGTCTCGATGTTCTCGGTCAGCGGCAGCGCGACGGTCGCCTTCGCCTTCGGGGTCTGCAAGGTGAGCACACGCCACTGCACGGACCCGCCACCCACTGAACCCACCGTCACGGGGTGCGAGGCCGGAACGTCGGGCAGTGCGGGCAAGCCGGTGGTTCCTACGACATTGTCGAACCCGAAAAGCTGTCTGCCATCGGCACTTTCGGCAC
This sequence comes from Nocardia sp. NPDC058640, assembly GCF_042716995.1. Taxonomy (NCBI): domain Bacteria; kingdom Bacillati; phylum Actinomycetota; class Actinomycetes; order Mycobacteriales; family Nocardiaceae; genus Nocardia; species Nocardia sp. NPDC058640. The sequence continues at coordinate 18,340 of NZ_JBHXRG010000042.1, forward strand.
ACAGGAAATACTGGCTCGGCAGCTGCCTGACGTCGTGCGAGGGCGGTGGTGGTGGCGCGGGCATACTCACCCGCCGCTCCCACTCGAGCGCGGCATCGTGCAACTGCTGATCGGTGCGATCCTGCAACGAGTTCTTCATCGCCGTGGTCACCACGAAACCCGAAGCGGCCAAGCCGAATCCAGCCATCGCGACCAGGATCAGCACGAGCGTCATCCGCAACGGGATCGCGGCCAGGCGCGCGCGCAACGGTGCCCTCACCCGCTCGCCCACCTGCGGAACGACGTCCTCACCGGCTCGACTCCCGCATCACATAGCCGACGCCGCGCAGCGTGTGGATCAACCGCTGCTCGGTATCGACCTTCTTGCGCAGGTAGGACACATACGTTTCCACCACACCCACCTCGCCGCCGAAGTCGTAGCGCCACACGTGATCCAGAATCCGCGGTTTGCTCAGGACGCTGCCCGCGTTCACCATGAAGTACCGCAACAGCGTGAACTCGGTGGGGGACAAGGCAACCGGCTCGCCCGCCTTCCACACCTCGTGGGTGTCATCGTCGAGTTCGATGTCGGCGAAACGCAACCGGGTTTTCGCGGGCTCCGGGCGACCCGCGCGACGCAGGATCACCCGCAACCGCGCCACCACCTCCTCGAGGCTGAACGGCTTGGTGACGTAGTCGTCCGCGCCCAGGGTGAGTCCGGTGATCTTGTCGTCGACCTCGTCGCGCGCGGTCAGGAACAGCACCGGCGCATCGATGCCGTCCGCGCGCAAACGGCGCAGCAGACCGAACCCGTCCATGCCGGGCATCATCACGTCCACGATCAACGCCTGGGGGCGGAACGTGCGCGCCCGGTCCAGCGCCTGGGCGCCGTCGGCCGCGGTCGCCACCTCGAAACCCTGGTAGCGCAGGCTCACCGCCAGCAGTTCGACGATCATCGGCTCATCGTCGACCACCAGCACCCGCGCCTCGGGCGTACTCATGCCGGGCCCGCGCAGTGCGTCACCACGCGGGCCGTCTGCTGGTTCATGCCCCTATGCTCCACCACCCCGCTGGGAAGTGGCTGGACCGAAGCTGTGAGGTCGCTGTGTGCCGTTACCGCTGGTCGGCGGGGAACGTCTGTTCGTCGCTCATCAGCGCCGAACCGGCGATATTGCTGTGCGACAGCGCGTCGAGGAATGCCCGCGCCCACCGTTCGACGTCATGGGTGAGCACCTGACGGCGCATCGACCGCATCCGACGGCGTTTGGTGTCGCGGTCATCGTCGAGCGCGCCGATGATCGCGTCCTTCACGCTGTCCAGATCGTGCGGATTGCACAGGTACGACTGCCGCAACTCCGCCGCCGCACCGGTGAACTCGCTGAGCACCAGCGCGCCGTTGAGGTCGCTGTGACAGGCCACGTACTCCTTCGCGACCAGGTTCATGCCGTCGCGCAGGGGCGTGACCAGCATGGCGTCGGCGGCGATGAAGAACGCGATGAGTTCGTCGCGGGGGATCGGGCGGTGCAGGTAGTGCACCACCGGGTAGCCGACGCGGGCGAATTCGCCGTTGATCCGGCCGACCTGGCGTTCGATATCGCCGCGCATCTTGATGTAGCTCTGCACGCGTTCGCGGCTGGGGGTGGCCAGCTGCACCATCACCGTCTCGGACGGATCGATGCGGCCCTCCTCCAGGAGTTCCTGTAGGGCGTTGAGTCGGATGTCGATGCCCTTGGTGTAGTCCAAGCGGTCCACGCCGAGCATGATGTTCTTGGGATTGCCCAGCTCAGCACGTATCTGTGCGGCTCGCTCGCGCACCGAACGACGGCGTGAGGACTCGTCGAGTTCGGCGGAATCGATCGAGATCGGGAACGCGCCGACGCGCACCGTGCGGAAACCGACCTGCACCACACCCAGTTTCGAACGAACACCGATCGTGCCGCGCGACGTCGGCTGACCGGCCAGTCGACGGGCCAGGTACAGGAAGTTCTGCGCGCCGCCGGGCAGGTGGAAGCCGATCAGGTCGGCGCCCAGCAGACCCTCGACGATCTCGGTGCGCCACGGCATCTGCATGAACAGCTCGACCGGCGGGAACGGGATGTGCAGGAAGAAACCGATGGTCAGATCGGGGCGCAGCATCCGCAGCATCTTGGGCACCAGCTGCAGCTGGTAGTCCTGCACCCAGACCGTGGCGCCCTCGGCTGCCACCTTCGCGGTCTCCTCGGCGAACCGCCGGTTGACCTCGACGTACGCGGCCCACCAGTCCCGGTCGTACACCGGGCGCACGATCACGTCGTGGTACAGCGGCCACAGCGTGCCGTTGGAGAACCCCTCGTAGTAGTCCTCGACCTCCGACGCCGTCAGCGGCACCGGATACAGCTCCAGCCCGTCCTCGATGATCGGTTCGACGTCGACATCGGGCACACCGCACCAGCCGACCCACGCGCCCTTGTTGGTGCGCAGCACCGGTTCCAGCGCGGTCACCAGCCCGCCGGGGCTGCGCTTCCATCGGGTGGTGCCGTCGGGCAGGCGCTCGAGGTCGACCGGAAGGCGGTTGGCGACGACGACGAAACCCGAACCCGATCCGGTCGGCTGTTGAGTTTCTTCGGACGGGCGGTCGTTGGACGGTTGATCGATCATGTGGTCCACTCACGCATCCTTCTGCGTCGCAGGGGGCGCTGTGTCAGGCGGGGGCGATGCCGAGCATCGACAACAGCATTCGGCACTCGTCGGCGTCGTCGGCGTGCGCGGCCACGACCTTCTGCGCCTGTCGGGCGGTCTCGTCGGCCAGCGGCTCGAGCTCGTCGTCGGCGATGTCGTTGGTGGTGCTCTTCGCGGCCATAATGGGTTCGTCCTCCCGGTTTCCCTACGCTCAACCTGCGAGTGCTCAATACTATCGGGCTCGGGCGGACAGCCGTTGAACTAGCGACGCGCACACCCCGCCCCGGTGCCGTGTCGTCGCGGTCCCGTTACCGTTGAGTCAGCAATTCGATCGACCCCCCGCACGAGAGGTTTGTTTCATGCCAGTGGCCACGGTGAACGGCATCGCACTGAACTATCAGGTCAAGGGCGACCGTACCAAGGGCACCGACGTGCCGGGTGGTGGTCCGCTGGTGGTCTTGATCATGGGGACCGGGTCGCCGGGTCGGGTGTGGGAGTTGCACCAGGTTCCCGCGCTGGTCGCGGCCGGTTATCGGGTGTGTGTGTTCGACAATCGCGGGATCGCGCCGTCGTACGAGGCCGCGGGCGGGATGCGGATCGAAGAACTGGTCGCCGACACCGCCGCGCTGATCGAATTCCTCGGCGAGGGGCCCGCGTTGATCGCGGGGACGTCGATGGGGGCGCGCGTGGCGCAAGAGCTGGCATTGGCACGGCCTGATCTGGTGCGCAAGGCGGTGTTCATGGCCGGGCACGGGCGGCTGGACCAGTTCCAGAAGACGTTGTCGGTCGGCGAGCAGGAGCTGGACAAATCCGGTGCGAAGCTGCCCGCCAAGTTCGACGCGGCACTGGCCGCGGTGATGAACCTGTCGCCCGCGACCATGGCCGACACCAACGCCGCACGCGACTGGCTGGACCTGTTCGAGTTCACCGTCGGCACCCCCTCACCCGGAATCCGGGCGCAGCGGGCCATGGATCACGACTTCGATCGGGTCGCCGCCTATCGCTCGATCACGGTGCCCTGCTTGGCAATTGGCTTCGCCGACGACCGGATGATCCCGCCCTACCTGTCCCGCGAGGTCGCCGAGGCGATTCCGGGCGCGCGCTACCAGGAGATCCCTGATACCGGTCACTACGGCTACCTGGAACGGCCTGAGGCAGTCAACAAAATCCTGCTCGACTTCTTCGCCGCCTGACCGCCGACCGGGTAACTGCCACCAGTAACATATGCCTTGCTAGTGTCGACACAACGCTCGTGGCTCTCCGGCCGCGCAGTGACCCCGTACACAGCGCCAGTATTCCAGTGAGGTGAAATGAGCACCAACCCCTTCGACGACGAGGACGGCCGCTTCTTCGTTCTGGTCAACGATGAAGAGCAGCACTCTCTGTGGCCCGCGTTCGCGGAGGTCCCGGCGGGCTGGCGTGTCGTGTTCGGCGAAGAGAGCCGGGCAGCGTGCGTCGAGTACGTCGAGAAGAACTGGACCGACATGCGGCCCAAGAGCCTGCGTGACGCGATGGCCGCCGACGACGCAGCCCGCGCCAAGTCCTGACCTGTTCGCCCGCCGCGTGACACCCGATCTGGTGTCACGCGGTGCGCGTTCGCGGCTATGATGGTCGCCGCAGTACCCGCCTCCTTAGCTCAGTGGTAGAGCACCGCTCTTGTAAAGCGAAGGTCGTCAGTTCAATCCTGACAGGGGGCTCAATTCGGTCGGTGGGGCGACCGTGTATCCCAGGCTCGGCCATGCTGTGGACATGGGGGTCAAGGGGTCACGGCAGATCCAGATGTCGATGTCGAAATTTTGGCCGCTGAGGCCTAGGGGGTCTCGGAGTTGGCGTGCCTTTGTGGTGTGGGCGAAGCCGGCTAGGAAGTCGCGTTGTTCGGTGCCGTGGTTGAAGCCGACGTACACGATGGTGGTGGCCGAGTCCGGTGGGGTGCCGAAGGCGGCGAAGCCGCGGTGGGGGCTGTAGACCGGGGGGATCCACCTGGACTGGCCGTAGTGGTCGAGGGCGCCGGCCTGGTTGTAGGCGGAGGCTACGACCACCGTGGTGGCTTGTTCGGCGGGGGGCAGGCGGATCGATACCTCGTGGACGGCGTCGGCGAGGGAGTGCCAGGTGTCGTTGCCGTAGTGCTGTAAGGGGAGCCAGGGGCTTTTCGGGTCGACGATCCAACTGCTCGGGTAGGGCAGGCAGGCGAGAAAGGCCAACAGGGCGGCGGAGCAGGCGGCTACTCCAGTGCATAAGCGCCGCAACATGATTCGTGAGTCGGCGTCGAACAGGGTGGACAGCATCGAAGCGCCGACGCCGAACAGCACGGGGAAGATTCCGGCGACGTAGTAGGACCGGCCGTGTCCGGCGATCACCATGATCACCATCAGCACCGCCGCGACCAGCAGGAACCGGTACTGCCGCAGATGCGGCGCGCGAACCAGGCCGTACATGCCCAGCAGGATCAACCCGCCGCCGATGAATCCGGGACTGATGATGATCGCCCCCAGGGTGCCCCACTGCCCGCCCATGGTCTGCGCGGTTTCGTGGGCGATGGCGTCGTTGGTCGCCAGCTGCGGCCAGTCGTGCGACGCCTGCCATAGCAGCGCGGGCAGCATGGCGGCGGCGAAAATCAGCAGGCCCAGCCACAGGGCGGGGCGACGCAGGATTTCGCGGGGGCCCAGGGTGAGAATGCTGAGGCCGACGGCGGCCGCCACCATCAGCACCAACCATTTGTCCTGCACGTCGATCGCCGCGACGACCCCGATCGCCACGAGCAAGCGGTCTCGACGGGTGCGTACCCATCGGACCAGCAGCCAGATGATCGACGCCTGGCACGCGATGTCGAAGGAGACACTGGTCAGTACGGTGAAGCCGAAGACAAGGGGGGACGTGGGAAAGGCTGCGGCGGCGAGCATTTGGAAGCGCGGGCGGGCGCCGCATTCATAGGCCACCGCGGCCGCGAGGATCGACACCGCGACCAGCAGGAGCAATCCGGGGATTCGCAGCGCGATCACCGAGCCCGGGGCGAGTAGATCGCACAGTCGCGCGATCAGCGGCACCAGCGGTCCGTTATCGACATAACTGACCGCCAGTCGCCGACCGCACGCGAGGTAGTACAGCTCATCACCGGCGATATGCAGCCGCGCCGCGGAGACCGACAACACCAGTGCCGCCGATCCGGATACCAGCGCGACGCCTCGCCAGGCGAACGACGGTCGCGCGACCGCCGTCTCGGAATCGGCTTTATCTGTAGTGAGGGTCAAGAACTTCTCCGCCGTCATGCATGGCCGTGGCCTGAGGTAAGGATGGCGGGGTATCGACCAGTCCGTTAGTTAAATACCATTATTTCATTTAACTCACAGGGGAATGGGGCAGGGGTCCGCCGGTTGCACAGCGCGGACGGGTCGGAGGTGCCGGTCGACCGGTCGGGCCTATCCTGACAAGGTCTGGCTGTATACCCGTCGAAACTGATCGAAGGGAATGACGTTGAGCGAACACAATGAATGGTCGCCCGCCGAACAAGCCGCCCACCTGCGGTCCTTGCTGACCGAGGTGATCACCGCGGCACGCCGCAACATCGGCACCGTGTCCGACCCGAAGGCGCAGGCCCTGTTCGAGACCACCGCCGAGGTGTGCGGCGGACTGTGCCACGCGTACGACGATTACGCGAAGCGGGAACCGGCCTGGCGATAAGCCCTGCACTACCGTGGCTGGTGAAGCTCATCCTGTTCTGTCCGCGGAAACGTCGAGATAGGGGAATGACGCATGGCTATGTATGACGTGGGTGGTAGGGCCGCGATCGTCAGCGGGGCCGGGTCGGGAATCGGGCGGGCGGTGGCCCTGGAATTGGGGATCAACGGCGCGTCGGTACTGGTATTCGACCTGAACGGGGACGCCGCGCGAAAGGTTGTCGGCGAGATCGTGACAGCGGGCGGAATCGCGGACGCTTTCGAAGGTGATGCTTCCGATCCCGACACGGTCGCTCGAAGTGTCACTGCCGCACAAGAACTCGGGCCTTTGCGGATCGCGGTCAACAATGCCGGTATCACCGGGGAATCCAATCCGATCGGCGAGTATTCGACCCAGAGCTGGCGCAAAGTCATGTCGGTGAATCTGGATTCGGTGTTCTACGCGTTGCGCGCGCAATTGCCGGTGATGGTCGCGGCCGGGGGTGGGTCGATCGTGAATATGGCGTCGATTCTGGGCAGCGTCGGGTTTCCCGGCTCGTCGGCCTATGTCGCGGCCAAGCACGGCGTGGTCGGTCTGACGCAGAACGCGGCGCTGGAATACGCGACGCAGGGCGTGCGCGTCAACGCGGTCGGGCCCGGCTTCATCCACACCCCACTGCTCGCGGACGACGCCGAGACCACGAAATTTCTGGCCGACAAACACCCCATCGGACGCCTGGGCACCCCGGAGGAGGTGGCGAACCTGGTGTTGTTCCTGGCCAGCGACGCGTCGACCTTCATCACCGGCAGCTACCAACTCATCGACGGCGGCTACACCGCGCAGTAAAACCGTTGGCGGCGTAGGAAATCGAAGTTCCGGTCTCCTACGCCGACGGAAATCAGGCGGGGACGTGGGCTCCGTAGCCGAGGTCGCGCAGGGCGGTTTTGATCTTGGTTTGGGCCTCGTCCAGGGATTGGGGGGCGGGGTCGGTGGTGGCGCCGGAGATGTCGAAATCGCCCATCGTGTAGGCGGGGAAGACGTGGGTGTGCAGGTGGGGGACCTCGAGACCGGCGATGAGCAGGCCGGCGCGGGGGGCGTCGAAGGCCACGCGCACGGCCTGGCCGATCTTCTGGGCCACGCCCATCAGACGCGCCATGACGGCGGGGTCGACGTCTTGCCACTGGTCGATCTCCGCGCGCGGCACGACCAGGGTGTGGCCCTGGGTGACGGGGGCGATGGTGAGGAAGGCGACGAACTCGTCGTCCTCCCAGACGAAACGACCGGGGATCTGACCTGCGATGATCGCGCTGAACACGGATGCCATACCGGCGAGCCTAGCTAGATCGACACGAAATGCGACAGGATGCCCTGCACCTCGTAGATGTCGACCTGACGGTTGAAACGCTGCTTGACCGGGTCGTTGCCGCTGCCGATCCAGATGTACAGCTCGGCGTCGAGGTCGAAGGTGCCCGCGGTTTCCACGGCGAAATGGCTGATCGACCGGTAGGGGATGCTGTGGTAGCTGACCTTGCGGCCGGTGACGCCCTGCTTGTCGACCATGATCAGGCGGCGGTTGGTGAACAGCATCGCGTCGCGGACCAGGATGAACGCGGCGTACACCTGCTCGCCCTGGCCGAACAGTTTCGCGTATTCCTGCTGGGCGGCGGCCGGATCTATGCGCCCGGCGTTGCCCATCATCCCGTCGAGCAGGCCCATGGTGTGCTCCTTCTGCGTCTGGGTTCCATTGTGGCCCAGAGGAATCGGGGGCGGAACAACTCCGCTGAACGGACAATGAACGGCGGATCGGTCGGGAAATCGACCGAAGTGGCGAACAGTGGTCGCTCAGCGTGGCCGAATCCGTGAACCAGGGGGCGCGCGGTGACCGACGACCTCGCGACTAATCTGAGCGGGTGCGCGTACTCGTCATCGGTTCCGGAGCCCGTGAACATGCCCTCGTCCTGGCGCTGCGCCGGGATCCGTCCGTGACGGCGGTGATCGCTGCCCCCGGTAACCCCGGCATCGCCCAGCACGCTGAGCTACGCCCGGTCGACCCCTGCTCCGCCGAGGACGTCGCCGCGCTTGCCGTCGAGACCGCCGCTGACCTGGTGGTCATCGGGCCCGAAGTGCCACTGGTGCTCGGTGTCGCCGACGCGGTGCGCGCGGCCGGTTTCCCGGTGTTCGGTCCGTCGGCCGACGCGGCGCGGATCGAAGGGTCCAAGGCATTCGCCAAGGATGTGATGGCTGTGGCCGGTGTGAAGACCGCGCACAGCGAGATCGTCGACAGCCCCGCCGAGCTGGACGCGGCGCTTGACCGCTTCGGCCCGACCTGGGTGGTCAAGGACGACGGCCTGGCCGCAGGCAAGGGTGTCGTCGTGACCACCGACCGACGCGCGGCCCGCGATCACGGCGCCGAGCTGCTCGAACAGGGACACCCGGTGCTGCTCGAGTCGTTCCTCGACGGGCCCGAGGTGTCGCTGTTCTGCCTGGTCGACGGCGAAACCGTGATCCCGCTGCTGCCCGCGCAGGACCACAAGCGGGTCGGCGACGGCGACGCCGGCCCCAACACCGGCGGCATGGGCGCCTACACGCCGCTGCCGTGGCTGCCCGACGAGACGCTGACCGAGATCGTCGAAGACGTGGTGAAGCCGGTGGCCGCCGAGCTGGTCGCGCGCGGTAGCTCGTTCTCGGGCCTGTTGTACGCGGGTCTGGCGATCGGCACGAACGGCCCCGCCGTCGTCGAATTCAATTGCCGCTTCGGCGATCCCGAGACCCAGGCGGTGCTGGCACTGCTGGACAGCCCGTTCGCCGAACTGCTGCACGCCACCGCGACCGGACGGCTGGCCGAAGTCGACGCACCGCGTTGGAAGGACGGCTCCGCGATCACCGTCGTGCTGGCCGCGGAGAACTACCCGGGTCGTCCGCGCACCGGCGATGTGATCTCCGGTGCCGACGACGGCGCGCTAGAAGGCGAAACCCTTGTGCTGCACGCCGGTACGGATCAGCGCGCGGACAAGGCGCTGGTGTCGGCCGGTGGCCGGGTGCTGAATGTGGTCGGTGTCGGTGCGGATCTCGCGCAGGCGCGGGAACGGGCCTATGCGCGGCTGGCGGACATCAAACTCCCCGGCAGTCATTTCCGGACCGATATCGGTGCGACCGAAGTTGTTGTTCCCGAACGCAATAGCGTCGCGGGGTAATTACACGCAGATGGTGATCAGCGGTATTGCACGCTGATCACCATCGAGCGAGGCGACTAGGTGACCGTGAGGTCGACGATTTCGGCGCCGGGGGCATTGGTCTGAATGGAGGCGATGCCCTTTTTGGCACCCTCCTTGCTTTCATAGCCCTGACTCTCGAGGACGATTTCACCGTTACCGGCCTTGAGATGAAAGTGGAATTTTCCGGCCTTGTCCACGAATACCTCGAACTTACCTGCCATGGTTGCCTCGCTTTGTTCGGAGGGAAACATTCGACAGGTTCCACAATAATTGCCCCGTGATGTTTCCGGTCTCAGCGTGATGTCAATCGAGACGCAATCCATGCACCGCGAGCCAGGCCTGCGGGTCCACATGTTGACCGTTTTGCACGATTTCGAAATGCAGGTGCGGGCCGGTGGAATCGCCGCGATTGCCGATGCGGGCGATCTGCATTCCGGCCGGGACCCGCTCGCCCTGGGAGACGAAGAAGTCGTACATGTGGCCATAGATGCTGATGGTGCCGTCGTCGTGCCGGATACGGACCCACAGGCCGAAACCCTGTGCCGGACCCGCCTCCACGACCGTGCCGTCGGCCACAGCGTAGATGGGGCTGCCGATGGGGCCCGCGATGTCGATGCCACGGTGCAGGGTGCCCCAGCGCGAGCCGAATCCCGAGGTGAACGCGCCCTTCGCGGGCAGGCTGAACCCGCCCACGGACGGCGTCGAGCCGGGCGTCACCGCACCGGGAACCACGGGGGCTCGCGTGCCCATCCAGTCCTGCCATTCACCTGATGCAGCGGCCGCCGCCTCCGCTTTAGCGCGTTCGAGCGTCGCGCGGGCTGCCGCGGCGACCACGTGCCCCTCGCGGCGCTTCTCGCCCGCGGCGATGGCATCGAGCATTCGGGTCACCGATTGGGGGTTGTGCTGCAGCTGCGGGGGATAGGCGATGGCCACGTGGATCGCCTCGCCGGGCGCGAGCGGGCGCTCGTCGGGCACCGCACCGAACTGCCCGTCGGCCGCCACGAACACCGCGACCGCGACCATCCCGGCGATGAGCACGCGCCGCTGCACCAACACCTGACGTGCCTGTTCGCGACTCGGCCTGCGCGCCCACAGCCCCTCGGCCTGCGCCTTGGGCCGACGCCAGAAGACCTTGCGAACCTCACCGCTTCGCAACTCACCGGCGATTTCCCCGACCACCGGATACCGCGCCGCCCACTCGGCCATCCGATCGCGCGTGGCAACCTTCGACGGCAACTGTTCGCGCCAATTCGCCTGCAGGATCCGGCCATTGACGCTGACCGGTCGACGACGGGGCGCATCGACATCCGTCGAGCGGTCTGCCACGGATTCGCCCCGCGCTGTCCGACTTCGCTTCATCTCGCCCCCGCGCCCCGGCCCCGTCGCGCCCACGTGGGTCGCGCCGGTGGCTGCGTATTCGCTGTCGGAGCCATTGTGCCGACCATATCTGTCGATGCCCGCAATCGGGTGCTCTACCGTTCCTCGGGTGTCCAGAGAATCGCGCCGGTCGGCCATTGCCCCTTTCTACGTGATGGATGTCTGGAAAGCCGCAGCTGAACGGGCCAGGTCGCACGGTGACGTGCTGGTGTTGGCCGCGGGGCAACCGTCCACGCAGGCGCCCGCGCCGGTGTTGCGTGCGACCAAGGCCGCGATCGATCACGAATTGCTGGGTTACACAGAGACATTCGGGATCCTGCCGTTGCGCGAGGCGATCGCGGGGCATCACAGCGAAACCTACGGGTACGACGTGCATCCGGACGAGGTGGTGGTGACCACCGGTTCGTCGGGCGCGTTCACGCTGCTCTTCCTGGCTGCCTTCGACCCCGGCGACACCGTGGTCGTGGCGCGCCCCGGCTACCCCGCCTACCGCAACACGCTGTCCGCGTTGGGCTGCACCGTGATCGAACTGGACTGCGGCCCGCAGACCAGATTCCAGCCCACCGTGGCCATGCTCGAGGCGCTGCCGGAGCCGCCGAAAGGCTTGGTCGTGGCCAGCCCGGCCAACCCGACGGGCACCATGATCGACCCGGCCGAACTCGCGGCGCTGGCCCGCTGGTGCGACGAGCACGGCACCCTGCTGATCTCCGACGAGATCTACCACGGCATCACCTACGCCGGCGCGAGCACACCGACCTCCTCGGCATGGGAGTTCTCCCGCGAGTCGGTGGTGATCGGCTCGGTGTCGAAGTACTTCTCGATGACCGGCTGGCGACTCGGTTGGATGCTGGCACCGGCCGACTTGCGCCCGGCACTGCAGCGGCTGGCCTCGAACATGACCGTGTGCCCGCCCGCGATCTCGCAGTACGCGGCGGTGCACGCTTTCGGACCCGAAGCCAAGGACGAACTGGACGGGCACGTGCGCCGGTACGCGCGCAACCGGGCGCTGTTGCTGGAGGGTTTGCCCGCGATCGGAATCACCGATCTCGCACCCGCCGACGGCGCTTTCTACGCCTATGCCGATATTGGTCATTTGACCGACAATTCCCGGGACTGGTGCGCGCGCGTTCTGGCCGAAACCGGCGTCGCGCTGGCGCCCGGTCTCGATTTCGACACCACAAATGGAAACCACACGGTCCGTTTTTCCTTCGCGGGCGCCACCGATGACATCGACGCAGCTCTGCGGCGTCTGGGACGGTTCCTGCAGCGCTGATTCTGTACTGTGTCAACAGTGATGTGCGACAACAACTTTGCGTAGTACGAACACATCTGTGCCGGGATACGGTAAAACTCAGTTATCCCGAATTCCCAGTGTTTCCCCGATGACGATTGCGCACGGTTGAACTGATGATGACTGGCATTGCTGCACGGTGACCACCGCAACGACTCCGAAAGGCGAACGACGTCGGCAGGCCCTGGTGGCGGCGGCGGCGCAGCTGTTGCTCGAGGGCGGCTTCGACGCTGTGCGACATCGTTCGGTGGCCTCGCGAGCCGATCTTCCACTCGCCTCGACCACCTACTACTTCGAATCGCTGGAAGATCTGATCGCGCGTGCCGTGGAGTTCAGCGGCGCGATCGAACTCGACGCCATGCGCCGCCGGGTCGGTGAGGTCAGCCACCGCAGGCGCGGCACCGACGCGACCGTCGACCTGGTGCTCGACGTGCTCGTGGGCCCCGTCGACGGCGACCTCGACGCCCGCGGCCAGCTCATCGCCCGGTACGAGCGGTCGGTGGCCTCGGCCCGGCATCCCGAGTTACGCGAGGTCCAACTGCGACTACGCACGCAGCTGGAAGAGCTGCTCGCCGACGTGCTGCGCCGCTGCGACCGCGTGGTGCGCCCGGAACAATTACGCAGGCTGGTGGCCGTGGTCGACAGCGCGGTGGTCGCCGCGCTGATCGAAGGTCACCCGCAACCGCGCCGCCCCGCCCGCGCCGGGCTGATGGAAATGATCGACATCGTCGCCCCGCCCGTGGTCCCGAACATGATGCCCTCCCAGGCCGAACGGGTGCGGCAATTAGACTGAAGCCTCGTGAGCCTCGTCCCGAATGTCCTCGCCACCCGTTACGCCAGCCCGGAGCTCGTCGCGCTCTGGTCGCCCGAGAACAAGATCGTGCTCGAGCGCAAGCTGTGGCTCGAGGTGTTGCGCGCGCAGGCCGAGCTCGGAATCGATGTTCCCGCAGGGGTTGTCGACGATTACGAGCGCGTGATCGACCAGGTGGACCTGGCCTCGATCGCCGAACGTGAGCGAGTCACCCGCCACGACGTGAAGGCCCGCATCGAGGAGTTCAACGCGCTGGCCGGGCACGAACACGTGCACAAGGGCATGACCAGCCGCGACCTCACCGAGAACGTCGAGCAGCTGCAGATTCGGCTTTCGCTGGAACACGTCTACAAGCACGGCATCGCCATCGTGGCGCGGCTGGCCGAGCGGGCCGCCGAGTACCAGACGCTGGTGATGGCCGGTCGCTCGCACAATGTCGCCGCGCAGGCCACCACGCTGGGCAAGCGCTTCGCGTCGGCCGCCGACGAGATGCTGGTGGGCCTGGCCCGCGTGCGTGAACTGCTCGAGCGGTACCCGCTGCGCGGGATCAAGGGCCCGATGGGCACCGCCCAGGACATGCTCGACCTGCTCGACGGCGACGCGAACAAACTCGCCGCCCTCGAACAGCAAGTGGCCACGCACCTGGGCTTCGCGAACGTGTTCACCAGTGTGGGTCAGGTGTACCCGCGTTCGCTGGACCACGATGTGCTGTCCGCGCTGGTGCAGCTGGGCGCCGGGCCGTCGTCGTTCGCGCACACCATTCGCCTGATGGCCGGCCATGAGCTGGTCACCGAGGGTTTCCAGCCGGGCCAGGTCGGGTCGTCGGCGATGCCGCACAAGATGAACACCCGCTCGTGCGAGCGCGTGAACGGCCTGCAGGTGATCCTGCGCGGCTACGGCTCGATGGCCGCGGAACTCGCGGGCGCGCAGTGGAACGAGGGTGACGTGTTCTGCTCGGTGGTGCGCCGCGTCGCGCTGCCCGACGCGTTCTTCGCCATCGACGGGCAGATGGAGACCTTCCTGACCGTGCTCGCCGAGTTCGGCGCCTACCCGGCGGTGGTCTCGCGCGAGCTCGACCGGTACCTGCCGTTCCTGGCCACCACCCGCATCCTGATGGCGGCGGTGCGTGCGGGCGTGGGTCGCGAGACCGCGCACGAGGTCATCAAGGAGCACGCGGTGGCCGTGGCGTTGGCCATGCGCGAGCAGGGTCGCGAACCCGATCTGCTGGATCGCCTGGCCGCCGACGACCGGATGCCCCTGGACCGTGCGGGTTTGGATGCGGCGCTGGCGGACAAGGCCGCGTTCATCGGGGCGGCGTCGGATCAGGTGTCTGAGGTAGTTGCGCAGGTACAGAAGCTGGTCGAGGCGAATCCGGAAGCCGCGCGCTACACGCCGTCGCCGATTCTGTAGTCCACACCCGGCGTAATCGACCACTTCGTCCTACTTTTCGCGGATTTCCGCGTGCGAAGCGGCGAAGTGGTCGATTACGCCGGGGTTACCGTACGTGAGTGAATCCGTACACGATCTTCGCCGACATCATCGCCGGGCACGCCCCCTCCTCGAAGGTCTACGAGGACGACGAGGTGCTGGCCTTCATGGACATTCGTCCTGTGACGCCCGGACACGTGCTCGTGGTGCCCAAGGTGCCGGCGCCGAGTCTGGCCGATCTCGATCCTGCCTTGGGGGGCAAGCTCTTTCAGGTCGGCCAGCAGATCGCCGCCGCTTTGCGCAGCAGTGAAGTCGCCGCGCACGGCGTGAATTTCTTTCTCGCCGACGGGGTTACGGCCGGACAGGAAGTCTTCCACGTGCACCTGCACGTGATCCCACGCACGCCCGGTGACGGTTTCGGGTTGCGTGCGCGTCCGACCTCGCCCGCGCGCGCGGATCTGGACTACCTGGCCGGCTCGATCCGGGGCGCACTCGGCTGAATTTCCGGGCGAAGCGGTCATTGCAAACCGGGGAGTTTGCTGAAGAAACGCCCGAAACGCCGAATGTCTTCAGTTCGTTGCCCTGTGGGTTACTTTGGACTGTCATTGGCATGCGGTTATGGAGGGTAGATCGTGCGTCGTATAGGTGTTGCTGCTTCAGTGCTGGCTATCGCTTTCGCGTTGATCGGACCGGCGGTAGACCCCGCCACCGCATCCGCCGCGGAGATCATCGGGGTGCACCAGATGACCCCTAATCGGACGGCCATCACCGTCACCTCGCCCGCCATGGGACGAAACATCGATCTACAGGTGCTGCACCCGGCGGGTGGTGGTTCACGCGGCACCTACTACCTGCTCGACGGACTCGACCCCGGCATCGGTCAGAGCACCTGGACCAATGCCACCGACGCCGAAGCCTTCTTCCGCGACAAGAACGTCAACGTGGTGCTGCCGATGGGCGGCCAGGCCAGCTACTACACCGACTGGGTCTCCGACGATCCGCGATTCGGCCGGTACAAGTGGGAAACGTTCCTCACCAGGGAACTGCCGGGCCTGATCGACGGCCACTTCAACGGCAACGGCGTCAACGCCATCGGTGGCCTGTCGATGGGCGGCAACGGCGCGTTCATCATCGCCGCCCGCAACCCCGGTCTCTACCGGGCCGTGGCCGGTTACAGCGCGTGCCCGGACATCGCGATGGCGGCGGGGGCGATGATGTTCTCCATCGCCAATCGCGGCGGCAACCCCGGCAACATGTGGGGCGCACCCGGCAGCCCGCAGTGGGCCGAGCACGATCCGGCCCTGATGATCGAGAACCTGCGCGGCAAGGCGCTGTACATGTCCACCGGTACCGGCATCCCCGGGCCGCACGAGACCAAGATCAAGCCGACCCTGGCGGAGAACATCTTCCTGGGCGGGCCGATCGAACTGGGCGTCAACACCTGCATGGTGGCGTTCGACCAGCGTCTGCGGGCCGCGGGCATCGGCGCCAAGATCGATTACCACCCGGTGGGCACGCACTCCTGGTCCTACTGGCAGGACGCGCTGCACCACTCGTGGCCGACCATCGGGCCCGCACTGGGCGCGTAGGCGACTTACGTAAAGCGTCAGGTCTCGAGAATCGCGACCCGGCTCGACGGCTGTTGCAGCCGGAGGGCCGGGTCGCGTTGCGTTCATGGGGGGGTATGGACGGATGGCCGGACCGCGCGGAATCGGCCGCATCGAACGCGTGGATCTACCCGTTCGACCCGTGGTGAGCGCGCTGCCGAGGGCGCGGGTGGCCGAGTTGGCGGGCCCGGTCGCAGTGTGGCGGCTACGGTGGACCAATGCCTGGCGAGAATGAGACTGTGTCGGCGCCGATCGCGAAGAAGGCGCCGTTCGAGCGAGTCCACCACGGGGATACGTTCGTCGACGACTACGAGTGGCTGCGGGACAAGGAGAACCCCGAGGTCATCGCGTACCTGGAGGCGGAGAACGCCTTCACCGCGGCGCAGACCGACCAGTTGCAGCCGTTGCGGGACAAGATCTTCGACGAGATCAAGGCGCGCACGCAGGAAACCGACCTCTCGGTGCCCACCCGCCTGGGCGACTACTGGTACTACTCGCGCAGTTTCGAGGGCAAACAGTACGGCGTGCACTGCCGCTGTCCCATCGACGCGAACGCCGAGGGCATCGACGCGTGGACGCCGCCGCAGCTCGAGGTCGGCACCGTCATCGAGGGTGAGCAGGTGCTGCTGGACAGCAATGTGCTGGCCGAGGGGCTGGACTTCTTCGCTCTCGGCGCGTTCTCGCTGAGCCACGACGGCAACCTGCTGGCCTACTCGGTCGACAGCACCGGCGACGAGCGGTACACGCTGCGGATCAAGGATCTGCGCACCGGTGAGCTGCTGCCCGACGAGGTCGTGGGCGCGGCGCCGGGGGCGACGTGGTCGCTGGACGGCACGCACATCTTCTATCAAACCGTCGACGAGTCCTGGCGGCCCGACACCGTGTGGAGGCACCGCGTCGGCACCGGTTCCGACGCCGACGTGACCGTGTTCCACGAGCCCGACGAGCGTTTCTGGGTCAGTGTGGGCGCGACCCGGTCCGAGAAGTACCTGATGATCTGGCTCGGTTCCAAGATCACCACCGAGGGCTGGATCCTGGAATCGGAGAACCCCGAGGGCGAGTTCCGGGTGCTGCTGCCGCGTCGCGAAGGCGTGGAGTACTCGGCCGAGCACGCGGTGATCGCGGGGCAGGACAAGTTCCTGATCCTGCACAACGACGTGGTCGACGGGGTGAAGGCGGAGAACTTCGTGCTCGCCATCGCGCCCGCCACCGACCCGTCGGACATGACCACCCTGATCGGGCATCGCGAGGACGTGCGGCTCGAGGATATCGACGCCTTCGCCAACCACCTGGTGCTCAGCTACCGGCGCGGCGCGCTGCCACGCCTGGCCGTGTGGCCGCTCACGGCGGACGGTTTCGGCGAGCTCACCGAACTGGACTTCGGGCTCGAATTGTTCTCCGCCGGTGCGGGTTCCAGCCCGGAGTGGGAGCAGCCGACGTTGCGCGTGGGGGTGACCTCGTTCATCACGCCGATGCAAGTGTTCGACTACGTGCCCGTCACCGGCGAGCTGATCCTGCGCAAGGAACAGCCGGTGCTCGGCGGCTACAACGCCGATGACTATGAGCAGCACCGTGATTGGGCGGTGGCCGCCGACGGCACCCGGATTCCGATCTCGATCATCAAGCGCAGCGGTCTGCCCGACGGCCCGAAACCGGTGCTGCTGTACGGATATGGGTCCTACGAGGCCAGTATCGATCCGTCGTTCTCGGTGTCGCGACTGTCGCTGTTGGATCGCGGCATGGTGTTCGCGGTGGCGCATGTGCGTGGCGGCGGTGAGATGGGGCGGCTCTGGTACGAGCACGGCAAGACGTTGATGAAGAAGAACACCTTCACCGACTTCGTCTCCTGCGCAAGGCATCTCATCGACACCGGGGTCACCACCGCCGACGAGCTGATCGCCGACGGCGGCAGTGCGGGCGGCCTGCTGATGGGCGCGGTGGCCAACCTGGCGCCGGAGCTGTTCACCGGCATCCTCGCCAACGTGCCGTTCGTCGACCCGCTGACCTCGATCCTGGACCCGTCGCTGCCGCTGACGGTGATCGAATGGGACGAGTGGGGAAATCCGTTGGCGGACAAGGACGTCTACGAGTACATGAAGTCGTACTCGCCGTACGAGAATGTCGAAGCCAAGGACTACCCGGCCATCCTGGCCATCACCAGCCTCAACGACACCCGCGTGCTCTACGTGGAACCGGCCAAGTGGGTCGCCAAACTGCGCGCCACCTCCACCGGCGACAACGACGTGCTGTTGAAGACGGAGATGACCGCGGGTCACGGCGGGGTGAGCGGGCGCTACGAGAAGTGGAAGGAAGTCGCCTTCGAGTACGCGTGGGTCCTGGACCGGGTGGGTCTGGCGAACGCGTGATGTAGAAAATGGACCCCGGCTGATTCTGTCGGGGTCCATTTCGCGTCGGAGAGTTCGCTGCCGCGTCATCGGCGGAGCACGTAGGTGTCACCTCGGAGTGTCACCCTGGGGTGTATGAACGCTGAGTTGATCGTTTCGGTGTCGGGGATCCGGGATACGACTCGTGATGCCGCGATCGAGTTCGCGGCGACGATGGACGAGCGGGGTGTGCGGCTGTCGTTGCTGGTCGCGCCGCGTTTGAAGGGGAAGTATCGGCTGGTCGACGATCCGGCTACGCAGTCGTGGTTGCGGGGGCGTCGGCTGGCGGGGGACGCGATCGTGTTGCACGGGTACGACCAGGCGGCGACCAAATCGCGGCGGGCGGAGTTCGCGGATCTGCCGCGGCACGAGGCCACGTTGCGGTTGAAGGCCGCGGATCGGGTGATGGAGCAGGTGGAGCTGCGCACCCGCCTGTTCGCGGCGCCGCGCTGGGACGCGTCCTCGGGTGCGCTGGCCGCGCTGCCCGACGTGGGTTTTCGGATGGCGTTCGGGCTCACCAGCATGCTCGACCTGGAACGTGATGTGGCGCAACGTGCTCGGGTGTACGGGATCGGCGAGGGGTTCCGGGCGGAGCCGTGGTGGTGTCGGGCGCTGGTGATGGGCGCGGAGCGAACCGCGCGGCGCGGGGGAGTGCTGCGGTTGGCGGTCTCGGCGGCGCAATTACAGCGGTCGGGACCCCGGCAGGCCATGTTCGATGCCGTCGACCTCGCGCGGTATCACGGTGCCCGCAGCGACGTGTACCGCTGGGAACCCGACGCCGCCGCAGCAGCTGCCTGACC
>NZ_JBHXRG010000043.1:0-36719 GCF_042716995.1 Nocardia sp. NPDC058640
CAGTGCCAGTTATAACTGGCACGACCGGGACCTCGGAACTCACGCTGCGCCGCCGTCAACCTCGCTGATAGGAATTTTCCCATCGTCGGTCATTCAGCCTCGACGCGAGAACGGTAGGCGCTACTGGCAGCGAGGTGCCACGCCTCTTGCGTGGACCCACTCCAGAATCAAAGCCGAACCCACTCGCGTGTCGGTCACCTACGCCGAAGAAGGCTGACCGGGCCCTTCTGCCGGAGAGCAGGCACGACCCTCGGCATCACGACGGAAACCCATTTCAATACCTCCGTTAAGTCGGCCGGATTTCGCGTAGATGTCCACACCGCAGGCGTCGGCGAACTCGTAAGGCTGAAAATTCGGATCCTCGCTCCACAGAACCTGACCGACAACCCACATGACATTCATACGGACAAAGTCGGTCTGTTGGAGCTCAAGTTGGGAAGTCCTTGACGACTTCACTACGTCAGACTCGCGACGATGCCCTGCACGGTCGACCCGGAAGGGCGCATCCGACCAGTCGTGATTCCTGATTTCATCCGCGAACTTGCGCGCGACACGGCTCAATGCCATTTTGCTCACCTTTACACCGGTAGGTACGTCGGGGATTTCGCCATCCGAATAGGCACCCGACACGACGAAGCCATTCCGCCAGAGACCAATCTATCATATGCGATGTAGATATATTGGACGTCGTAGTCGATTTCCCAGCTTTCGGCGCTGGCTCAAGGATCAGCGCTCGGCCCAGGAGAGTCGTCGCTGTCCGAAGTTGCGGGCACACGTAGGCGGTTCCGCTTAAATCGACGCCGGGGTTTGATGGCACCGGTGTCGCCGTGCACCTTCGTCTTGCGCATGACATCTATTGGATTCTTCCCCGCTCGATTCAATAACGGCAATCGCGTAGTACAGCCGGGGCTGCACTACGCGATTGCATGGGTTTCGACGCGGGGTCAGGGCTGTACGGCGGGCCCGACCGGTGATTCCGGCGTGTGATGCTCCCGCTCGGCCAGTGCGAACTTCTTGGGTGCCTCGCAGGTCCTGGTCGCGATGCCAGTGTCGGTGAGTTTGACTAGGGCGTTGTGGACCGCGCCGCTGGATCGGCCGAGGGCTTTGCCGATTTGGTGTGGGCTGAACGATTCGCTGGGGTGGTCGCGCAGGTGGTCCTCGACCATTCCTCGCAACCCGCCCGATGGCAGGTGGGTGGGCTTGTCATCGGCGGCGGGTTCGGGCGCGGGTGCCTCTGCCGGTTCGGCGTCAACACCCGGCACTTCTTCGGACACGGGAGTGGGGTCGGGCTCTGCCGGTTCGGCGGCGACCACCGGTTCCTGCTCTGCTGCCTCATCTTTCGAGTCGCCGGGTTCTGGCGCGGCGTTCGACGGCGCGGTCGTGGTGTCTGGCGTGATGCTCCAGCGGACGGCGGCGCGGGGGTTGTCATCACCCTCGTGGCGGGTGACGCTGCCTTCGGTGCCCCAGCGGGCGAGGATCTTGCGGGCGGTGGATGCGCCGATTCCGGCGGCTGTGGCCAGTTCGGCGGCGGTGGTTGGAGTTTCGGTGGCGTTCAAGGTGGCCCAGAGGTTGTCTTCGGTTGTGCTGCGCGCGTTTTCGGTGATGGTGGACATGACTGCTCCTCAGCGGAAAGGATGGGATGGTTGTCATGTCCCGGCCGGGACGGTCGCCGTTCGGAATTGGTTTCCGGTCGGGTTCCACATCTATGGACGCTCGATACACCGGCCAATGTCAAGCGGCCGGTAGGAAACGATCCCGGCGATGAATCCCAATACGCCCGCGAACAGGGAAAATGCTGTGCGGGAGAAGAATTCGAATGCGTGTTGGATTGCCATTCTTCTCGTGGTGGTTTTGGTGGCGGTGTTCATGGTCTGGGTGGATCAGATGCGTCGTCGGACCAGGGGAATGGCTCGGTGAACAGGCAATCTTTCTGCCATTTCGGGGTGCAGTTCGGGCAGACGCTGTCGTGGTGGTTACATTCTCTGGTTCGGGAGAGGGGGATCTCGATCTGTTCGATGCGGTGGACGATTCGACCGCTTCCGGTCGGTCTGTAGGAGAAGTCCACGAGCGCACTCACCGTTCGATGTGGTTTCATTCTCCTTGCTCCTTCCGGGCGGCGAGTTCATGGCATCTCCACGAATCCGTCTGTAACATCACAGTTTCGGGTCATTCGAAGTTTCCGAGCTGGGCGGAACTGGTCGGCTCGCGCCGAAGAAGTCATCGCCGGGATACCGGTAGTCCTCGATCTGGACGGGCACGTTGAACGTGGGTGCGTTGATCATTTTTCCGGCCCCCAGATACAGGCCGACGTGATGGAGATCAGCGTCGGTGCCGTAGAACACCAGGTCTCCGGGCTGTAGTTGGGTCTCGGACACGGGCGTTCCAGCGAAGTACTGGTCGTGGGCCAGGCGGGGCAGCGTGACACCGGCTGTCGCCCAGGCGGATTTGGTGAGCCCGGAGCAGTCCCAGCCGCCGCTGGCGTCGGGGCCGTTGCCGCCCCACACGTACGGTTGTCCGAGTTGGGCGCAGGCGAAGGCGATCACGGTCGCCGCGGCGGGGTTGGTTGTTTGGAATTCGGTGCAGGTGCCGGTGCCGGTTTGGGCGGGGGTGCTGTAGCGGGCTGCTTGGTCCAGGACGTCGCGGACGTACCAGTCGGCGTGGTTGTAGGCGTAAATCGCGGCGTACATGTCATTGGGCGCGCCGGAGTCGCACAGGTAGTGGGCGGCGGCGTAGATAGCGTCGCTGGGGTTGTAGCGCGAGGGCGGATCCGCGCCGCCGGCCGGGAGTGGGTGTCGGGCGACGACGGAGTCGAAGGTCGGTGCGAGGAATTGCATCGGGCCGCCGGCCCCGGCGAAGTTCTCGCCGGTGCTGACGCCGGGTAGTGGTGAGCGGCCGTGGTCGGTTTCGATCTTGCCGATCGCGGCGAGCACGGACCAGTCCAGACCTGGGCATGCTGCGGGGGCTGCTCGGTAGAGCGCGAGCATGTTCTCCGGAATGTCTTGTACTGCTTCGGTGCTCGGTGCGGTTCCTGTTCCCGGAGCGGGTGCGGTGATCGTCGCGCTGCGGTCGAAGGTGATGGCGGTGGCGACGACCGTGGCGATGATGACGGTGCAGAAGACGAAGGCCGCTGCGCTGGCGCCGAGGGCTTTGGTCAGCATCACTGTTCACCAGCCTCGGCCGGTGGAACTGGTGTTGGCGCGGCCAGAATGGTCTGCCTCGCGAGCGGCGCATCGCCGGGCTCGGCGTCTGCGGTCGGCACCGTTGGTGGCGTGAGGCGGGGCCAGCGGCGCGTGAGCTGGTGCAGGTGCACTCGACCGGTTCCGGGTTCGGAGTCCAGCGGAAGCCACACTCGACCAGCTGGGCCGGGTTGATGTGGTTCGGGGTTGTCGAAGTCGGCCGCGGCGGTGGCGATCGGTACTGCGGCGGGGTTGTCGAGCGAGCGCCAGATTTCATGTAAGGCCCTGCGTGCGTTGGTTTCTCGGCGAGTTGTGGGTAGCCAGATCAGGAGCGGGGTGGTGATGGCGGTGGATTCGGCGAGTTCGGAGTAGCCGTGGAGTTTGCGGGTGAGTTGGCCGAGGTTTTCGGTGCCGAGGTCGTATTCGAGGAAGAACTCGATCGTGGTGTCGCCGACGCTCCACCGGCCGTAGGCGTCGGGGCGGACGAGGTCGCCCCAGAGGCGTTGGCAGCGGGTTTGGGACCACCATTGGCCCAGGGTCTGGTCGCGGCGTTGGCGGGCTGTGGTGGCGAGGGCGGTGAACCAGTCGGCGACGCCGACGGTGTGGGCGAGATGGATACCGAGGGATATTCCGATCGCGCGGTCGGCGCGCCATCGGAGTTCTTTGAGGTCGAGGCCTTCCTCGGCGGCCAGTACTTGGGCGCCGGCGGTGGCGAGGACGTAGTGGGTGGGGTGGGTGCCCGAGGTGCGGTAGGGGGTGAAGCGGCTGATCACTCCGTATCGGAAGAGTGTGAGCAGGCGCCGTCGGGTTACCCGACGCGAGGTGAAGCCCAGGGCGGCGATTTGATGACTGGTGAGGACCTGGTGCTCATAGAGCATCCGGAGCAACCACCGGTCGCGGGCGGTCAGTCGTGCGGCCAGCGCGGCGGGGGCGGTCGATTCCGGTGTGCTGCGCCTGGCGGCACGGTAGTCCTTCTGCCGCAATGGTTTGCCGGTCATCGGGAATACCACCTTTCGGAGCGAGCACAGAAATTGCGGATAGTGGTGTGGAAGCTGTTGGGGCCGCGCAGGATCCGGGCTTGGCTATCGGCGTGGGTCGTGTCCGGGTGGCCTCGGTGCGATGTCGAGCACGGGTTTGGGCTCGGCTTCGATGTCGTCGACCGGTGTCGGAACAGCGGTGCTGCGGAGGGCTGCAGCCCGGATGGTGCGGGCTCGTCCTGGTGTCGGCGGCGGTAGTGCCTCGGTGGTGAAGGTGAACGGTGGTGCCTGTTGTCCGGACACGAGCACGCGGGCCGCTGCGTGGAAGACGTCGAGGTGGGTCAGGTCGTGTTCGGACAGCCATGGGCTGGTGTGGCGGGCGAGGTCGTGGGCGTCTTCGGGGGATGCGGTGAAGATGATTTTCGAGCGGGCGTTCGCCGAGATCCCGTCGCGTAGTTCGCGGGGTAGCTGGCCGAGGTTTTGGTGAGCCAACACGAGTGAGAGGCGTAGGCCGCGGGCTTCGGCGAGCATGTCTTCCACCGGGGTCGACAGGTTCAGGAAGTTGTGTGCTTCGTCGAGGACGAGGCTCGCGTCGGCGCGCTGCGTGGCGGCGGTGCTGGCGCGGGCGGCGATGGTCTGCCAGGTGCGGGCGACCAGCAGCGATCCCATCAGCCGGGTTGTTTCCTCGCCGAGAGAGCCTTTCGGGATGCGGACCAAACAGATTCCGCCGTGGTCGAGGACCTCGGCGAGGTCGACGGTGGACCGGCCGGCGGCGACGGCGGCTTTGACGAAGGGGCGCAACAACAGTGGTCTCAGTTTGTTGAGCAGGGGTGCGATGACCTCGCCGCGGCCGGCGTCGGATAGCGCTTCGAAGGAGTCCCAGAACCCTCGGAGCACCGGATCGGTGACGCCGGTGGTGATGCGGGCTCGGTAGGGGGCTTCGGTGAGGAGTCGGGCGAGGTCGGCGAGGGTGCTGACACCGGGTTGGGTGCACAGGGTGAGCAGGCTCGCTCGCAGGACATCGTCGGTGCGAGGGCCCCAGTGGCGGGCGTAGATGCGGCGAAAGATGGTGACCAGGTTGTCTACCGCCAGGTCGATCCGGGCGAGGTCGGTGTCGAGGGGATTCACGCACGGTGGTGGGGTGCGGGCGTCGGCGTCGAAGAGGACGACCTTGTCGGTGCAGTGGGCGGGTAGGCGGTCCAGGACATCGGCCACGAGGTCACCTTTGGGATCGATGACGACTACTCCTCGCCCGGCTTCGGCGTCGTCGAGGATCAGTTGGGCCAGCAGGGTGGATTTGCCGGTGCCGGTCGCGCCGAGGACATGGAGGTGATGGCGGGCGTCGGCGACGTGCAACGCGACCGGACGTCGGTTGCCCGAGTCTGCGAGGCCGAGGGGTTTGGTGTGTTCACCGGAGGTCGGGACAGTGACGGTGGGTGCCAGGGCGCGCGCTCCGGCCCGGTCGATTCCGGGTAGATCCGGGTCGTACGGGAGGTGGGCGATAGTCGCCAGTTCGGGGATCGAGAGCAGGTCTCCGCGTCGGAAACGGCGTTCGGCCAACGCTTTCGACAGGCGCAGGCGACGGCGGCGCTTGTAGTAGTTGAGGTCGGTGACCGCGCCGAATACCGTGGCCAGACCGTGGGCTCGTCCTCGCGCGATGGCGCGAGCCTGGCGTGCTTGATCGGGGTCGGGGTCGGCAGGGAGGGTGATGGTGGCGGCGTAGCGAATGACGGTGTCCCAGTGCCCACCTCGTGCTTTGTTGGCGCTGGCGCGGGTGGCTGCGGTGTACTCCAACGATGTCTGACGATCGCGAGGCCGTCCGGTGTCGCGCCGGGGGCCGGTACGTGTGGACCGACCGAGCCGCCGGGGCGTGAAGACATCGAGCAGGTCGGTCACCGCTCCGAGGACGAGCCCGTGTCCCCCACTGTGGTTTTCGGTGCGACGGACGCGGCGGCCGGTGGCTTGGCGGGCGAGGATCTGCACGCAGGCGGCTTGTCCGGTTTCGAGGCCGTCGGCGGCGAGGATGAGGTCGCGGACGGGATCGCCGCCGAGGGGTTCGGTGCGGATCGGCAGGGTTTCGCGGCGGCCCAGCCGTAGCTCTCCCCCGGCCAGGATCCGCCGGGTGCTGGTTTCCGGTTCGGGTAGTGGTGGACGGGCGGGGGTGGTGTCGGTGCGGGCACCGGGCCAGGCCGAGGCAACGGCGCGCTCGATGAGACCCGGCGGAACCGAGGAGGGCACCCAGATCTGGATCGAGACACCGGTCTCGGGGGTGATGGCGTATTCGAATCCCAAATGGGGTTGCCCGAACACGGTGCGTTTCCAGGCCGGGCGCAGCAACCCGATCAGGTGTGCCCATAACGCCAGTGCCCCTTTGGCATCGACCACCGGCGGTGATAGCACCCTCACCAGTCGCGCACCCGCAGCCATCCGCCGGCGACGGGCCCGTCCGATCACCCGGACAATCGCGAGCACCACCGCGACGACTGCTCCCGCGATCAGCGTGGCGGGCCTCGATGCCCCGATCCCCGTGGCCAGGTCGGACACAACACTGCCGAGCTGTGCGGGGTCGATGAGGAGGCGACCGACTGGACTGTCAGCCGGGTCAGAGGTGGCGAGGGAGATGATCATCAGGCCGCGTCCCGCAGGTCGATGTACACGTCCTCACCGTCGGGACCATCGTCAATGATGTTGTCGGACAAGGAGACATAGTCGTTCTCGTCGACACCCGCGTCGGTGGCGGCGATCTCGTTGGGGTCACTGGTGATCAGATCGTTCTCGACCGCGGAGGCCAGGGTGGCAAAGGCGGCCCGATGGGTGCCTGTCGACAGCAGGCCGACGCCGCGTCCGGCGGTGAGCAGCATGGTGCGTTCGCCGTCGGAGAGTTTGAATGCGCCCGCGACCTCGTCGATGGCTTGGGATGCTTGGCGCAGCAGGATCTGGGTGGCCGAGTTCGCGACGATCGCTTTGCCGATGTCGGTGGACAGGACGTCGGCGCAGTCCTGGGTGGCCACGGTCAGTCCCGCCCAGCTCTTTCTGAACGACTTCGCGGCCTTGAGCAGGAACTCCGCGCCGATTGGTTGACGCATCAGCAACCAGGCCTCGTCGACGGTCACTTGCCGGGGGCGGCGGGTCGCGGGGTTGGCGACTCGGCGTGCGGTGACATCCAGTGCCAGGAGCGTGCCGATGGTCTTGAGCTCCTCGGGCAGTTCCCGCAACGAGAGCACCACCAGCCCGCCATCAGGGACGGTGGTGGTGGGCCCGTCGATCAGTCCGGCGAACGCACCGGTTCCGGTGTAAGGCGCAAGCGCGGCGGCGATGTCGGCACCGACCGCGCTGTCGAGGGCGAGGAGTTGCTCGCGCAGGATGCTCATTGTCGGTGCCGGGTTGCCCCAGGTCACGGGGTCGTCGGTGATGCCGACACTGGAGTACGCGGCGGTCAACGCGGTGTCGAGCAGCGCGCGCTGTGTCGGAGTCTGCGGTCCGAGAATGACGGCGATGACGGTGTGGGCGAACAGTTTCCGGCGGGTGAAGGCGTCGGCGGGTGCGGCGCGGTGACCGTCGGGGTGGATGTGGATTTCCAGGTCGAACGGGTTGAGTCGGACACCTTTCGCGCCGAGGTGAACGTAGGTGCCCCCGACCGCGTCGGACAGGCGGCGGTATTCGTCTTCGGGATCGATGACGATGTTCTCGATCCCCCGATGCAGCGAGCGCAGGAGTTCGGCTTTGAGTAGGTAGGACTTGCCGGAGCCGGAGACGCCGAGCACGATCGCGTTGTGGTTGTGCACTTCTGGGGCGAAGCGGTCCCAGAACATCAGCCCGCCGGCGGCATCGCGGCCGAGCAGCACTCCAGCTGGGCGGTTCGCGACGGGGTCGGCGGCGGGCAGTTGTGGGGAGTTGAACGGGAACGCCGCTGCGAGCGCGTCGGTGTCGAAGGTGCGGCGCACCTTGACCGGGTCGATGCCCAGAGGAAGGGTCGAGGTCCAGCCTTGGGTGGCGCGGTAGGTGAGCGGGCAGGTGTCGATCAGCAGGCTCGCCGCCAGCGCTCGCACGGCGGCGACTTCGTCTGCGAGCTCTGCTTCGGAATCGGCGTGGACGGTCACGTAGACGCCGGTGCGGAACAGGCGGCCTTGACCGCGGGCGATACGGGAGGACAGATCGGTCGCGTCCTCGACGGCGACCTCGACCTGTTGATCGGCCAGCCGGCCGTTCCCGAAGTCGGTGCTGCGGGAGGACTCCAGGCGCGCGAGCTGTTTGCGCAGGCGGGCGGCGGCGGTGACGGCGTCGACCGGCTCGATGTGCACGGCGACGTCGAGGCGACCCGGGTGCGACAGTAACGGTGCCAGCCATGCCGGTCCGACCTCGCGGGGGAATCCGGTGATCGCCAGTGTCGCTACCCATCCCGCGCCGACCTCGAGATGCCGGGCCCCGATCGTCAACGACTCCGGCGCGAAACCAGCCCGTCCGCCGGTCCGCCCCCGGCGACCGAACACCCGGTTCGTGGAGGTCTCGGCATCACCGATCTGAACGCCTTCGTCACGGTGACGTTCGTCGGTGTCGGCAGTGTCGGGGAGGAGGCTGCCGGGGTGAGTGGCGCTGGTCAGGATCGAGGTGGCCTGGTCATGGTCGAGTGCGGTGACGGTGATGCCAAGGGGAGCAAGTAGATCGGTGGCCTCACTAACCCGCCGCTGCAACCGTGACTCGGCCGCGCGCCGGGCAGCATCGGAGAGTTGGCGGCGGGCGCGGCGACGGCCGCCGAGCAGCCAGCTCGCGATCGCGGTCGAGGACGGGCCCGTCAAGCTCGGACCGGATCCGGTGGGTAGGTCGAGGGTTTCGCGCCACACCAGCAGCACTTGGCGGCGCAGCAGTAGTTCGTCGCGTGCCATGCCCGCCAGGTGGTCGGCGTGGTCGGTTGCGGCGGTGGCGAGTTCGGGTGACATGACTTCGGCGGCGGTGCGCAGGCCGTTGATGTGCCCGGTCAGGTCCAGGCGGGTCGAGCGGAGCAGGATCTGCACCGGTTGGGACAGTGAATGCAGCCAGCGGCCGAGTTGGGCGACGAGGCTGTCTTGTTCTTCGGGAGTGTGCAAGGCGAGGTTGACGGTGCCGGCCGCGGCGATGATCGCCAGCCCGTCCGCGCCGAGGTCGATCACGCCGATCCCGTCACCACCAGGGCTCACGGTCTCGGGCAGCGCTACCGCCTCCGAGGACAGGGCGCGCGGGTCGGGGCGCTTGCCGGTGGCTCGGGCAGTGAGCCAGCGTGGAACTTTTCCGATCCCTTCCGGTGCCGACACCAGGTGCCGGGGTCGGGTTCGGTGTCGGATCGCGGCGAGGAGCAGTTGGTCACCGGACAGGCCGTGGCGTGTGGTCAACGCGGTCACCGCGACAGCGGTCCCGAGCGGAGTGGCGAAGGCGACGAAGACCGGTGCCGGGATCACACTTCGGGTGGCGGTCCACACCAGATACATCACCGCGGCCAAAGCGGCGAGGATGGCGAGTTGGCGGGCGGTGAACGGACCGACGAGCCTGTCGGGGCGATCGACATCGGCAGGGATACGAGTGGTCATCGTGTGTCTCCAGACGGCGGCGGGGTGCGCCGGTTGCGACGCTTGATGGGCAGGTCAGGCAACGGAAGATGTAGTTGTCGACCAGGCGGACGCGGCGACCGTGGTGTCGGTGCGCTCCCTCGTGGACTCGGCGGTGACGGCAGCGGACCGGGCGGAGTCGCGGGTCCGGCTGGTCGCGGCGGCTCAGGTGTCGGCGGTCGCGCGCGGCGGACCGGGATCGGCAAGGGATATTGGCCATCGCGCAGCGGTTGAATGCCCGCGTACGGATCCGGGTCCGGAGTGCGGAAATCGAACGCCAACTGGCGACCCTGCCGACGCGGCGACGGTGTCGGTGCCGATGTGATGCGCGCTCGGGTTACCGAAGACGGCGACGGTGTCGGTGCGGACGTGACGCGCGCTCGGGTTGCCGAGGGCGGCGGTGTGGTCGAGACCGGCGGTGGTGTCTTTCTCGGCACTTTCGCGGCATTGATCGGCAGCCGGTATTGGCCGTCGCGACCGACGCGAGGTTGCGGACCGAGGTCCACGCCGTGCCATTGCGGTAGTGGGAGCATCATCTGCTCGCCGCGTGGTGTGGCCGCTGGCACCGCCCACGCAGGTGTGATGCGTTGCGGTGGTGGCGGTTTAGGCTTGGCGCGCCGCACGCCTTCGAGGGGCAGCATCAGCTGTCCGTCGCTGGTGGAACGCGTCCGGCTGTAGGGGTCCGGTGTCGGGCGCGGTGCTCGGGCCTGTTGGCGGGGAGTAGATCCGCCGGCGGCGTTGCGCGCGGTGCTCGCCGCCGGTGCCTTCTTCGCGCCCTTGATCAGGCCGAAGGTCTTGTAGGAGATGTAGCCGCGCAGCAGCGTATTGGGCAGCGAGCGTCCGTTGCTGATCTTCATGGCCGAGAGCAGCCAGAACGGGACCTTGATCAGCACACCCATCAACGCCAAGGCGATGATCAGGTTGACGTACCCCTCCTTATTGGGCCCGAAGAACTCCCAGCCGCCGGGGCTCAGGAACACGCGCAGCGCGGTGACGAGCACCAGGGACTGGACGACTTGGATCGCCAGGCACGCGGCGAACGCTCGCCACCACCACCGCGCGATCCCGTCGAGTCCGGGCAGCGCGTGGCACATCAACGCCAACGGGGCAGCGACGACGAGCACGATCGTGACCATCACCCGCACCACGTAGGTGATAGCCAGGATGATCATCACGTGGATCAGCGCGAGCAGCAGCAAGATGACGAAGATGCTCGATGCCTGTCCGCCAGCGGGAATGGTCGCGAGTTCCTTCAATGCCGCTGCCGCGGAATCGGTATCGACACCGTCACCGGCCAGGGCCATGGCGAGTCCGTTGGCAAACGAGATGGCCTGGGTCGCGATCAGCATGCTCATGGCTCCCGCGATCAGCCCGACAATCAGGCGAGGCAGTAGCTCTTGCAGCGACCATCGGGTTTGCAAGGTCTCGCGCAGCATCAACAAGATCCCGGCGACCATGACCAGCAGCCCGTAAATGGCGAGCACCAACTGCCAGGACGAATTCCACAACTCTCCCACCCGAGGCAAGTCGCTCGGCTCTGGTGTCGCCAGAAACGTCTCACCGAGAAGTTCCAGAAGCGGGTTGAGCGCGGAATCGACCACGCGGAGGAAGAAGCCGTCCACCGCGTTCGCGACGCAGCCCTCGATATCGGTGACACCGCACTCCGAGTCACCGTCCCCGGTCTGGTCCGCGGGGTCATCCGAAGGGGCGCTGCTCGGCGCCGGGGTGACCGTCGGCGTCGGCGTCCCCGGTGCCGTAGTTGCGGGTGTTGGTGTCGGCTGAGCCGGTGTGGTGACCACCGGTGGAGTCGGTGCGGTGGGGGTGGCGGGATCGGCGAGGCCGATCGCGGTGCCGCACCACAGCATCGCCACCATCGCGACGATCGCCACCACAGCCGACACCGGGCCGGGCGGTGGCCGGTATGGCGACCGCGCTCTACGCGCGGTGAGGCGGGGCGCGGTCATGAGTCAGCCCCCGACGATCGACTTCAGGACCTCGACCACAACCGGAGCGAGCACGGCCAGGCCGTAACCGATCGCCGCGCCTTTCAACGCGAGCTTGGCCTTCTCGATCTCGCTCGGATCGCCGGCACCGACCAGGTACCGCACGCCACCGATGGTCAAGCACACCGTCGCGAGCGCGGCGAGGATCCCGACCAACCAGTTCCGCAGGTTGTTGAGCACCTCTTCGAACGATCCCGCCACCGCCAGCACCGAATCCGGTTGCGCCGCAGCCGAACCGGCAACCCACACCAGCGCGAAAACCGTGGCCACGATCAACAGCAGCAATCGCGGCAACCGTCGGTGCCCGGATCGGTCCCGACCCGAGGTCACCGGGTTCGGCTGGTTGGGGAGGTTTCGGACCGGGAATGTGTTTATGCGCATCGTCGCTCCTGGAAGGTCGGTGGTGCGGGAGCATCGGATGCGCGCCCGCAATCAGGGACTCCGCGATTGCGGATCAGGTTCGACACCGTCCCGACAGACCGAGCACCGCTGGGATCGGAGACCACACGCAGTGCGTGAGGTCCGTCGGCGCTGATGTCGGAGTCGCTCGACTCGGCCGCACGAGCCCGCAGCCAGGCGACGAGCTTGCGTTCGGCGCGGTAGCGGATCTGATGCAGCCGCGCATAGGAATCCGCGCGGGCCGCGGCGACCCCGGTGAGCGAGCACCGCTGAAGCCGGGTGGCTGCGATCAGCTCCGCCGCGAACACGGTGATCACACCCTCAGCGACGGCCTCGGCCATCACCAGCTCTGGATGTCCCGGTGTACTGGACAGCGCAGGGCGAGCCGGGGTCGATTCCCCTATGTCTTCGTGTGGGGTCGGTGCGTCGCGTTCCTTCTCGATCCAGCTCAACCCGCCGCGATAGGCCGCCCACCGCAACCTGTGCAGCACGTGGCGGCGTCCCAAATCGATGCGCGCCAACTCGGCGAGAAACCCGGCCAAGACCGCAGCGTCGATGTCTCGGTGGTCACCGCGCCACGGACGTGAGAGGCGAGCAGCGACATTGATCAACATCGGCAACGCGGTACCCGCGCAGACGATGGTCATGTCCCCACCGCACGTGCGGGACTCGTTCACCAACGCCACCCACACCGCATCGACGGCAACCATCGGCAACGCCGGATCCAGCAGGAACTCCCGCAACCCGCGCCAGGATCCCGGCGGTTCCGGCAACCCGGCCATCGCAGCCGCGGGCAGGCGAACCGGCTGTTCGCCGAGCCGGTCGAACTCCGACCGCACCACCTGCAACACCGATTCCGACCGCGAACCCTTGCCGGGCCGTGACGACTCTCCGCGTGTATTCATGTGATCGACTCCTGGGATCGAGGGAAACGAATTCCGGTCGATCCAGGACACAAAATCGGAGACACCAAAAAGCCACCGAGAAGCCACCAAGCGACTTCCGCGACGACACCAGATACCGAATGCCGCCTTTCGATCAGCACCGAAGCCCCACTCGACACCAGAGACGCGAAACCGGCTTCTACCTGCGTCTGTGTATATTTGGTGGCGCTGTGGTGTCCGTCCGGTTGCGTGATCCACCGATCGAGAATCACTGCCACCGAATCCGTTTGAAGAAACTTTGATTCGCCCGGCCGCATCGGCTCCGGTCAGGTGCGTGGGCTCACGGACACAGGGCTATTTCTCGCGGGAATTCCGAGGGCGGCACAGGGGTCGGCTGTCGAAAAGAAAAGTCTGCGGCGGAGTGCTGGTTGCCGACTTCTCGCTCGACAGACAGGACTCCCCGCCATGCCGCGATCCCAGTCCGACCCCACTCCACCCCACCGCACAACCGGTTCGGGCGCCCGTCTGAATCGGGCCGAGATCCCCTCCACCATCTGGGCCACCGGGACTCAGCCGCTCGACGCCAGCGATTCCTGGCCGGAGCCGATCATCAAACGAGCAGTCCTAGAATTCACCCGCCCCGGCGACCGCATCCGGCTCGTTCAACCGGCGACCACACGCCGACAGCTATCCGTGGTCCCCTCAAGTACCGACCGGCCGAATGCCGCTATCGCCAAGCTCAAGCGCAAGCCGGACCATCAGGGCACAGTCGATCTACTCCTTGCCAGCATGCTGCCCCACCACCATGACCCCGCGGGAGCGGCCACCCAGCTCGCGGCACTGGCCGCCGACGAACTCGCCGAAGGCGGCGTACTCGTCGTGCTCACCCGCTGCACCCACACCAGCGACGGCACTCTCATCGACCCGACCGGCCCCGTCGTCGCCGCCGGACAGAACGCCGACCTGCTCTACCTCGGGCACATAGTCGCCGTCCCGATCACCGACGACACCATCACGGGCCCGCCCCGATGCGTCCGCAAGCAGTCCACCAGCGCACCTCGGCACCGAAATGTGCACGTCGATGTCCTCGTTTTCCTACAGCCCCGTACCACCGCCTGACACTTCGATCCGCCAGCGTGGTCGTCGCCGCGCCCAGTCTGAAAGAGCTGCCGTCTATGAGCACATCCCCCAAGCACGCCAGTCCGTTCGGCTCCAGCGACAACGCCGGTGCACCCGCGGTCTCTGTATGGGCCACCGCCCAATCCGCGCCCGCCCGACAACGCGCCGGGCGCTACCACCCCGACAGCACCGCCCACCCGGCGAAAATGCTGCCCGCCATCGCCGCCCACGCCATCACCCACTACACCCGCCCCGGCGACCTCGTCCTGGACCCGATGTGCGGCATCGGCACCACCATCGTCGAAGCCCTCCACGCCGGTCGCCGAGCCCTCGGCGTCGAATACGAACAACGCTGGGCCACCGTCGCCCGCACCAACATCAACCTCGCCCGCGCGGCCGGAATCGACCACGACGCCGAGGTATTCACCGGCGACGCCCGCAAACTCTCCACAGTTCTCCCCGAAACCTACAGAGGCACCGTCGATCTCGTTATCACCTCACCGCCCTACGGCGACTCCACCCACGGACACGTCACCACGGCCCCTGGCAAAGGCGTCCACAAACGCAACCACCGCTACGGTGCCGTCCTCGACCGCGGCAACCTCGCCAACGTCGGCCTCAACCGCCTACTCTCCGGCTTCACCCGAATCCTCACCGAAGCCGCCACCTACCTGCGCCCCGGCGGACACATCGTCATCACCGCCCGCCCCTGGCGACAACACGCCGAACTCGTCAACCTCCCCGCCTACATCATCACCTGCGGCACCCTCGCCGGACTCGTCCCCGTCGAACGCTGCGTCGCCCTGCTCGGCCGCCTCGCCGACGGCGACCTCATCGCCCGCAGCTCCTTCTTCCAACGCGACTTCATCGGCAAACAACGCAGCGCAGGCCTACCGTTCCACCTCATCGCCCACGAAGACGTCATCGTCCTCCAGCGCCCTGTGGACTCCGTGGGCTCGATGCAGGGCGAACAACTCAAGACGCCATCCCGATCCAATGTGGTGCTATTCCTCGGTTCCGAAGGCTGGAAGGCCGCCCCTCGGAAAATCACACCCAAGAAGCGTGCTGCGTGAGTTTCGGTCACCCCACTATGGGAACAAGCAGAAGTCGACCATTTCGCCCCAGGGCCGAAGAGCAATTACGATTGCTATCAGGCATTTCCGAACACAAACGAACAGGACCCATCACCATGGCGCGCAAGGTTGTTGTCACCCTTATCGACGATTTCGACGGCACCTCGATCGCCGAAGATACCGTCAACTTCGAAATCGACGGCGCGGCTTACGAAATCGACCTGTCCGACACCAACGCGGCCAAGCTGCGCGAATCCTTCGACCAGTGGCTGCCCTACGCCCGCCGGATCGGTCGCGCCAAGACCACCAGCCGTCGATCGTCCGTGACGCCGACCACGGGCACGTCTGCTCGTCGCGATGACCTCGCCGCCATCCGGGCGTGGGCAGGCGAGAACGGCCACAACGTGTCCAGCCGCGGCAGGATCTCCGCCGAAGTCGTCGCAGCTTACGACGCCGCATCGGCGTAAACCGCGCCCCGCCAGGGCCCAATGGCAATCCGCTCGAGGGTGCATCGCGAATGTCTGGCAGCGGCTACCGAGTGTGGCTGTGCCGCTGCCGGACTGCGTCCAGGTAGCAGTATCCGGACATCGGATATCTGGCTAACCCCGAGACCTAAAGCTGTCCCCCTCGCCAGCTCACCCGCCACAGGGGGGGATCCATGACCGCACCGCAACCACCACACCAAACGCCTACGCAGTTGCCGACTGGGATCACGAACCGGAAGCGCAACCCCGCCTGGGCAGCACTGCTCATCCTGGCTTTCATCGCCTGGCTCGGCGCACGCGAAGGCTTGAGCCCTGGCGGGCTCACTCTTCTAGCGATCATCGGCCTGTTCGGGTTCGGGATATTCTTGATCTTTCGTGCCCTCTATCCCCTCGGCGATCCACGACCGGCACCAGTCACGTTCATCACGCCGCCGACGTCTTCGAAACCCCCACCTGGTTGGTACAACCATCCCGAGGGCGGCGGCACACGCTGGTGGGATGGCGCGAGATGGACCGAACACTTCCAGTCACCACCAGCAAGCGCGTAATCGTCAATGGGCTACTCCTGCGCGCCGATTTCCACGACCTGTTCGAACCGGGGCCTGCTCCGTGCAATGAGCGGGTGGTGGCTCGCTGACGCTACTTCCCACCCGCTTCTGATTTGCGTCCAGTCCGGGGGCTCGGGCGGGTGAACTCAGCGGTCCAACGCGAACCGCGCAGGCACCACAGCAAGACGCCCAGGCAGGGCGCAATAGGCAGCGCAAGCTCCCACATCAGCGGCTCACCGAGCCTGGCATCGGTACCTCGTACCGCGTCAATGTCCCGCCAACCGAAGGGATTTGGCGGCGAACCATAGCACCCGAGGCGCAGATTCGCCGTAGCGCAGAGTCCAAAGGCGCATCTCCGTGCTCACGAGTCTCGGCCACCTCGACAACCAAGACGGCCGACTCTGCCGGTCGAATCAACCGCACCACAAGCTGCTCGTCGAGCATGTCGGCGTTGCCGCTCCACCGCCGCTCGGCCGGGCCGACGATCGCTAGCATCAACTCGTCGATCGTGTCCGCCAAAACCGCGAGCCCAGATCGGGTCAAGCACTCCTCGCAGTAGAAGCGCGCCATTTTCACAGCAGCGCAGAACGGGCTGACCCGGAACTCACCGAGCACTCCAGTCAGCGAACCGCCGGGACCCGGACGATTCTCTGCGCACGGCTGCCGGGCAGTCCCAACCGCAGGATCGATCCAGACCACACGTGTGTTCAGATTCCTCGAAAAATGTTGCAGTATCGCGGTTTCCGGTACTTCAAGATCGGCGAGGTGATGCAGCGACGGGATCAACACGATTCCACCACCAGCCGATTCGAGCGCTCCGATCAATTGCCACAGCGCGGGAGCGGGCATCGGGTAGGAATGCATTCGGTCGTAGTCGTATCCATGATCGCGCGCGAGGTCACGCACCTGTTCGGCGATATTCGCGTCGATCCGCTGGTCCAGGAACTCCCCCAGCGACCACAGCAGGCGAATCGGTGACTCGAACTCGACGAACGTCCGACCGGTGAGGTCGTCACATCCGTACCGCGCCGCGATATCGGAGATCCAGGTTTCGACTGCCTGAATTCTGTTGCGCACCAAGGGGCGTCGATAGTAGGCGAACACCGGGGCGTTCATCGGTGACCTGCGAGGATCGCCCCGAGCACTGTCAACATCGGAAGCAAGGTCCCGCTGCTCGGCGGCGCTACCCACCGCCGGTAGCCGTACTGCTCATCGAACGGCGAGGGCAAGACCACCCAGGTCGTATCGACAGCGATGTTGCAGAGCAGCAGCGTTCGGCTGAGGGGTTCGATGTCGGGGTGAGGGCCGGGTTTGGTCAGGAATGTCATTCTTGACGACCGGGGATGGGTGATGACCAGACCGGTGCCCAGCTGTTCGGTTGCCGAGGTGCACAATGCGGCCGGTGCGATGACCGCCCCTATTCGACCGTCGAGGCAGTGCACGATGATTCGTTCGGTTCCGGGCGCGATCACCGCCGGGAGCCCCAGCTTCTGCCGGTAGTGCAGGCAGCGGTCCATTGCTGTTTCGGTCGCCGGGATCCGCAGAGGTTGCGGCCCTGGACGTGATGCGAGCTGCATGCTCATCACCCCTGGTGTCGTCGACTGGACGTTCCGTCGAGCCCTCCACCCGATCGCCGGTTCGC
This sequence comes from Nocardia sp. NPDC058640, assembly GCF_042716995.1. Classification (NCBI taxonomy): domain Bacteria; kingdom Bacillati; phylum Actinomycetota; class Actinomycetes; order Mycobacteriales; family Nocardiaceae; genus Nocardia; species Nocardia sp. NPDC058640. Next base: position 17,886 of record NZ_JBHXRG010000043.1, read on the forward strand.
GTCAGGCATGCACGTTTGGCACCTGACCCCTCTTCTCTCCCACCGGCGTACGGAAGGATTGCACAACTGGACTATGCCACTAAATCACCTAGTGGCATAGTCCAGTTTGGCGAACCTGGAAAGATTCCGGCAGATCGGCCAGGAATTAGACGGTGATCGGGTAGTCCTGCCGGAATGCCCATCGCTCTTGCGGATACACGGCCTCGTCGAACTCCACCGCAGTGCCGTCGGAGTCGAAGACAACGAGCCAATAGACCAGCACAGCAGACGGATTCGGCAGACCAAGCGCCAGCCGCTCGTCGCCATCAGCCAAACGTGCAGACACCTGGTCACGAGCGAAGGCACCACGCAAACCGAGCACCTCCACGAGATGAGGGACGGTGCCACCGCGAAGCCGCTCGGCCACCAGCAGTTTCGGTGCAACCTCAGCCGTGGCGGCGGGGAACCAGCTCGTCGAGAGCTCAGTCGGGCCGGTGGCTTCGTTGCTGATCACACGCTGCCGCTTCACAACTCGCTCGCCCTCGCCAAGCCCCAATTGGGCGGCGACATAAGCCGGCGACTCCACGACACCGACGAACGGGAACGCGACATGCTCGACATCGGAGTACATCGTGCCCATCGCCGCAGCCCGCTCATACCGCTCACGCGCCCGCGGAGCCGCAGGATTCACATCCCGGACGAAGGTGCCAGCACCCCGACGAGCCTCGACAAAACCCTGCTGCCGCAACGCCTGCAACGCTTTCGTCGCAGTCGGACGCGCCACCCGCCACGTCGCGGCCAGTTCACGCTCGGAAGGAACCTCAGCACCAGGAGGAAGGTCCCCGCGTACGATCTGATCGCGCAGGTACCCAGCGATCTGCAGGTACTTCGGCAAGACTTCTTCGATTTCGGGCAACCCGCATCCTTCGTTGAGTACCATATGCCACTAGCCAGTATACGGGTTACAGATAGGTCGACCACGCAACAATGACGGCAATCGCGATCGCCGCAGGCGGAGGCGGCGACGCGGTCACCGCAGCCGTGCTCGCCCAGAAAATGCCGGACCGACACATCGCGGCGATCATGAGCTACTCCTGGGACCGACTGATCATCGACCCGACCCCTGGCCCACGAAGCGCCTCAGACTTCGACGGCCTGGTCGATCGCGGCGGAGTCTACGAAGTCACTCCCACCGCCGGTCTGCGGACGGGAGGCCAATCCACGCTCCCCCGCCTCACTCGCCACCTCGACCTACCGGTCCTTCTGATGGATATCGACGCGGGAGTGTGCGGGCTCGCCGACCAAATCAGGAACGCTGCCGCAGCATTCGACGCAGCGGAAGTGGTCGTCGTCGATGTCGGCGGAGATATCGTCGCTGCGGGTCACGAGCCTGGGCTCCGGAGCCCACTCGCGGACTCAGCGGCATTGGCCGCCGCGGTGATGTCGGGGCTCTCCACACATGTTCTGGTCGCGGGCGTCGGCCTCGACGGCGAGCTGTCCGCGAGCGAGGTGGACGCCCGACTCGAGAGCCTCGGCGGGCACCAGCTCGCGATCTTGACACCTGCGGATGTGGCCGAGTTCAAGCCGATCTGGTCCTGGCACCCATCGGAAGCTAACGGACTCCTGGCCGCTGCTGCTGACGGATGGCGCGGCACGGTAGAAACCCAGCGGCACACCGTCGTTCACCTCACCGGCTCCGCCACACATGTCCACAAACTGGACGCCGAGAATCTCGCCGCAAGCACTCTCGCCGCGCTCCTGCGCTCTACAACCAGCTTGGAACAGATCGAACAGCTGTTGCGGGACCAGCGTGGCTACAGCGATGTCGATATCGAACGGAACCGGCTGGTCAAGCGCCCCGCCCCTCGGGTACCGACCGCAGAAGTCATCGACGAAATCGACCGATATACCACCGATGCGGCAGCCCGCGGTGTCGACGCTCTCACCATCCGCCGAGTTATCGAGCTCGTTGGAGCGACCGACACGCATTCCGCCGGATCACTACGACAACTTCTGACCAGCCAACGCCCTAACAACTTCCTACCACCGATGTATCTCGTATAGCCCAGTGCGGTCCAGCTCCTCCGGCACGAGCCGAGTACGGGTGGCGGTCGTCCGGGCTCGACGGCACCAGTTTCAGGTTGTAGACGCCGCGCCCGCATTCCTCGGGTAGCACCGTGAAGTCGTCGGGCCGCTCGATCCGCAGCCGTGAATAACGCCGCTCGAACTCGTCGAGAGCTTCGAATATGCCGCATCAGTGCACGGGTCGATGTGGATGTCTTCGCCGCGGCGGGTGTAGAGGTAGCGGTCGTCGCCGCGGATGGTTCTATCGGTGATCTGTGACGTCACCGATCGGTAGATCCTGACGTCGCCCCGAGCCCGAAGATGTTCGTATCGGCGAATTTTGACGTCGTGATCTTGATTGCGGTGCAAAGATGCGTGTGCTTCGCCCCATACACGCGTTGGAGGGAGTCGCCGTTGCCTCGTCAGACGAAGGTCGAGCTCTACGCCGCTATCCGACGTGACGCACGAGCGGGCATGTCGGGTCGGGCGTTGCAAACGAAGTACGGGGTCGGCTGGCGCACAGTGCAAGCCGCGACGAACGCCGCTTGGCCGAACGAGCGCAGGAAGTATCCGACGCGGGGCTCCAAGCTCGATCCGTTCAAGCCGTTCATCGACGAGGTCCTGCGGTCGGATCTGCGGGCACCACGCAAACAGCGTCACACGATCAAACGCCTGTATGCCCGGCTGCTCGACGAACACGGCATGGACGACGTCGCCTACCAGACGCTGCGTGACTATGTCGCCGAGCGAAAACCGCAGGTCCGTGTCGAGCAAGACAAAGGCCCGGCGGAGGTCTTTATCCGCCAAACCCACCGCCCCGCAGAAGAAGCCGAGGTCGACTTCGGCGACGTGACGGTCCGGCTACGCGGCGAGCTGGTGGTGGTGTGTTTGTTCGCGTTGCGGATGTCGTTTTCGGGCAAGGCCGTTCACCGCTGTTTCCTCTCCGCTGGTCAGGAAGCGTTCTTCGAAGGACACGTCCACGCCTTCAACGTGTTGGGTGGGGTGCCGTTCGGCAAAATCCGCTACGACAACCTGCGCGCCGCGGTCGCCCGGGTGATCGGATTCGCCCGGCTGCGTGAGGAATCCGACCGTTGGACCGCGTTCCGGTCTCACTACGACTTCGACGCGTTCTACTGCCGACCTGGGATCGAGGGCGCCCACGAGAAGGGTGGCGTCGAGGGCCAGATCGGGTGGTTCCGCAGAAACCACTTTGTCCCCATTCCCGAAGTCGAGTCGATCGACGAGCTCAACGAACTGGTCGACGCCTGGGACATCGCCGACGAACAGCGCCGCATCGGCGCCCGACCCCGCACCATCGGCGAACTTCTCGCCGCCGAGAAACCTCTGCTCAAACCACTTCCCGATGAACCACCCGAGACCGGGCGTTGGTTCACCCCGCGGGTCGACAAGTTCTCAGATCACCGTCCGCACCAACCACTATTCGGTGCCGGTCCGGTTGATCGGCCGCCAGGTCCGAGTGTTGTTGCACGCCAGCCACCTCATCGTCTTCGACGGCCGCACCGTCGCCGCCCGCCACGAACGACTGCCCGCCAAAGCGCAGACACGCCTGGACCTGGACCACTACCTCGAAGGACTACTGCGCAAACCCGGTGCTCTGCCGGGCGCTACTGCGCTCGAACAGGCCCGCGCCGCGGGCAAGTTCACCCCGGTCCACGAAGCCTGGTGGTCAGCGGCCCGCCATTCCCACGGCGAACGAGACGGCACCCGAGCGTTGATCGAAGTGCTTCTGCTACACCGATATCTGCCCCACGACCACGTCGTCGCCGGCCTCGCGGCCGCGCTACAGGCCGGGGCACTTACCGCGGACGCGGTCGCGTTGGAAGCCCGCAAGATCGGTGAATCCGCAGCTTCCGAACCCGCGGTCGTCGAGCTCGACGAGCCGGGTCCGGTCTCCTCGCTGACGCGGCGCCGCCTGGCCGCGCTCCCTCCGGATCGGCGGCCGCTGCCCTCGGTCGCGGCCTATGACCAGTTGCTTCGCCGAACTCCGTCCACGACGAAAGGGAGCACCACAGCATGAGCATCACCGCACCACGCCGCCACGGCATGACCGATCAAGCCGCAGACGCAGCCGTCGACCAAGCCTGCCGAATGCTACGCCTCCCTACCATCCGGGCTCAGTTCAACGAGATCGCCGAAGGCGCGACCCGTGAGCAGATGACCTACCGGGCATTCTTGGCCGAACTATTGCTCGCCGAATGCGATGACCGCGCCCGACGGCGCAGCGAACGCCGCATCCGCGCTGCGGGGTTTCCGCGCGACAAGTCGTTGCGCGCGTTCGATTTCGAAGCTAACCCCAACGTCGACCCCGCGACGATCCATACCTTGGCCAACGGCGAATGGATCAAGAAGGGGTTCCCGCTCTGTTTGATTGGTGACTCCGGCACGGGCAAATCCCACCTGCTCATCGCGTTGGGAACCGAAGCCGCCATGCAAGGTCACCGCGTGAAATACACGCTGGCCACGAAGCTGGTCAACGAGCTCGTCGAGGCCGCTGACGACAAACAACTCACGAAGACGATCGCCCGCTACGGGCGCGTCGATCTTCTCTGCATCGACGAGCTCGGCTACATGGAACTCGACCGCCGCGGCGCGGAACTGCTGTTCCAGGTGTTGACCGAACGCGAGGAGAAGAACTCCGTCGCAATCGCGTCCAACGAGTCGTTCTCCGGCTGGACCAAAACCTTCACCGATCCCAGGCTTTGCGCCGCGATCGTCGACCGACTCACCTTCGGCGGTCACATCATCGAAACCGGCACCGATTCCTACCGGCTTGCCCGCACCGCCCAAGCCAAAGCCGCTGCCGCTGGGTGACGTCAAGATTCACCGATGGTTACCAGGTCAACACCCAAATTCGCCCAGCCGCAAACTAGATGCCTCAAGGATCGTCGCGGCTGGGCTACCAATGCTGGTTCACAGCATCTTCCGGTAGTACACGACACGTTCGCGTTCGGCGAAGCCCAGAGCGGCGTGCATTTGCTGTCCCGTGACGTTGCCCAGAAGAGCGTCGGAGCCGAGTTCGGTGCAGCCCTGGTCGCGGCCCCAGGCCTCCAGCGCCTCGCACAAAGCCCGGGCAACTCCGCTTCTGCGGTGGGCGGGAACGACGAAGAGACCTTCGAGGAAAGCAACCGGTGAGGTGTCACATCCGTTGACGTAGTCATGGCGCAACGCGATCTCACCGAACCCAACTGCCGAGCCGCGATCATCGCGGGCGAGAAATGCGGCCGCGACGCCGGAGCCGTCGTATTGTTCGCCGACGTCGGCACGATGCTCATCGACAGAGGCTTCGGGCCACAGTTGCGCCCGAAGGGAAGCCAACTCGTCCAGATCGTCCGCCCCACAGGGAAGTATGCGCATGCCCGGCACAATATGCCCGGGCGGCAACTGTCTCAAGCGATTTCGACACACGGCATCACGGCCATCCGCATGCACACGCGCAAACCCGCCCCACCCTCGGTGACGTCAAAATTCGCCGATCGAGTCGGCCCGATATGTCACTGAGTGACGGCGGGATTCACCGATAACCGACGTCAATATTCACCAGCACAACCACCGCGGACGTCGAACCAGCTCACGTACCGCGGTGGGGCCGGGCGGGGAGTCTGGCAATCGTGGCTTATCTTGACGTGCCCGCTGCTGGTTCGGGGTGCTGCCAACAGTTTGCGCATCCGAATCGACTCCCGGCTTCGACCGGAGGTCCAGGAATCCTCCGGTGTCGATCATGCAGGCGCGCCGGGCTTTCCACCATCCGGCCTGCAGTGCCGACGGCGCTGCTGCCTGCCACCGATGCCACCATCCGCGGGGACGACAGTGACCGACCCGACGTGAATCGACACGTCGCCACCGTCCTCGTCGGTCTCGCCGGGGTACTGCACGACGGCGACGCCGATGTCGCTCACGATCGCACCGAAGGCGCGGATCGGTGATCGGCGGTGGCCCACGATCTCGACCTTGGTCTCTGGTTCGAAAATCGTGCGCAGGACAGGACCGGGATAAGGTCCGCATCGTCACGCACGTTGACCGAGGACGCTTTCCGCGGGCGCAAGCTCGACTTCTGCATGTCCAACCCCGCCCTATGGCGTCGACTGGAAGCAGTACGCGAAGGCGATCACCAAGGAACGCGACGAGGCCGGGCCGTACGGCCGGTTCGCCCCCGGCCTGCCAGCCACCACGGACGGCCAGATGCTGTTCCTACTGCACCTGGCCAACAAGATGCGAGCACCTGAGGACAGCGGCGGACGCGTCTGCATTGTCATGAACGGATCGCCACTGTTCAACGGTGCCGCATGATCCGGGCCGTCGAATATCCGAAAGTGGTTGTTGGAGAACAACCTCGACGAAGCGATCGTCGCACTACCGACCAACATGTTCTTCAACACCGGCATCGCCACCTACATCTGGATACTCGACAACGCTAAGCACCCAGAGCGCAAGGGGACCGTCGAGCTCATCGACGGTTCCGGGTTCTGGACCAAGATGCGGAAAAACCTGGGGTCCAAAGGCCGTGAGATCAGCGACGAGGACCGCGCCCAGGTTGTTGTACAGGGTTGTCGCGACACACCAAGCTCAGCGGCGATCTGCTCGCCTGTTTTGCCTTCCGCGGTCAGCTCGTCCGCGCGACGCAGTTTGCGCACGATGTCCTCGGCGGAATGCCGCTTCCGACCAGCCATAAACTCTCAGTGTCCCTTCCAGCCCGCGTCGGGCCAACAGAACGCTGGTATTAGATAGACGAATCCATGGGGGCCAAGGCCATTGTCTTGAGCTGGACGCGCAGGCACTGGCGGAGGGCGGGAAAATCCGCCTGTGTACGCGTGACGACATGCTGGAGGGATCGGGGAGGCGCTGAGCTGGGTTTCGGGGGCCTGGGGTTTCCCGACCATCGGGAACCGCCGCGACGATCACCGCGGTAGTGTCCCTCTCACAGCTCCGAGGCACCGGCCGTGCAGCGCCCATTGACATGCGCTGCACGGCAAATCTCGCTATAGCTCGGTGTTGGAAATAGCCGATCGTTATCTCGGAGCGACTCGCATTCACTTCGAACCTTGATCTATTGGCAGAGTCGAACCGAGCGATGTGCCACCATCAAGCTATCTAGTGGACAACCGGCTGTCTGTCAAATATGCATTCAGTGGTTGGGCGGCCATACCGTACCGCTCTTTGAACGGTCCGTTACGCCGACCGCCCTCAAGTCTGGGAACACCAATCTGGAAGCCGAGTCGAAGGGTTTCTGCCCAAATCAGATAGTAGGGACTAAAGGGCAGCCCAGGGTCTCGAATCCATCCGCACGCCCAAGCATGGATCCGACTACTATCGGCAAAGATGATTCCCATCGCCAAGAGAGTCCCGGCACTGGAGATTTCGATGATGCGGGCAGACGGGGCCTCCGCCAGGAATGCGGCGAGCCTTTCGGCGCTGTAGTAGCCAGGTGAGCCCACTCGCGCCATCGTCGACTCGAACAGTTTGAGCTGGTTGAGGTCCTCATCGGCCGATGCCGAGCGGTGTGTTACTACAACCCCCGCGTCCCGGGCTCTGTTTTGATGGCGTCGATACTCACGCCTGGCGCTCCGGTCAAGACGTGCGAGGTATCCTTCCTCGTCGCCGCACGCGTTCAGGTCCAACCAGTAGCGAGTGTCGATCGGAGCCGCGATAAGCCCGATAGATTCCAATGCATTGGCTGTTGGTGAGTCTGCCGCGACATTGATGAACCCACAGCGCCGCAGTCCAGCCTGATGGGCGATGTGTCGCATAGCGCCGATGGCGATCTCGGCGACCTCGGGCGATATTTCTGCGGACGCAACGAGTCGTGAATCGGAACAATGCCAAACATGACTCAATAGAGCCAATTCTGTATCTGCGAGACCCAATGCCTGGAGCGGATCTCCTTGGGCGTAGCAGGGCGCAAACGCGATCGGCTTCCCACTGCGACCATAGATCTCTAGGTACCACTGATCATGAACCGGTTGGATCGGGTGGAGGCCGTAGGCTTGCAGAAATTCAAGACTGTAGTTGAAATTTGCATCGCTGGCTTCGATCATCTGAACGATGGCAGGGTTGATATCATCGACGTTCTTAACGATACGAGTACTATTTACTACATCAATAATTGGCGAAGTACTCACGTTTGTCCCAATCTAGATTGCCCATTTCTTCTTCGCACGTCTTCGTCCAAATTCGATATCGCTCCAATTCGCTATTCTTGAGGTTGATGAGCAGTCGGCTAAGCGGATCTCCCAGTGTTCTCTTGTAGAGATCACTGGCCTCGAAGAAGCACAGGGCAGTTGCGAGGTCCCGCGGAAGCTCGGATGCTCTCGCGGAATGCGGATCATCAATTTGCGGTGGCGGAAGAGCGCCCCTACGGACTCCGTCGAGGCCAGCGGCGAGTTGCGAGGCTAGATAGAGGTAAGGATTCGCGCATGGCTCGCCTATCCTGTTCTCAATATGGGTCGATGCCGCACCGAAACCACCGAGAACGCGTAGGAATGCGCCACGATTCTCGACCGCCCATCCGATGCGGTCGGGGGATAAAGTATTCTGCTCGCCAAGTCGGCGGTAGCCGTTCAGTGTGGAAACACACATCACTGTAGCCGCTGATGCATTTTCGATTATGCCAGCTAAATAACTCATACCTTCATCGCTGAGCGGATTCCGCCCGGTTGTGTCGACGAAGGTATTACGTCGAGAAGACTTTTCAGCAAGGGATTGGTGTAGATGCCACCCACTGGTATCGAACCCAGGGAAAGGCGGCACTGCCATGAATGAAGCGTGATATCCCAGTCGCGCACACACCTGTTTGGTGACAGTACGGAATAGGAGCATCGCGTCTGCCGCTGCAAGTCCTTCAAGCGGCGCGAAGGTAAATTCGAGTTGTCCCGGCCCGGACTCATGCTCGATCGTCCGTAATGGAAGGTCTAGCGTGAGGAGGAACTGCGAGAGCGGATGGAGAACGGGCTCTAATGCATCAATGTACCCATCATGGTTGAACTGGTATCCTGTGTTCACTGGATTAACACACGGCGGTTCGCCAGGCGTGCCGAATCGTCCGACCGAAGCCAGTTGTGTATCCGACGTCCTCTTGGTGAGATACCATTCCACTTCGAGCCCCACCGTGAATTCTCTGTCGAGATCGCCTAGGTCGTTGGTGAGGCGGCGTAGCGCGGCACGTCCGGACAGTGGATGTGGCAACCCATCTCGCAGATACTCATCGCCGATGACCCATCCGGTTCTAGCGCTCGTGTACGGAAGCTCTCGGAACGTCAGAGGGTCCGGTACCAGGAGGAAATCGCCGGCGCCGGTCAGCTCGGGGACACCCAACTCAGCCCCCTCAGCGAAGATGTCAAACGGGATCGTGTGTGCCGTATCGAAGATGAATGGTCCTGGGCTGAAGTCCATCCCGTTGCGCAGGACAACTCGGAACGCCTCGGCCGTGAGCATCTTCGATCTAGCCAGCCCGTGCGGATCGCAGAAGACGAGCCGCACGAAGTCGAGGTCCTCCAATTGGGCCTCTAGACAGCGGGCAGCTTCATACTGATCGTCGGTCCACAGACCGTATTGCCGGACAAAGTCATGACTTCCGACCGTAGTTGATTCAAAACATTTACTGGTCCGGGGATGCCTCACAGGCGGCACAATTTGCTCATTTCATTCTTTATCAAGGCGCGGTAGTGCGGAAGCGTCTGTTCGATCGTTTCTGCGACTGAGACAAGTAGTGGCTCCTCATTCCACCTCGCTACCAGCTGCAACCCGACGGGGAAGCCTCTGGGGCTAAGACCTACAGGTATCGAGATGGCGGGTTGGCCGGTGAGGTTGAACGGATACGTCGCTGAACACCAGTGAAGCCATTCCATCGGATCCACGTGCGAGTCTTGGTGGTCAGGTCTGCACGAATTCACAGGAAACGGTTCGATCGGAACCGTAGGCATCGCCAGTATGTCCCATCTCTCCATCAACCGTGCCATAGATTGGGTGAGGCGGGCACGAGTTCTCTCAGCGCTCAACACCTCGGTCCCACTCAGTGTTCGGCCGTAGTTCACGACCGCCAGACGCTCTAGGTCGGTAGTGGGATCAGAGGCAGATGGCTGGCTTCCGGCCTCCGCTGCCAGTAATACAGTCAACTCGTCGTACAAATCCGGAAACGGCGTGCCAATTGAATCGACGATATGCCCCTGCTCCTCGAGGACCCTAAGGGCGGACACGCAGGCACGTTGGACATCCGACTCAGCGTGGTACGGCCCGGGTGGGTCAACCCATCCGATTCGCAACTGACCGATCGGTGGCGGGCTACATGGCGGTACCGATAGCGAATAGGGGTCGGCGGGGTCGGGCCCCGACATAACTTCCATTAGTGTGGCCGCATCGGCAACTGTCCGAGCAAGGGGACCCATATGTGAAAGGCGCTCAGGGCTGAGAGGTTCGTACGGTACTCGTCCAAAGGTTGGCTTCAGACCAACGATGCCGCAAAATGCAGCTGGCACACGGATCGATCCAGCTCCGTCGGTGCCAATTGCGGCCGTACCCACGCCGACAGCGATCGATGCGGCGGCCCCGCCACTTGACCCACCGGAACTGTAGTTAATATTCCATGGATTGCTCGTAGCCGGAGTGAGCTGGTTACTGGTGCCAGCGCTCCAACCGCATTCAGATGTAACTGTCTTCCCGAGAATAACGGCCCCAGCCGCGCGCAATCGGGCCACCGCGATAGCATCAGCCCGGGGAGTCCAATCACGACTCTCAAGTGAGCCGCGGGTTGTCCGCAGCCCCGCAGTAGGGACGAGATCCTTCACGGAAATCGCGACGCCGAGCAGCGGTGCTCGGTCCCAGGCGCCAACGCCGTCTTGATGGATCCGGTTGTCAGCGATTGCCGCCTGATCCAGGGTGTACGCGCGATCCACCGTTACGAAGGCATGTAGCATGGGTTCGACGCTGTCCAAACGGGCTAGAGTCCATTCGACCAACTCCACGACCGAAAGCTCCCGCGATGAGAGCATGGATCGTATATCCGCGATCGTTGCACCATTCAAGAACTCATCCATAGGACTGCCGATACCATTCGTTGTCGAAACCGTCAATATCCAATTCGAGGCGTGAGGTTTCCTTGTAGAACGCCGCAAGAAGCCAACTCGCCGCCACCGCCTGGCGAAGGGAGCCTGGCTCGAACGGAGCTCCGTCGGTGCGCATCAAACGGAGATCATACAGGCCTGGCAACTGCCGACCATCGAATTCGATTCCGAAGGGGACACGAACCGCATGGCGAACACCGAAGTTCACATGGCCGGTGTGATGCTGGTCCGACCATTCGGTCACATCTGCCACGCTCGGAGCAAAATACCAGTCACGTTCAGGTGACTCCTGATGTATTCCTAGGGTGTGCGGCAAGTAGTGCCATGTATTATAACGCATTCTAGTGCTGTATGCACAAAGCGTTTGAACCAAGTCGGATTGTGAATCAGTAAACCTCTCACGAAAGGCGGTGCTGGGTGTGACACAGCAGAAGAAGTCGGATGTCCGTAATGACAGCGGAAGGTCACCGACAGGGGGCGTAGAGCGAAGGGGAGAAAATCGTTTGGGCCCTCGACTCATGGCGACATCACACGAGAATCCGTCGGCAAGGGAGGCTAGATAGCCGTGCAGTGCGTGTTCGATAGGAGCCTGGAACTCAGGTCGCCCTGGGCTGAGCGCCAGCATTTCAACAGCCGGTCGGATGGCTGAATTCAACTGCTTAAAGTCATTTCCCGGAGCCAACTCACCCATGCCGAGGTTCGCCCAGTAATCGATGGCATGCGTTGGAATGTCGGCGATTTGCAGCGGAACCCGCATCCAGTGTTCGGATTTACACAGGGTCAGTCCGTTGATCATTCGGTAGGCTGTCCGCCCCGAGGTAACTGCCTCCGCACGAGCGGTCGCGGACTGCTGGGCCAAAAGCTCCAGCGATGGGGCCACATCAACGGAATCGCTGTGCGGGGGAATATCAACGCCAAGTTCGAGAAGGCCTCGCCGCAATATTGTCTCGATACGGTCGGGGAGCAACTGTTTCCCATTGAGTTCTTCCACACGAGTAGGAGGACCCGATTGCAGGACTATAGAAAGCCCTGCCACAAGTCCTGCGTCTTCGACAGCCCATTGTTCAACCGGCGTTTGGCGTAAGATTGTCAACACGCTCTCAGGTGAACCCGGCGCAATGCTTTTGCCAGGAAGATTCGCCGACCGCCCGAGATTCAGGTAGCTTTGATCTCCCACATGCAGGATCACAGGTGCCATGTGCAATAGACAATACTCGATATAGTCCAGCTGGTTATGTATCTCCTCCGGGGATGATCTGCCCAGCCATCGTCGGAGTTCGGCACATACCGAGTGGTCGGCCGCCCGCGCTGCCGCTACAGCCTCATCGAGGTGCTGCGGTCGGTGTCCATGCCAATCGATCGTACCAATCGGATGTGCCGGGTTGGGAGCGATTTCGATCCCGGAGGATATATGTAGACGACCAGTCGTCGCGAGCAACAGATATTCGCAGCCAGGCAATGGGTACGTCGAAAGGACTGGGTTCGAGCTCTCCAGCACATCTAGCAGTTTGAGATCTGGCCTAGCCAGGGCAGCTCGGCCGCTGTCTGCGGGCTGCCGGCCGTCCAAAGTGAGGGCCATTTGCACGGCATCCAGCGCGAGGGTGCACTGGGATGCCTTGTCTGCAACGGCGGCAAGGAGCGCTTGAAACCCATCAGTCTTTAGTGGACGCATCTGCACTCCCCCTGTGAGCGACTTGCACGAATGAGGTAAACAGTGCCTGTCCGTCGATCATCACTTCTGGATGCCATTGCACCCCTACTACGAAATCGTGATGATCGAGCTGAATCGACTCGATGACCCCGTCCGAGCTAATGCCCGTGACGATCAACCCCTGACCGAGGCGATCAATGGCCTGATGGTGGTAGCAAGGCGCCACAATGGACGTACCCAAAGTAAGACCCGGTTCTCGTGACGCGTCCAATGCAATCCGATTTGATCCAAAATTCGCTCCGGCCGGTTGGTGGTTATTGGTTCCCAAATCATCAGGTAGGTGTTGATGGAGACTTCCGCCAAGCAACACGCTTAGCACCTGCATTCCTCGACATACACCCAAAAAGGGCTTCCTTTGATCCAATGCGCATTGTAAGAGTTCGAATTCCCACGCATCGCGGTCCAACTGTAGAGAACTGGTAGCGGGCGCTGCCGAAGGACTGTTTCGATGAGGATCGATATCTGGCCCGCCAACGATAAGTAACGCATCGATTGTGCGGATCAGACGCTCCGCCGTCCTGTGTAGAGCCAATGAATTGGCAGGCGGCAATAGAATCGGGTGCCCGCCCGAACCTCTGATCTTGTCGATGAAATCGGTTGGGACCAAGGACGCCGACCTGTGCCAGCCCCGCCAACTTGCTTGTTCTTGATAAGTGCTGATACCTATAATCGGCGCTTCTAGCGTTGTCATTTTAATGCGTCCAGCACCCAGGCTGAATTGTGTCTATTGAATCCGATTCGCGGATAATATTCCATAGCATCGGGTGCGGAGAGTAGCACAATCTTCGAACGCGGCGCGGCCGCAGCCGTTGCCCGGATCAAATCTTTTCCGATGCCCATACGCTGGAAATCAGCGTGGACCGCTAGGTCGCAGAGGTAGGTAACGTAGTCGGTGTCCGTCAGTGACCTTGACAGCCCCACGAGTCGGTCACCGATGCGAGCCGTGGCAATGAGGTTGGATCCCACGAGCATCGACCGCAATCGTTCGCTGTCGTCGCTCGGGCGCCGTTCAGCCAATGTCGATGCACGGTAAAGCGATTGAACCTCGCTCACATCGAGTCCAGTGCCATCTACAATCTCAATATTCCACATGGATGAATTCCTCCAGTCGGGCTCGTAGCTCTGTGCGACTTCCTAAGAAGGCTTGGTGATCGAAAGTCGTTGCAGCCACCGTCACGTTACGCTCTCGTAAAATTTCATGGAGATGCCGACCGCTTTCCCAACTCTCAAGGCTTGCAGCCTGAACTGCGCGATAGGATGAGTCTCTGTCTGAACCATTTGCGACCATTTCGAGCATGATTGGTGCACTATAAATGAGCCCGTTGGTACTGTTGAGATTCTCCAACATCTTCTCGGGGAAGACTCGCATACCGTCGATTACCTCGATTGCGGTGTGCACTTGAAAGTGAGCAATCGTAAGACTGTCGGGCAACGTAATCCGTTCTACCGATGAGTGCGCAAGATCTCGCTCATGCCACATTGCGACATTTTCTAGAGCGGCCCCAGCGTTAGCTCGTAACAATCGGGCGAGTCCGCATATCCGCTCACTCGTAGTTGGATTTCGCTTGTGTGGCATGGCGCTCGAACCCTGGTACGCCGCAGTACGCGGCTCTTCGATCTCGCGGACCTCAGTCCGCTGGAGCAACCGGAGTTCAAGCCCGAGTTGTTCGACGACAGCGCCGAGCACCGCAACGGCATTGAGCACCTCTGCGTGCCTATCACGCGCTACGACCTGGCTAGGGAACAGTTCAGGACGCAGGCTGAGTCGTTCGCAAACAAACGATTCAACCCTGGGGTCGACACTGGAATAGGTGCCGACTGGACCGGAGATGGTGCCAACTGCGATGGCGGCCCGGGCTGCCGCGAGTCGTCGGACCGACCGATCGACCGCTGCGGCGATGCCAGCCATTTTATGGCCGAAGGTTGTTGGCTCCGCGTGAACCCCGTGCGTACGCGCAACACACAACGTGTCCCAGTGCTCGATAGCACGTCGCGCCAGGGCGCTTCGCAGCTGTTCGGACGCGGCAATCAACAAGTCGCAAGCGTCGGCCAGAGTGCGGCCCAGCGCCGTGTCGACGATGTCATAGCTGGTAACGCCAAAATGCAGCCAGCGAGAGGCAATGCTCGGCATTCCCTCGGTATACGCCGCAAGAAATGCAAGCAGTTCGTGATCGCGTTCCTTCTCGTACTGGGCGACTCGCTCAGGTGAGGGTACCGGAGAGCCTCGGATGATACTCACGACATCGGCGGGTATCGTTCCAATTTCGCTCCATGCCTCGCAGACCAAGATCTCGACTCTTGCCCACGACGCAAATTTTTCAGTATCAGTCCAAAGTCTTGCCATCTCAGGACGTGCGTAACGAGCTAACACTAGGCGCGAACCGCCCATAGCACAGTGCTGCGCATGATCCCTGGTATCGGACCATTGGCAAGGTCTGAGCGCATTTCCTCCAGACCGCTGCGATATTCCTGCTCGGAAATCAAGTGCAGGTTGGAATAACAGCGATCTTCGAAGCCGGACAACTCTTCAACCTCGTAAACGCTTTCGATCATTACTTCGTCCAGTGCCTGGAATCCGGCTGCGGACAGTTCGGACTTAACGAATGAAACAGGGTGGTAACGAGCGAGATCTACCGGAACAGTCGCGGGGAAATACTTTGCCATTGGTTTGCGGTTTTCAATGATGTAGGCGGACTCGGTCACATTACAAAAGAGTCCTCCTGGCGCTAGCGAACGGAAGGCCGCACCGAAGTAGAGATCGGGTCTGCGGACGTAGTGAAGCATGTCGACAGACAGAATGAGATCGAGAGACGCTGGTACTTCCCACAGATCTTCCGCTGTCCCGACTCGGAGTTCGAGATCAAGCGGCGATGCGGCGGCTTCGGCGAGCATCTCGGTCGAAGGATCGACACCGATACACCTGGCTCCGGTCGCATACTTGATTGCTGAAAGATGATTCGCCGTTCCGCAGCCGATCTCCAGAACATTTGATTCTGAGTGTAGATCGGACCGCTCTAGAATATGCTCGACGAGGCCAGGATACGTCCGCCGGTGTTTCGAATATTCAGCGGCAAGCAAATTGTAGTCGAGAGTGCCCATCAATTTTTCCTTGTTCTAGGTTCAGAAATGACATTTTTGCCCGGCTCAGATACCAAACGACATAGGCATACGTTGCAAACCATGCCGAACTGGTCCGTAGTGATCGCTCATACTTCAGCCACCCTAGGAGGGAAGCGGCGGCGCCGATGTATAACCGTGTTCGCATGCGATCTGGTGATTCACCACTGGGCGGGACCCGCAACATCTGAGCTTCCACTGCTTGGAGGGCGGCCGAGCTCTGGAATGGAAGGTCTAGTCCTGACAGGTCGAGCACGTCTCGGTTGAGGGTAGGTGCCGCACAAAACAGCTCATCGGTGTTGCCTTGATCGACAGCGGCAAGGATTGCTGCCATAGGCAGCAATCCATGGAGCAGCGTCGATAGATCGAAAACAGGGTCACCGAAACCCTCGTCAGGCCTTCGATGCCCTTCCCAGACTGTGCGAGGATCTATCAACGCAATACGGCCATCTGTGCGGCGAAGGACATTGCTCAGGTAGATATCGCCGTGCATTGCGCTGCCTGTGTCAGGCAGTAACTCGTCGATAACCTCGTCCAGCCAGCGCGCTGCGGCGGACAGGCCGGCGACGGAGGAGCCATCTGGTAGGCGAACCCGAGCGCCGCAAAGCTCTCCGACATCCATCTCGGGTACTAGGCTGAGGAAGGTATCCTGGAAGTCTTGGTGCACTGGTAGCGCGTGAAATCGTCCGCGGTACAGGTAGTCCGCAACAGTCGGCCTTTCTGCTTGCGACGTACCGATGTACCACGCAGCAAGCGTGTCAAAGAATGGCCGGAGAGCGGAATTCGCATCGTCCCGTAGAGCGGTACGTGCTTCATTAGCGAATACGCGGTCGACCAGCATCGCTGGTTTCAATGCGCCCATCACATTAACAGCGCGCTCGCCCTCGTTGATTACGGCGAGGACATCTGGGAAGAGCGGTGAAGAACCAGATTGTTTGAGCTTACAGTTTGCTTTGGTGATGAACTCCGCCTCGGCCTCGATTACCTCCCGCGGACCTATCTTCGCGACCACATCGCAATCCGCATGAAACTGTATGACACCGATCGAATCGGAACCCGGTTTATGCCACCTCACGAATTTCGGTTCGGCCGGTAGGCCAGCGGCCTGAGACCACCCGCGCATCCGCACCAATTCGATGGACTCCACCATTAGTTCCAATGTGTTGCGCGACAACGACTCAAGCTCAAACCGGTGCCCGCTCAGCACTGGTCCTAACATATATGCAGCGGGTCGTCCCTGGGTCGAGAGCGCCTTGAAGTCCTCAAGCGCGTAGGTCGTGGCGAACCGCAACGTATTTATCTCGGCCGGAATGGAATCCAACGTTGCTACGACTGTCGAAATCCCGAAGTGCTGCAAGTGCTGGGATGCCGAGACCAGTGCGGACAGCGCCGACGCATCGACACTGTGATCGCCTGTTGTCACCAGTAACGTGGGACCGAGGCCCCGATTGACAACGATACTGTGAGAAGCTACTCGATTCGCTCTCTCCAATTCGTCTGTTGTCGCAGTACGGGCATTTTCCAACGGTTCAGTGACCATCGGCGTAAGTCTCCATTTTAGGTTTAGAGGAAATTCCCAATTGTTCTTCGCTTCTCCCTCCATGCCGTACGGCCGCTGTACCCGCAAATATCACGAGAGCGATGCCTGAGAGTTGAGTCGCAGACATCTGTTGGCCGAGTATCAGGAAACCGATAAGACACGCCAGCGCCGGTTCGAAACTCATCAAGGTAGAGAAGGCGCTAGCTCGCATCCCGCGCAATGCTTGCATTTCGAGTATGTATGGCAGGAGGGGTAGCAGTATTGCTGCGAATATCGCCATTGCGACGATGTTGACGTTTAGGTTCGGGAGAGCTTGTGGTGCACCGAACGGCGTTGAAACTGCACATGCCACCAACATTGCAACTGTGAGCCCGGAGAACCCCTGGAATGCATCACCGACGCGTTGACTTAGAAGGACGTACCCGCCGAGGAATACCCCGGCGGCAGCACCAAGTAGAATTCCAATTACATCGAAGCTGTCAAGCCATGGCTGAGAAACGAGAATAACGCCAACAACGGCAATGATCGGCCAGATGAAGTCTCGTCGGGTTCGAGAGCCGGCGATTGCTACAGCAAAAGGTCCCAAATACTCAAGACAGCTCGCTACGCCGAGTGGAATTCTTGCGATTGCCCCAAAGTAGCAAAGGGTCATAAGGGCGGACATCACACCGAGACCGCATGCATAGACGATCGAGATCGCCGAAGCTCCCCTTAGCCGTGGTCTTACGAATATCGTAAGAACCAGAGCGGCGATCAGAAGTCGCAGCCAGGCTGTTCCGCTGGTTCCAGAAACTGGGAAGAGATGGATAGATACTGCCGAACCAGTTTGTACCGAGAGCATGCCGCCAACGCCCATGAGTGCGGCCGTGCGCGCATCTTGGAACGGGGACTTTATGCGTGGAAGAACGTTCATTCGGTAATCCTAGCTTGTGGTTAAGGGAACGGCAGCACCCCCTATTGAAAGACTACTTCGTGGAGTCGATAGTCTTGATGTCAGTGAATCCGCCCAGCCGTGCGGCGGTGTTGCCGGAGGATACTTGTCGGACAATATCCCTGAATTGCCAAAATACTGTTCGGGATGCTGGGCCCGTGTCATCGATTACGTTCGCGTATAACTTGTCCCGCAATCGGGCCTCGTGCGCTTTCGGTAGATTCCAGTACGGAATCATCGGCGACAGGTGGTGATCTAGGTGATAGCCTTCGTTGTGCATCCCGAGGAAATGATAGGATATCGGACCGAGTGCACGATGCCTAGAGGATTATTCACGAGGCCCGCCAGAAATGCAGTCCGATAACTGCCGAAACTGTTTCAGCGAAGGTGTTGAATGGGCGCCGGTAGTCGGTGTGGA
>NZ_JBHXRG010000044.1:0-35714 GCF_042716995.1 Nocardia sp. NPDC058640
TGGGGAACTTAGATGTCCATCACCGGGGAGCTTTCATGTCCGCGATTGGGGATGCTTCGAGACCGCGATTGGGGACTATTCCATGTCCGCTGACAATCAGCGCGGATACCGTAATGACAGAACTGCGAACCCGCTGGTCAGCGGATTCGCAGTTCTGGGGCGTGCCCCCGGTAGGAATCGAACCTGCGGTCTCGGATCCATTGTCGGCTTCGCGGTGTAATGGCCGGGTTCGCCACTACGCAGCTGTAGCGGGAGAAGAATTGTCCCTCGGGCTCGCCATCGGGTGGTTTTCGCCGGTCATCGCCGCAAGTGCGTCGGATACCTCCTGGACTGTCGCCCTGACGTAGGTGAGGGTTGCGCCTGCGTGTCCGCTGAACTCGGCGTGCCCTGCGAAGGCGCGGGCGACGGCGTATCCGAAGTGGCGTTCGACCCAGGTGAGAGTGGTGTGGCGGAGCCAGTGGGCGGTGATCTGTTGGGTGGCGACTGGGCGGAGGTGTTTGCCGATCCGGTTCCAGATGTAGTCGTATCGGCGACCGGTGATGGGTGCTCCGGTCCTGTACCGAAGTAGTTGTTCGCCCTCGGCGGCTCCGCGTTCGATGTGCTGGATCAGAGATGCCATCAGAGTCGGTGAGACTGGTTGCCACCGTGTGGTGCCGCCCTTTTCGCGGAGTTGGATCAAGCATTGTTCGCGGTCGAGGTCTTGCGGGCGCAGCGCGAGGGCACCGCTGCGCCGGCAGGCGGTTTCGATGTGGAGGCGCAGGATGAGCGTGTCGAGTTCGGGGTCGTTGCCGGTTGATGCGGCGACTCGGTTGATTTCGGCGAGGAGGTGGTCCGGAATTGCACGGCGGTTGTTCGGGAGTCGGCGGGGTTTGACGATGTGCTGGGCAGGGTTGTCCGCTTGGGGGATGTGGCCGTCGGCTTCGGCTTGGCGGTAGAGCGCGCGTAGGGCGTTGACCATGTGTTCGGCGGCCGAGCGGCCTCCGCGTGAGTTTCGGCGGACGACGGCTTGTTGTTTGGTTCGCTCGATGATCTCGCGGATTTCGAGGTGGGTCGGTTCGGTGAGTCGGCGGTGTCCCCACTCGTTGACGATGCGGTGCCAGTACGGGCCGTAGGCGCGCCGTGTGCCAGGTGGAACGGCTGCCTGGAGATCGTCGACGTACTCGCTGAATGTCGGAATGGGTCTCGCCCGGTCGGCGGAGCCGATCAGGTCTTCCGGTCGGAATCCGAGCCGGGCGAGGAGGAGCTTCGCGGCATCGATCTCGGCGGGATTCACGACGGCCAGATTTCGGAGTCGAGGGCGCGGAGCGCTTCTCGGACAAGGGCTGAAGGGTAGATGGCCAGTCGGCCGGGCTCCTCGACTGTCACCACCAGGACGCGGTCGTTGACCCCTATGCCGACGCAGTGGCGGATGTCTGCTGGAAGTTGGAGATAGCCGCGGCGGTCGATGGTGGCTGAGGAACCTGGGGTGCGGCTGACGACGACCAATCCGTTGGCCACTCGGCACGACACCGGGTCTCGCGGCAGCCACTGTAGGGATTTCAGTGCCGATCGGTCGCCGAGTCGGCCGTTGATGTCGACGGCTGAGATGGCGAGGTGTCTATTGGGTGATCGTCGTAATGGGCGGGCTTGGAGCGCGGGGAGGGGCAGGCCGAAGTCAGGTATGGCATTTTGCTCGTCAGCGATGGAAGACATGGGTGGGTGGCCCCATTCGAGCAGCGGCGTGGGTCGTGAACTGGACGTCGGTGAACTCCGCCGCTGCGACGACTATTCGACATCGAGGTCAACGCGCCGTTCGCTTGCTGTCTCGAGGAGGGGGTGGGGTTCGCCGGTCAGGACCGAGAGCGCGGCGACGACCTCGAGGAGATTCGATTTGACGTAGGTCATTGTCGTGCCGCCGGTCTTGCCGCGGTGCCCGGCGTATTCGCGGGCGATGGCGAAGCCGAAGTTTCTTTCGACCCAGGTGATCGTGGTGTGGCGGAGCCAGTGGATGGTGACGCCCTGTGCCAGCACCCAGGGAATGGTGTCGCCGAGCCTGTTCCACAAGTGGTCATATCGCCTGCTGGTGATCGGTTTGCCGTTGAGGTAGCGCAGCAACTGCCCGGATTGCGGGCTGTGTCGCTCGTGGCCGTGCGCGACGAGGTGGCGCATCAGGGTGGGGGAGACCGGTTGCCAACGGTCGGTGCCCTCCTTCTCCCGGAGGTAGATGAGGCACTGGTCTGGGTCCAGGTCGTGAGGGCGGAGGGAGAGGGCTCCGCTTCGGCGGCAAGCGGTCTCAATGTGCAGGCGCAGGATCAGCATGTCCAGTTCAGGGTCGTTGCCGGAAGTCGCTGCGGTGTCGAGAATTTCGGTGAGTTGATTCGCGGGGATGGCGAACCGGCGTGAGGGTCTGCGAGTGGGCATCGAGGCCCGCCGAGCGGGATTGTCGGACGGGCGGATCCAGCCTTGGTCTTCGGCGTAGCGATAGACGCACCGCACCGCCGCGATGAAGTGCTGTGCGGCGGTGTTTCCGCCTCGGGATGCCCTATTCACTCGGCTGGTTGCTCGTACGTGGATGGCCATGTCGTCGAGTTCCGAGGTCGATACGTCATCGAGGTGCCGATGACCCCATTCGCGCTCGAGGCGGTCGAGGTGGGTGCCGTAGGTGCGGCGTGTGCCCGCGCCGAGGCGGTCGCGCACCGTGGGGACGATCTCGCTGAACACGGGTACTGCGGTGTGTGGCGTGACGAGATCCGCCGGAGAGATCCCCATCTGTGTGAGCAGAACTCGTGCTGCGGCAACGGTTTCGGAGTTGGTGGTCGTCACCGGGTCACCGCTCCCAGCAGTGCCAAGCTGGCGTGCAGGCGTTCGTCGAGCGCTGCGGGTGGGTGGACGACCAGCTGCCGATGACGGCGATGGCCGATCAACAGCACTCGGTCGCCGATGAGGAGGCGGGTTTCCCGGCGGCGGCGAAACGGAATCCGGAAGAACCCATCTGCGGTGACCTGGACCGGCCCGTCGTGGGTCGGGATGACCAACATGGTCGCCTCGTGCACGCGGATTGTCAGCCGGGTTCCGAGTGTCCAGTTCAGCGCGCGCAGGACGTGGCGGTCGTTGATCCGGCCGCTTTCGCCGACCGTTGACATGCCGTAGACCACGTCGTGGTCGCGCGGACGGATCGTCGGTTTCGGCTGGGTGCGTGGGCCGCGGATCAGTTCGTCGAGGGGTGCCTGAGGGGGAATCAGTGGCGGGATCATCGCGACACCCGCACGGGGCGAAGCGGCCGCTGGCGGGCGGATTCTGGCAAATTTGCTAGAAAATTTTGCCGGTCACCAGGCTGTTTTCGCAGGTCAGAAGCAAAAATCATCGTAACCCTCCGTGTGTTCGAGTGGGCTCGAACACACATCCGTTAGATGTAGCAAATCTGCTGCGTTTTTGTGCGCGAGGGGGGACTTGAACCCCCACGTCCGTGGACACCAGAACCTAAATCTGGCGCGTCTGCCAATTCCGCCACTCGCGCTTGGTGCGTGCCCGATCCCTGGGGATTAGGTACGACCGTCCAAACTCTACCGGGCGAATCGCAGTGTGCGAAGCGTTGGGGCGGCGTGGCGTACTCGTGGGTAACACTACCTGGGATTATAACGATTCGGTAAACCTCAATGTGAGGGGTGCTCATGTTTGAGACTCGGGGTAACGGGTTGGACCTGCGGGTTCAAACGTGAGGTGGAGTCATGTTTCAGATGGTTTTGGTACGGGCGTACGGAAATACTGGGCAGTAGGGCGTGGCTGGGTGGGAAACGTGAGGCTTTCCTCATGATTTTGTGCGATTGTGGCTCTCAACAGGCCCTCGGGGCTGCCGGAAACGTGTGCGTGCCGACGGTGGCGGCACGCCAGGAGAAGGAAGTGCAGCGTCTTGACGATCAACGAGAGCACCGCAATCGGCACGGAAGCGGCCACGAAGACCAATGGTCGTGGGTCGGCCAGGGGTGCCCGCGCGGCGTTGCTGGAGCAGCTGCGCACCGGGGCGGGGTACGCGTTGGCGTTCGGTGGGCAGGGTGCGCAGTGGTTGCGCGAGCTCGAGGAGATCGGGCGCGACAGTGCGCTCGAGCCCGAGCTGACCGCGCTGGTCGACGAGGCGGCCGTGCTGCTCGAGCCGGTGGCGACGCAGTTGCTGGTGGTGCGGCCGGGCGGTTTCGACCCGATGGGGTGGCTGCTGGACAGCGAGCTCGACGAGCCGGAGGAACCGTCGTCGGCGCCCGCGGACTCGGTGCTGCGCTCGGTGCCGGTGTCCATGCCGGGCGTGCTGCTGGCTCAGCTGGCCGCGACCAGGGCTCTCAAACTGCAGGGCTTGGACCCGAACGAGAACGCGCCGGTCGCGATCATCGGACATTCGCAGGGGCTGTTCGCCGCCGCCGCGGTGGAGGCCGGTGGCACGCGGGACGCGGAGCTGCTGGCCATCGCGCAGCTGGTCGGGGCGGCGGCGGGGCTGGTCGCGCGTCGGCGTGGGCTGATGCCGGTGGGCGAGCGGTCGCCGATGGTCGCGGTGTCGAATGTGGATCCGCAGCAGTTGCGCGCGATCGTCACCGAGGTGGCCGAAGGTGTGGATCCCGCGATCGCCGCGGTGGTGTCGATTCGCAACGGGCGTCGGCGTGTGGTGATCTCGGGTGCGCCCGCGCAGATCGATCGGGTGCGCACGCGTTGCGCGCAGCTGCACGACGAACAGACTCGTGAGCGCGAGAGCAAGGCCCGCGGTGGTGCGGTGTTCGCGCCGGTGTTCGAGGACATTTCCGTCGATGTCGCCTTCCACCATCCGGCGCTGGCCGAGACGGTGGACCTGGTCGCAGGGTGGGCTCGACACTGCGAGCTCGACGCCGAGCTGGCCGCCGCGCTGACCCAGCAGGTGCTGGTGGACCCGATCGACTGGGTCGCCACCGTCGACGCCGTGGTCGAGGCGGGCGCGCAGTGGATCCTGGATCTGGGCCCCGGCGACCTGCTGTCGCGGGTGACC
This sequence comes from Nocardia sp. NPDC058640, assembly GCF_042716995.1. Taxonomy (NCBI): domain Bacteria; kingdom Bacillati; phylum Actinomycetota; class Actinomycetes; order Mycobacteriales; family Nocardiaceae; genus Nocardia; species Nocardia sp. NPDC058640. Next base: position 4,985 of record NZ_JBHXRG010000044.1, read on the forward strand.
GGCGGTTCGCTCAAGGGCACCGGTGTCGGCGTGATCGCGGCCGCCACCCGCGCGGGTCAGCGCAGCCTGCTCACCCCCGGTGCCGCGCCGGAACCGTCGACGCCGTGGTCGGCGTTCGCGCCCAAGCCGGTGCGTCTGCCCAACGGACGCGTGGTCGTGGAGACCGCGTTCACCAAGCTCACGGGTCGCTCGCCGATCCTGCTCGCCGGCATGACCCCGACCACCGTCGACGCGAAAATCGTTGCGGCCGCGGCGAATGCGGGGCACTGGGCCGAGCTGGCCGGTGGTGGACAGGTCACCGAACAGATCTTCGCGGACCGGATGACCGAACTGCGTCAGCTGCTGCAGCCGGGTCGCGCGGTGCAGTTCAACTCGCTGTTCCTCGACCCCTACCTGTGGAAACTGCAGCTGGGCGGCAAGCGTCTGGTGCAGAAGGCACGGGCGGCGGGTGCGCCGATCGACGGTGTGATCGTCACCGCGGGCATCCCCGAACTCGATGACGCGGTCGCGCTGATCGGTGAGCTGTCCGAGGCGGGCATCAGCCACGTCGCGTTCAAGCCGGGCACGGTCGCGCAGATCAAGGCCGTGCTGCGCATTGCCGACGCGGTACCGGACTATCCGGTGATCATGCACATCGAAGGCGGCAAGGCCGGCGGTCACCACTCGTGGGAAGACCTCGACGACCTGCTGCTGGCCACCTACGCCCAGCTGCGCGCGCACACGAATGTGGTGGTCTGCGTCGGCGGCGGCATCGGCACGCCCGAGCGCGCCACCGACTACCTGACCGGCACCTGGTCCACCGGTTACGGCTACCCGCTGATGCCGTTGGACGGCGTGCTTGTGGGCACGGCCGCCATGGCGACTCTCGAAGCGACCACCGCGCCCGCGGTGAAGCAGCTGCTCGTGGACACTCCCGGCACTCCCGATTGGGTCGGTGCGGGTACCGCGAACGGCGGAATGGCTTCCGGCCGGAGCCAACTGGGCGCTGACATCCACGAGATCGACAACGCCGCTTCGCGCACGGGCCGTCTGCTCGACGAGGTCGCGGGCGATGCCGACGCTGTGGCCAGTCGTCGCGCCGAGATCATCGCGGCACTGGACGCCACCGCCAAGCCCTACTTCGGCGACGTCGCCACCATGACCTACCAGCAGTGGCTGGAACGCTATGTGTCCCTGGCTGTTTCGAGCGACGTACCGATCTCGTTCGATTGCGGCAGCGACATCGGTGACGCGATCCGCGACGCCACCCGCTCGGACTGGCTCGACATCAGCTGGCGCGACCGTTTCGCGGACATGATGCGGCGCACCGAATCTCGGCTCAACCCGGCCGACAGCGGCGAGATCGAGACCCTGTTCGCCGACGACACCGCCTTCGAACACCCGGTGCAGGCGCTGTGCGCGCTGAAGAAGCAATACCCGTCGGTCGCCGACACCGTGCTGCACCCCGCCGACGTGCCGTTCTTCGTCTCGCTGTGCAAGACGCCGGGCAAGCCCGTGAACTTCGTGCCCGTCGTGGACGCCGACGTGCGGCGCTGGTGGCGTTCGGATTCGCTGTGGCAGGCGCATGATTCGCGCTACAGCGCCGATCAGGTGTGCATCATTCCTGGCACTGTCGCCGTCGCGGGGATCACGCGGGTGGACGAACCGGTGGGTGAACTGCTCGATCGGTTCGAACACGACACCGCGATTACCCTCGTCAAGGCCGGTATGGACCCCGAGTCGGTGGACGCGCGCCGGGTCGCCGGTGTGGTCACCGGTCCGATCGACACCGTGCTCGCCGCCCCTGACGTGCAGTGGGCCGGGCGCACCACCGTGAACCCGGTGCATCGTCTGGGTGGCATAGCGGAATGGACCGTCGAGCGGGGGAGCGCGGTGCATCGCAGCACCGGCGCGACCCTGACCGAAACCACCGGTCCCGAAAGCGAATTCAACTATGTGGAGCTGACGGTGCCGCTGGCCCGTGACAGCGTGCGCATCCGCATCACCGTGCCCGCGAGCGTGTATTCCGGTGGCGCACCGGTGATCACCGACGCCGACGCCGAAACCGCGATGTCCGCACTGCTCGGCGTAGCCGCCGGGAAGGCGCTGCCCGAGGTGAAAGCCGGTGTGGCACACCTGAACCTGGCCTGGATGCCGGATCTGATCGCCGACCATGCCGGTGTCACGGGCTCCGGTCTGCCCGATACCCTCAGCACTCTGGGGCGCACCGCCCCCGACGTGCTCGTGGGCGCCTGCTGGCCCGCGGTGTTCGCGGTGCTCGGCGCGGCCCGTACGCCGGTCGGTGGCTGCGTGATCGAAGGCATGCTCGACCTGGTCCACCTGGACCATCAGATCGAGCTGTTGAACGAACTACCGTCGGAGACAAGCATTCTCGTCGTGCGCGCCGAAGGTGGCGCGGTGGTCGACACCGATATGGGTCGCGTGGTCGAGGTTGTGGTGAACGTCGGCCTGATCCTGGATCAGGGACTGGACGCCACCCCGCTGGCACGCCTGGTCGAACGTTTCGCCATCCGCGGCCGCAACGGCGCCGGCGAACTCACCGACCCGCCCCGCGCGGCCGGTGCGGTCTCCGGCAACGCCACCGACACCCCGCGCCGCCGTCGTCGCGACGTGCAGATGGCCGCCCCGCGCGCCATGCACGCCTTCGCGGCGGTCTCCGGCGACCACAACCCGATCCACACCTCCGACGCCGCCGCCAAACTGGCAGGCCTCGGCAGCCCGATCGTGCACGGCATGTGGCTGTCCGCCGCGGCTCAGCACGCGGTAGTAGCGGTGGATCCCGAAAGTTCCGTTCCCGCACGCACTCTCACGGCATGGACCACCCGGTTCCTCGGCATGGTGCGCCCCGGCGCGACCGTGGACGTGCGGGTGGAACGGATCGCGGTGGACGCGGGCGCCGAGATCGTCGAGGTCTCCTGCCGCGTCGACGGTGACCTGGTCATGACCGCGACCGGGCGCACCGCCGCCCCGAAGACCGTGTACGCCTTCCCCGGTCAGGGCATCCAGCGCAAGGGGATGGGCCTGGACGCGCTGACCCGCTCGAAGGCGGCCAAGCAGGTGTGGGAGCGTGCCGACGCGCACACCCGCGAAGCCCTCGGTTTCTCGATCTTGGCGGTGGTGCGCGACAACCCCACCTACCTCAAGGCGCGCGGCGTCGAACACCGGCACCCCGACGGCGTGCTGCACCTGACCCAGTTCACCCAGGTCGCCATGGCGACACTGGGTGTGGCGCAGGTCGCGGAACTGCGCGAAGCCGGTGCGTTCGTAGAGGATTCGATGCTGGCCGGGCACTCGGTCGGCGAGTACAACGCCCTGGCAGCAGTGGCCGGTGTGCTGCCGCTGGAAGCCGTGCTCGAGGTGGTGTTCCAGCGCGGTTCGGCCATGCACGAGCTGGTGCCGCGTGATGCCAAGGGGCGCAGCGACTATCGGATGGCCGCCATTCGTCCGTCGCAGATCGGGCTGCCCGATGCCGAGGTGATCGACTTCGTCAACGGCATCGGTGCGCAGACCGGTGAGTTCCTCGAGGTCGTGAACCTGAACCTGCGTGGTTCGCAGTACGCGATCGCGGGCACTGTCGCCGGGCTCGAAGCATTGGAAGCCGAAATCGACCGTCGCCGTGCCGAATTCGGTGGTAAGCGGGCGTTCATCCTGGTGCCCGGCATCGACGTGCCGTTCCACTCATCGGTGCTGCGCGACGGAGTGCCCGAGTTCCGGCACAAGCTCGGCCAGCTGCTGCCCGCCGAGGTGCACCCGGAAGTCCTTGTCGGACGCTACATTCCGAACCTGGTGCCCCGCCCGTTCTCCCTCGACCGCGAATTCCTCACCGAGATCGCCGAACTCGTGCCGTCCGAGCCGCTCGCGGCCGTTCTGGCCGACTTCGACAGCTGGGCCGAGCGCGATGCCGAGCTGTGCCGCGTGGTGTTGATCGAGCTCCTCGCGTGGCAGTTCGCCAGCCCGGTCCGCTGGATCGAAACCCAGGACCTGCTGTTCACCGACACCGCGCACGGCGGGCTCGGCGTGGAACGTTTCGTCGAGGTCGGCCTCGGTGCCACACCGACCGTGGCGAACCTGGCCACCCAGACGCTGAAGCTGCCCGGATTCGGCGGTGCCACAGTCGAAGTCGTCAACGTCGAGCGTGACGCGGCGGTCGTCTACTCCACCGACACCGACCCGGCCCCCGTCGACGACAGCGACATCGACGAGACCCCCGCCGAAGCACCGCAGGCCGCAACCCCCGTTGCCGCTGCCGCGCCGGTCGCCACCGGCGGCCCGCGCCCCGACGACATCGCCTTCAGCGCCGCCGACGCCACCCGCGTACTCATCGCACTGTGGACCAAGCTGCGCATGGACCAGATCGGCCCCGTCGACACCATCGAAGGCCTCTGCGACGGCGTCTCCTCACGCCGCAACCAGCTGCTGGTGGACCTGGGCGCCGAACTGTCGCTGGGTGCCATCGACGGTGCCGCCGACGCCGACATGGGCGCACTCGCCGCCACCGTCGAACGCCTGGCCCGCACCTACAAGCCCTTCGGCACCGTGCTCACCGACGCCATCGGCGACCACCTGCGCAAGGTCTTCGGCCCCTCGGGCAAGCGCCCGGCCGCGGTCGCCGACCGGGTCAAGAAGGTCTGGGAACTGGGCGACGGCTGGGTCAGCCACGTCACCGCCGAAGTGTCGCTGGGCACCCGCGAAGGTGCCAGCGTGCGCGGCGGCGACCTCGGCGGCCTGTCCGGTGCGCTCACCGCCGCGGCCTCGGTCGACGCCGTCATCGACGCCGCGGTGCAGGCCGTGGCGGCGCGACGCGGAGTCTCGGTCTCGATGCCCTCGGCGGGCGGCGCGGCAGGCGGCACCGTCGACGCGGCCGCACTGGGCGAGTTCACCGAACAGATCACCGGACGCGACGGCGTGCTCGCCACCGCGGCCCGGGTCGTGCTCGAACAGCTCGGACTCAGCGACAAGATCAGCGCACCCGAAGCCACCCCCGACACCCTCGCGGACCTTGTGTCGGCCGAATTGGGTTCGGACTGGCCACGTTTGGTCGCACCCGCGTTCGATGCCCGCAAGGCCGTGCTCATCGACGACCGCTGGGCCACCGCCCGCGAAGACCTCGCGAAGATGTGGCTCGGCGACGATGCCACCACCGCACAGCAGTCGATCGACGGATTCGTCGCTGCCGGGGAAGCCGTTGCTGCCCAGGCGAATTGGTGGCGTCAGCGGGCGATGCGTGAGGCCCGCTCAGTGCTGGCCGGGGTGTACGCGCAGATCGCCAAGGCAGCGATGGACACCACCGAGCAGGGCCTGTGGTCGGAAGACCTCGCCGTAATCACCGGTGCCAGTAAGGGTTCCATCGCGGCGGCCGTCACCGGCAAGCTGCTGTCCGGTGGCGCGACCGTCGTGGTCACCACCTCCGGCCTCAACGACGAGCGGCTGCGGTTCTACCGTTCGCTGTACCGCGACAACGCCCGTCACGGCGCGGCGCTGTGGGTGGTCCCGGCCAATATGGCCTCCTACCAGGACCTGGACGCGCTGATCGACTGGATCGGCACCGAGCAGGTCGACAACGCGGGCGGCGCCAAGATCAAGGTCAAGGACGCCATGACCCCGACCATGCTGCTGCCGTTCGCGGCACCGCGCGTGGCCGGCGACCTGGCCGACGCGGGCGCGCGCGCCGAGATGGAAATGCGCGTGCTGCTGTGGTCGGTGGAACGCCTGATCGGCGGCCTGTCCGCGATCGGTGCCGACCACGACGTCGACGCGAAACTGCATGTGGTGCTGCCGGGTTCGCCCAACCGTGGCCTGTTCGGCGGCGACGGCGCCTACGGCGAAGCCAAGGCCGCACTGGATGCGGTGGTGCTGAAATGGAAGGCCGAAAAGTCCTGGGCCGCACGGGTAACGCTGGTGCACGCGCTCATCGGTTGGGTGCGCGGCACCGGGCTGATGGGCCACAACGACCCCATGGTCGAGGCCGTGGAAGCCGCGGGCGTGCACACCTGGTCGACCGACGAAATGGCTGACGAACTGCTCAAGTGGTGCACCTCGCGTGCCCGTCAGGTCACCCTCACCGGCCCGCAGCAGATCGACCTCACCGGCGGTCTGGCGCGTGCCAAGCTCGACCTGCCCGCGCTGGCCAAGCGGGCGCAGGAAGCCGCAGCGGAGAAGACGGAAGAAGCCGCCGACAAGGCGACCATTGCCGCGCTGCCCGCACCGCCCACCCTGAGTTCGGCACTGCCCGTGCCGGATTGGGCACCGGTCACCGCGGACCTGAGCGAGATGATCGTCATCGTCGGCGCGGGCGAACTCGGCCCGTACGGCTCCTCGCGCACCCGCTTCGAGATGGAGGTCGAAGACAAACTCTCGGCCGCCGGGGTGCTCGAACTGGCCTGGACCACCGGCCTGATCCGCTGGGAGAACGAACCGAAGCCGGGCTGGTACGACACCGAATCCGGTGACTTCGTACCCGAAGCCGAAGTGGCGGAACGCTTTCACGACACCGTCGTCGAACGCTGCGGTGTGCGCCGCTACGAAGACGACGGCGCCATGCTCGACAACGCCGCCCCGCTGCTCACCTCGGTCTTCCTCGACCAGGACCTGACGTTCACCGTCGGCAACGAGGCCGAGGCGCGCGCCTTCCACACCGCCGATCCCGAGCACACGATCATCGCGCCCGTCGACGGCGCGGGCGACTGGACCGTCACCCGCCAGGCGGGCACCGAGATCCGCGTGCCGCGCAAGGCGAAACTGTCCCGCGTGGTCGGCGGCCAGATCCCGACCGGCTGGGACCCCACCATCTGGGGTGTGTCCGCCGATATGGCGGCCTCGATCGACCGGGTCGCGCTGTGGAACATCGTGTGCACCGTGGACGCGTTCGTCGGCGCCGGTTTCAGCCCCGACGAGCTGATGAGCTGGGTGCACCCGAGCCTGGTGGCCAACACCCAGGGCACCGGCATGGGCGGCATGTCCTCGATGCGCTCGCTGTACGTCGACAACCTGCTCGGCGAACCGCGACCCAACGACATCCTGCAGGAGGCCCTGCCCAACGTCGCCCTGGCGCACGTGGTGCAGTCCTACGTCGGCAGCTACGGCGCCATGGTGCATCCGGTTGCGGCCTGCGCCACGGCGGCGGTGTCGGTGGAGGAAGCGGTCGACAAGATCCGGCTCGGTAAGGCCGAGGTCGTGGTCGCCGGCGGGTTCGACGATCTGGGTATCGAAGGCATCGTCGGCTTCGGCGACATGTCGGCCACCGCGGACTCGGCGGCCATGCGCGCCAAGGGAATCAGCGATCGCTACTTCTCCCGCGCCAACGATCGTCGTCGCGGCGGGTTCGTCGAATCACAGGGTGGCGGCACCGTGCTGCTGGCTCGCGGTGACGTGGCCGTGGAGATGGGGCTGCCGGTACTCGGCGTTGTCGCCTTCGCGCAGTCGTTCGCCGACGGCGTCCATACCTCCATTCCCGCACCGGGTTTGGGCGCGCTGGGTGCCGGGCGGGGCGGGCGCGAGTCGCGACTGGCGGCCGAACTGCGCAAGCTCGGCGTCACCCCTGACGACATCTCGGTGATCTCCAAGCACGACACCTCCACTGCTGCAAACGATCCCAACGAGTCCGAGCTGCACGAGCGGCTCGCGGGCGCACTGGGTCGCACCGACGGCGCACCGCTGTTCGTGGTCTCGCAGAAGAGCCTGACCGGCCATGCGAAGGGCGGCGCCGCGGCGTTCCAGCTCATCGGGCTGTGCCAGGTGCTGGAAAACGGTGTGGTGCCGCCGAACCGGAGCCTGGACTGCGTCGACGAGAAGATGGCCGCCTACCCGCACCTGGTGTGGGCGCGCGAGCCGCTGCGCTTCGGCGAAAAGTTCGCGCTGAAGGCAGGTTTGGTGACATCGCTGGGCTTCGGTCACGTGTCGGGATTGCTGGCGGTCGTTCATCCGCAAGCGTTCCTGGAGGCGATCGAACCGGCGGCGCGGGCGGAGTACCAGGAGCGGGCGCAGGCGCGTGCACTCGCGGGCAGGCAGCGGTTCGCCGAGGCCATGTGCGGTGGGTCGGCGCTCTACGAGAAGCCCGCTGATCGTCGACTGGGTGCGGAAGGCACGTCGGCCAAGCAGATTCGACAGCTGGAAGCCGACATGCTGCTCTCGCCGCAGGCCCGACTCGACAGCGACGGCGTGTACAGCGCCAACGGATGGGGTTGCGGCACCGGGCAAATCGCCGCGCAGCCGCACGAAGCGTCGTAGGCTGCCGCTTCGTGACCATTCTCGGTATCGGCTTGGACCTGGTGACCATCTCCGAGTTCGCCGAACAGCTGCAACGGCCCGGGTCGGCCATGCTCAGGGAGACGTTCACCGCCGGTGAACGCCGCTACTGCCAGAGCAAACAGACCGACCCGGCCCGCAGTTTCGCCGCCCGTTGGGCCGCGAAAGAGGCGGTGCTCAAAGCCTGGGCAGCGTCGCGCTTCGCACGCAGTCCGCAGATCGGCGACAACCCGTACCCGCTCATCGAAGTCGTCAACGACGCGTGGGGCAGGCCGAGCATCAAACTGCACGGCCTGGCCGCGGAATTCCTGCCCCGCGTGCGCGTGCACCTGTCGTTGACGCACGACGGTGACACCGCCGCGGCGATGGTGGTGCTGGAAGATCCGGGCGAGCTCGCCGACCTGATCGACGGCAGAAACTAGAACTCGCGGACCGTCATCCTTCTTCGGCGGTCCGCGATTCTTTTTCTGCGACAAGCAAATACGCGACCATCAGGCGCTTGAGTTCGGCGACGGCGTCCTTGTTGGACTGATCTTCCTGCACCGAGAAATTCAGCATCGAATACACCACGTGCACCAGCACTTCGGCCATCATCGTGCGCCGGGCGGGCGGCGTGCGCGGGGTCAGCGGGCGCAACATCTGCGACACGACCGCCGCGAATTCCTTCTCGTGCAACGCGCCCGTCGCCCGCGTCGACGGCGTGGACTGCATCGCCAACCACACCTCGCGCCGCGACGGATCGGTGGTCCACAGGTTCGCCATGTGGTCGACGAACTGGTTCATGTGCCGCAACCAGTCCAGTGACGGGACCTCACCGTGGAAGTCGGCCAGCTCGCGCGACACCGCGACCAGGTCCTGGCGATTGAGTTCGCACACGATCACGTACTTGTTCGCGAAGAACTGGTACAGCGTGCCGATCGGCACCTCGGCGCGCTGGGCGACCTCTTCACAGGTGAACGATTCGAAACCCACCTCGGTGAGCAGCTCGCGCGAAGACGCCAGCAGCGCGTCGAACTTGCGCTTGCTGCGCTCCTGGGTCGGCCGCTTGCGCGGCATCAACTCCTGCGGGTCGTCCTGCAATTCCAGCGCAGGGTCCGGACGGCTCTGCGGTGACCGGGCCTGCGCGTGTACTTCCACCCATCCAGGCTAGCGGTATCCGCACGTCCGCGACGCCGCTCTCCCGACAGCGTGTCAACAACTGGCCGAAATCCCGACCCATCCGGTTGCCGACCGGTGACGAATCATCAGATAAGTGTGCGTCTATCTGCACGCTTATTCGCGGCTAGCCAGCTTTCGCCGCATCAGACGTATCGCGAAGTGACGGACCCGCGCGGTCCCGTCCCGCACCGTTTCGCTCAGGGGAAGGGCAAGGCTTGTGTCTGCAGGATCTGTGGTAACCCTCGGCGTCAGCACCGAGCGGGGGGCCGTGCACGCGGTGGCGTTCGCGGAATCGGGCGTCACTTTGACCGACCGGATGATGCTGCGGCGCACCGTCCGTGCGGGTGGCGACGGTAAGGCCGATGTGGCGGCGGCGGTGCACACCGCGCTGGACGCGATCGCGACCGATCTCGACGACCAGCACGAGATCGCCGGGGTGGCAGTCAGTTACCGCGACGCCAATGAGCGGCGCGCGATCGTCACCCGGCTGGCGGCCACCGAATGGCATACGGCGTCACTGGTTTCGGCGAAGTCGGCACATCTGTTCGTCGCGGGGGCGATGACCTGGCTCGACGAGTTCGACAATCTGCTCGTGTTCGAAGCGGTGCCCGGTTACCAGGCGATGACATTGGTCGACGCGGGTCGTCACCGGGTGCTCGCGGCCTACTCGCAAACCGGCGCGCCGACGCCTGAAGCCTTGCGTGCGGGTGTGTCGGCGGCGTGGGATCAGTTCGAGGCCGCGTCGGTGCAGCCCAGTGCTGTGGTGCTGATCGGTTCGTCGTCGGACGCGCCCGCGGTGCGTGACGCGGTGGCCGGGTTCGGGGTGCCGGTGCTGCCGTGTCGGTTGGCGCCGTTCGCGCCCGCTGCCGGTGCCGCGCTGGTCGCGTTGGGTGACACGGTCGTGGTGCCGGTGCCGATCGGCGCGCGCTCGCGGCGGGGGACCGCGATGGTCGCCGCGGCGGCGAGCGTGTTGGCGGGCGGGCTGGTCGCGGGTGGTTCGTACGCGGTGATGAACGGTGGCGCGCCGACGGTCGACAACACTGCGGTGTCGTCGGAGCCCGGTGTCGCGACCGCCCCGGCGGTTCCGCAGACCCCCCAGCAGGAAGTCGCCGATTCCGGTTCGGCCGGTGGTGTGGCGTCGGGCAGCGGGTTGCAGGTGAGCCCGGCCGAAGGCACCCCGACCACGCCGTACGAGACGGTGTCGCCCAATCCGCAGCTGGTGAACCCGGGCGAGTTCCCCCTGGACTATCCGACGCAGCTGTACGGAGATGCGCCCGAAGAGGATCCGCTGCCGCTGGAACCGGTCGCGCCGCTGTCGCCGCCGATCCCCGCCGCCGTGCCGACACTGCCCGGCACCGGCATCCCGCTCGGTATGCAGCCGGCGCAGGCCGGTGTCCCGGACGGCCCGCGCACCGAGTCCGCCGACTGATCTTCGCCACATCGACAAGGGGGCAGCGCATCGCTGCCCCCTTTCGTCGTTGTCACACGCTGGTGCGCCGCCGGAACAGCACGCCCGCCGCGACATACCCGACCAGCGCGATGCCCGCACACCACAGCACCGCCAGCAATCCGCTATTGCCGATCGGCGTGCCCATCAACAACCCGCGCAGCGTTTCGATCACCGGCGTCACCGGTTGGTTCTCGGCGACCCAGTGCAGCCAGGTCGGCATCGACTCCGGCGGCACGAACGCCGAACTGATATACGGCAGGAACATGAACACGAACGTGAAACCGTTGGCCGCCTCCGGGTTTCGCGCGAGCAGGCCCAACGCGGCCGCCAACCACGACAGCGCGAACACGAACATCGCCAGCACACCGAACACGCCGAGCCAGCGCAGCGGATCGGTGGTGGGCCGAAAACCCAGCGCGACCGCGACCGCGACCACGATCGCCGAGGTGATCAGGTTGCGGAGCACGCTCTCGGCGACGTGCCCGGACAGCACCGCCGACCGGGCGATCGACATGGTGCGGAACCGGTCGATGATGCCCTCGGCCAGGTCGGTGGACAGCGCGATCGCGGTGGTGGCCGCGCCGAAACTCGCACACAGCAAGATTATTCCGGGCACCACATAGTCGATGTAGGCGCCGGGCCCGACCTCCATGGCGCCGCCGAACACGAACACGAACATCAGCAGGATCATCACCGGCAGCACGACCGTCATGATCATGGTGTCGGGGCTGCGCAGGGTGTGGCGGATATTGCGGTCCAGCATGGTGGCCGAATCCTGAAGTGCGCGGGTGGCATTCATGCTGCTACCTCTGTTCGTTCGGTGAGGGCGAAGAAGACATCGTCGAGGTCGGGGGTGTGCACGGTGAGCTGTTCGATCGCGATGTCGAGGTCGGCGAAGCGGTCGAGCAGTTGTTTGATCTGGACGGCGCTGCCGTTCGAGGGCACCTGCAGGGACAGCTGTTCGGGATCGACACGGCCGTCCACGGCGTGCGCGGCGGCTGCCAGCAGGGTGCGATCGGCGAAGCGGAACTGGACGTGTCCGCCCGGGACCAGGCGTTTGAGTTCCGCCGGGGTGCCGTCGGCGACGATGCGGCCGTGGTCGAGCACCGCGATGCGGTCGGCGAGTTGATCGGCCTCCTCCAGGTACTGGGTGGTCAGCGCGATGGTGGTGCCCTGCGCCGCCAATTCCCTGATGGCAGACCACACGTCGCGTCGGCTGCGCGGGTCCAGGCCCGTGGTCGGTTCGTCGAGGAACACGATGCGGGGCTTGCCCATCAGGCTCATCGCGAGGTCGAGCCTGCGTCGCATTCCGCCCGAGTAGGAGTCGACGGGCTTGTCGGCGGCGTCGACCAGGTCGAAACGTTCGAGAAGTTCCGTGCTCAGGCGGCGGGTCTCGTGCTTGCCCAGGTGGAGGAGTCGGCCGGTCAGGCGCAGGTTTTCGGTGCCGGTGAGGATGCCGTCGACGGCGGTGTACTGGCCGGTGACGCCGATGAGGCGGCGGATCGCATCGGGGTTACGGGCGAGGTCGTGGTCGAAAACGTGCACGTCGCCGTGGTCGGGATCGATCAGGGTGGACAGGATGCGGACCAGGGTGGTCTTGCCCGCGCCGTTGGGGCCCAGCAGGGCGAACACGGTGCCCGCGGCGATGTCCAAGTCGAGGTCGTCGAGCACGACGTGCGCGCCGAAAGTCTTGCGCAGGTGTCGGATCGACAGAGCCGGTGGTTGTTCGGGTGCCATGAGTTCTCTCCGATCGAGAAACTGTTTATGCGATATAATTCGTTTATAGGTTAAACAGTTCTTTGGCGCAAGAGAAGCGGGGTTTACAGTCGAGGCGAGCAGAGGAGGCAGATGACGACATCGGGTGAGCTCCCGCGCGCGGTCGAGCTGATGTGGGGACTCGAGCAGCCCGGCGGGCGTGGGCCCAAACGGGCGCTGACCCTGGATCAGATCCTCGACGCGGCCACCGAGGTGGCGGACGCGGAGGGGTATGCGGCGCTGTCGATGAACCGGGTCGCCAAGCAGCTCGGGTTCACCGCGATGTCGCTGTATCGGTATGTCGATAGCAAGAACACGCTGGTCGACCTACTGATGGACCGGGTCGTCGGCCCGCCGCCCGAGGTCGCGCCGGGCACGCCGTGGCGGGCGGGGCTGGAAGAATGGGCGCGCGCGGAGTTCGCGCGATTGGGCCGGCATTCGTGGTGGTTGGACATCCCGCTGAGTCGCCCGCCCATGGGGCCGAACAACATGGCCTGGCTCGACACCGCGCTGGGCGTGCTCGCTGAAACGGGAGTGCCGGACCCGGTCAAGCTGCAGTTGGTGATGAACCTGTCGATGTTCGTGGTGGGTAAACGGCGGTTCCTGCGCGACTTGGAAACCGAGGAGGGCGGCGACTTCATCTCGGTGATGGCCCGGGTGCTCGACCCGCAGCGCTTCCCCGCGGTGTCGGCCGCGCTGTCCAACGCCGCGTTCGACGATGACGACATCGAGTGGGAGCAGGCCGATTTCGAATTCGGCCTGGCCCGGTTGCTCGACGGTTACGACGTGTTCATCGCCAAATTCTGACTACACCGACAGATCGCGGCGCAACTTGGCGACGTGGCCGGTGGCGCGCACGTTGTACTGGGCGACCTCGATCTTGCCCTTTTCGTCGACTACGAACGTCGAACGGATCACGCCGGTCACGGTCTTGCCGTACATCATCTTCTCGCCGAACGCACCCCATTCTTTGAGCACCTCACGCTCGGGGTCCGACAGCAACGGGAAGGTCAGGCCCTCGTTGTCGCGGAATTTCGCCAGCTTGGCGGGCTTGTCGGGCGAGATGCCGAGCACGTCCAGACCCGCACCGCCCAGCTCGGCCAGGCTGTCGCGGAAATCGCAGGCCTGCTTGGTGCAGCCGGGTGTGCTCGCGGCAGGGTAGAAATAGACGATCACCTTGCGGCCGTGGTAATCCGACAGCGACACATCGTTGCCGTCGGCGTCGGGCAGCGTGAACTCGGGGGCGGTGTCTCCGGGAGACAGGCGTTGGTTGTCGGTCACCACCGCACGGTAACCGACCGGTCCGACAAGACGCATGGATAGACTCGGTGACGAGCAGCAGACATTTACCTGGAGGTGACGGTGGCCAAGGACGACACCGACCGGATCGAACGCGAGATCGAGCTCGCGCGTACCCGGTTGGCGACCACGCTGGACGAACTGGCGGTACGCGCGGATCCGCAACGGATCGCCGACAACACCAAGAACATGGTGGTCGCCAAGCTCAACGAGCCCAAGGTCAAGTACACGCTGATCGGAGCGGGTGCCCTCGTGGCCGGCCTGGTCCTGATCAAGATCTTCCGCCGCTGAACCAGCAGGCCCGACCAACGAAAACACCCGATGCGGCATGAGCGGCATCGGGTGTTTTTGTGTGCTTCTTACTGGGTGGGGCAGGCCAGGCCGTCGCCGTCGGGGTCCAGGTGGGGGGAGTAGCCCGCCTCGCCACGGAACAACGGCGCGCGACCCGCGGCCATCGCCTCGTCGCAGCTGCGGAACGCGCCGCCGGCCGAACCGGTCTGGACCAGGTTGGCCGAGCCGGTCGCACCGAGAATGGAGTCGAAGCTGGACGAACCCGTGCCCGCCGAGCCCGCGAACGGGTTGGCGCTGGCGACGGGAGCGGCGATCAGGGCAAGCCCTACGGCTGCGAGGCTGACGGTGAGCCGGCGAACGTTCATGTATTCCTCGATGTCTGCTGCGTTTCAGTGTGGGCGCGGCCACGATGGGCCGCTAGGCCCCGTCCACCTTGGTGACGGGGCGACCGATTGTCAACCGCACGGCACCGCGGGTTCGCCGGGAGTAGCGGTCGGTTATTCGCCCAGCCTGCGCCCGGTCAGGTGTTCCGCCGGAATGGTGCCCATGCGACCCGCGTTGAAATCCTCCATCGCTTCGATGATTTCCTGACGGGTGTCATCACGAACGGCCCGTATTGAATCACCGGTTCGCGCAAGGGAGTTCCGCCCAGCAGCAGGACTTCCAGGTCGCCGGTGGTGGTGTGCTGGGTGGTGTCCGCGGCCAGCGTGATGGCGTCGCCGGGGCCGAAGACCACCAGCTGCCCGGCGCGGATCGGCCTGCGGTCGGTGCCGACGGTGCCGCTGCCGGACAACACGTAGGCCATGGCCGTGAAGTGTTGCGGCCACGGGGTTTCCAGCTGCGCGCCGGGGTTGATCGAGGCGTGCGCGTAGGCGATCGGGGTCTGGGTGGAGCCGGGACCGGCGAAACCGGCGACCTCGCCCGCGATCAGGCGAACCAGTGCGCCACCGTCGTGCGAACTCACCAGTGTCAGTTCACTACTGCGCAGATCCTGGTAGCGCGGCGTCGCGAACTTCTTCGCGCGCGGCAGGTTCACCCACAGTTGGATGCCGTGGAAGGTGCCGCCGGAGATCACCAGTTTCTCCTCGGGCAGTTCGTCGTGCAGCATGCCCGAGCCCGCGGTCATCCACTGGGTGTCGCCCTCGCCGATGGTGCCGCCGCCACCTTGCGAATCGTGGTGGACCATGGTGCCGTCGAGCATGTAGGTGACAGTCTCGAAACCGCGATGCGGGTGCCAGGGCGCGCCCTTGGCCTCGTACGGCTCGTACGCGACCGGGCCCATCTGGTCGAGCAGGATGAACGGATCGGCCGAGCGCAGGTCGATGCTGGGGAACGGTCGGGTCACTTCGAAACCGGCGCCTTCCTGCTGACGCGCGGCGGTGACGATCTGGCGGACGGGACGCTGGGTTTCGGTGACATCGGGGCGGGGCAGCCGGGGCAGCACCATGATGTCGTCGACGGTGATAGCGGGCATGGGACGCCTCCTGCCAGCGACTCGACGCCGTGCTGGCCGCAGGCCTGGGCGAACACGGTCTGTCGATGGCCGACTACGAGCTGTTGGTGCCGCTGTCGGCCGCACCCGACGGATGTCTGCGAGCCAAGGAACTGGCGGCGCACGTCTGCTGGGAAAAATCCAGGCTGTCCAAACAACTGGCGCGGATGGCGGCGCGCGGGCTCGTCGACCGAGTACCCGCCGAGGACGACGCCCGCGGCATCGTCGTATCCCTGACCGACGCCGGGCGTGCGGTGCTGCGCCGGGCCGCACCCGAACACGTCGAACTGGTACGCGAATTGTTCATCGACCCGATGACCGATGCGGAAAGCGCGGCGATCCGGTCGCTGGCGGCGAAGGTGAAAGTGGCCGGCGAGCACCGAAGCGCTTCGGGCGGTTAACGATTCGCCCGTGCGACTCGATGCATCCAGACAAGGCTCGAACTTCGCACGCAGGGGTGGTGTCATGAAGGCAGCTGGGTTCGTCGTGGGTGTGGTGTGCGCGTTGTCGGTCGCGGGATGCTCGACCGACGACGGCACCGCGCAGACAACGGTGACTACGACTACTCGCAGCAGTTCGCTGCTTACTCGCCCGCCCGTCGTCGGACCCGGTGTTGGTCCGACGAGTTGGCTGGCTCAGCCGCCGGGAATTGTCGTCCCGACGACGCCGGGTCCTCTCCCGACCCGTTCGGGCACACCGGGCACCGCGCCTTCCTCCGCCGCGCCACTACCCCTCGTATCGACCGATGTCGTCTCGCTGGTGGCCGTCGATGCCGCAGGTCGACCTGCCAACGGCTTCACCCTGACCAGTCCGACGCCGGTCGGGTCCATCGACTGCTCCCATATGTCGCCGAGCCGGTCGGCCACGACCGCGGGCATCTACGAATGCGGTGCTTCCGCGGACTCGGCCAACGTGTGCTGGGCTGCTCCGGACAAGGCCTCGCTGCTGTGCGCGAACGACCCTTGGCAGCGGGGGCTTCGCGTCTACACGGTCAGTCCGCCGGTCGCCGAGGTCGGCAAGACCGCGTCGCCGGAACCTTGGGCGTTGGACCTGGCTGACGGTCGGCATTGCCGGATCCGTGTCGGTGGCGCCTGGGGTGGTCGATCCGACGGGTTGGTCGGTGCGTATTCCTGTGATGGTGGGCATGACGTTGTCCTCAAGCCCGCCACCGCCCGGACCGCGATCGACACCTCGACCAGTACCTGGCTGGTCAAGGTGGGTCCGCTCGGCTCCGGTGCTCCAGACTTCCCGGCTCCCGCGGTCGTCGCCGTGCGCACCGCCTACTTCGCCGCAGTGAGCTGAGTCGGCCGACACCTGCGCGAATCCGCCGTGACGGTAAATTCCACCCATGCCCATCACATCGCTCAACGGCATCCAGCTCAGCTATGACGTCACCGGGACGGGGCCGCTTGTCCTGATGGTGATGGGTAGCGGCAGTCCTGGTCGTGTCTGGCGGACCTATCAGGTGCCCGCTTTGGTCAAAGCAGGCTTCCGTGTTGCCACTGTCGACAATCGGGGGATCGCGCCGTCGTCGGAGTCGGCTGCCGGGATCACCATGGCTCAGTTGGTGGGGGATACCGCGGCGTTGATCGAGCATCTCGGGGCGCCCGCGCATGTTGTCGGTACCTCGATGGGGTCGCGGGTTGTCGCTGAGCTTGCGCTGGCGTGTCCTGAGTTGGTGCGGAAGGCGGTCATGTTCGCCGCGACGGCTCGTCCGCATCCGGTGACCAGTGCGCTCAGCAAGGGTGAGCAGGCGTTGTACGACAAGGGGATTCAGCTTCCGCCGGAGTACGCGGGTGCGATCAAGGCGATGTTGAATCTGTCGCCGCACACTCTGGCGGACGAGTCCAAGGCGCAGGAATGGCTCGATATCTTCGAATTCGCCTCTGGCAAAAGCACTCCGGGGACGCGGGCGCAGTTGGGGATGGATCGGTCGCAGGATCGGCGGCAGGCTTATCGGGCAATCATGGTGCCCAGTCTGGTGGTCGGGTTCGCTGATGATCAGATGGTGCCGCCGCAGTTCTGTCGGGAGGTCGCCGAGGAGATTCCGACTGCTACCTATGTCGAGATCGAGCGGTGTGGGCATTACGGGTATCTCGAGCGGCCGGATGAGGTCAATCGGGTGATGATCGACTTCCTTTCCGCCGCACGATAATTCACGAGGAACTGATATGAGTGAAGCGCCGAACTGTCCGGCTTGTGGCTATGAGTACACCTATGAGTCGGGCAAGGATGGGATGTGGGTTTGTCCCGACTGCGCGAATATGTGGGGGATGTCGATCGTGCCCGATCTGAAGCCGGAGCCGGTGATCCGTGATTCCGTCGGGAATGTGCTCGAGGACGGGGACACCGTGACGGTGGTGAAGACGCTGAAGGTGAAGGGCAGTTTGGTCGGGATCAAGGCGGGGACCAAGGTGCGCAATATTCGGCTGGTGCAGGGGGTGGGCGATCACGACATCGACTGCAAGGTGGATGGAATCGGGCCGATGCAGTTGAAATCCAGTGTGGTGAAGAAGGTTTAGATCAGGGCGTTCGCGGCCGCGGCGGTGATCGCGGTCGCGATGGCGAGCAGGGCGGGGGAGTGCAGTTTCCACTGCTGCCAGAACAGGGGGACGTCGATGTGGGAGTCGCCGTCGATGTTCACGAGAGTGCCTGCGGCGCGGTCGTTTTCGGTTTGTAGGTCGGGCAACATGCCCCAACCCAGGCCCAGACGCACCGCGTCGGCGAACGCGCTGGAAGACGGCACGTAGTGGCCGGGCGGCTGACGGCGGGTGCGGCGGCGGAGTTGACGGAACTGTAGGTCGTCTTTGCGGTCGAAGTGCACGACGGGCGCGCGGCTGTACGCGGCGGCGGTCGGGCCGTCGGGGAACCAGGTGCGCACGAACGCGGGGGTGGCGGTCGGGCGGTAGCGCATGGCGCCCAGCGGGGTCACCGTGCAGCCCTGGACCGGGGTGGCCGTGGCGGTGATCGCGGCCATGACGGTGCCGTCGCGCAGGAGGTGGGTGGTGTGTTCTTCGTCTTCGCGGTGCAGGTCGAAGGAGATGTCGGTGGGGACCTGGGCCAGCGCGGGCATCACCCAGGATTCGAGGGAGTCGGCGTTGACGGCGATCGGGATGCGGATCGGTTGGTCGGCGGGGCGGTCGGCGTCGCCGAGTTCGCGGGCGGTGTCGCCGGCTAGCAGCTCCACCTGTCTGGCCAGGCGCAGCACCGCGAGTCCGGATTCGGTGGGGCGCACGGGTTTTGATCGTTGTACCAGGACTCGGCCCGCGGATTCCTCCAGTGCTTTGATTCGCTGACTGATCGCGGACGGTGTGATGTTGAGGCGGCGGGCGGCGGCGTCGAAGGTGCCTTCGGTGAGCACGGCGTTGAGTGCGCGCAACTGGTCCAGCTGGAGATCCACATAAGTAACTCTAATGGTTGTGTAGAAACATTAGCTGGACTGAATACCGGCAGGCTCATAACGTCGACAGACGTGATTGCATCATCGGCGGCCGTGGCCGCGCTCTCCGGATTGGGCTTCGGGCTCTCGCTCATCGTCGCCATCGGCGCACAGAATGCGTTCGTGCTGCGTCAGGGGGTGCGTGGGCAGCATGTGTTGCCGGTGATCGCGGTGTGTGTGGTGTCCGACATCGTGCTGATCGGGGTGGGCGTGGCGGGGTTCGGTGCCATCGTCGAGTCGTTTCCGGCGATCGTGACCGTTGCCCGGTATGCGGGGGCGCTGTTTTTGCTCGGGTATGCCGTGATCGCCGCGCGTCGGGCTCTGCGTTCGTCGACGTTGATCGCCGACTCGGCGGGCACCTCCGTCACCGTCGGTGCGACCGTGCTCACGTGCCTGGCGATGACCTGGCTCAATCCGCACACGTTCCTGGACACGGTGGTGTTGCTCGGCTCGTTCGCCAGCACGTACGCCTCGCCCGACCGCTGGTTCCTGGCCGGTGGTGCCATGCTGGGCAGCGTTATCTGGTTTCTGGCGCTCGGCTACGGCAGCCGTCGGCTGGGCCCGCTGTTCGCTCGGCCGGGATCCTGGCGCGTTCTCGACTCGCTGATCGCGGTCGTCATGCTGGCGCTGGCGCTGGGTTTGCTGATCGCGTGACCTCGCGGCTGGCGACGCTGTGACTTAACTTCCCGCCCACGGCGTGACCGGTGGCTTCACCCACAGCAGCTTCTCATCGGCGTGTGTACGCACCGCACCGGCGTGCTCGGGGTTGCGGACGGCCCATGCGTCCTTCTGGTCGAGCAGGTCGGCCACCACCTGCCACGTCTCGCCGGTGCTGGGCGGATTGGTGTCGGCGGCGCGGGCCAGCTTGCGCAGGGTGGACGCGGGCAGGGCCAGCAGCTCGGTGCTGCGGATGTCGCGGGACCACGCGTAGGCGGCCATGCGGCGGGCCTTGGCGAGGCGGCTGGCGGTGGCCGCGTCGGAATGCGCGTGATCGGGGGGAAGATCGGCGCTGTCGGACACGACGGCGATTCTACGACGAACGCCCGCAGTCCCGGTCGGTGATGACCAGGGTGCGGGCGTTCTACGACGAACGCCCGCACTCCAGGTCGGCGATGACCGGGGTGCGGGCGTTCGGTGTCAGTTGGATCAGTACGCGCTGTTCACGTTGTCCATCGAGCCGTAGCGGTTGGCTGCGTAGTTGCAGGCCGCGACGATGTTGGACACCGGGTTCCACACGTCGAAGGGGGTGCCCTCGACATGGAAGGACGCGAAGGTCGGGTCGATCACCTGGAGCAGGCCCTTGGAGGGGATGCCGTTGATCGCATTGATGTCCCACAGGTTGATCGCCTGGGGGTTACCGGTGGACTCACGCATGATGTTGCGGTGAATGCCCTCGTAGGTGCCGGGGATGCCCTTGGCAGCCATGATGTCGAGCGCTTCGGTGATCCAGCCGTGAAGGTCGTTGCTGTAGACCTTGGGCGCGACCTCGGGCATCGGGGCCGGTGCGGCCTCGGGTGCCGGTGCGGGGATCGCCTCGGGGGCGGGGGCCGGGATGGCCTGGATCGCGGGTGCGGCGCCGACGGCGGGGATGTTCTCCGCCTGCTCGACGACCATGGCGGCACGCTCGGGGACGCTGTCGTCGGCGAACGAGACGGCGGAGGACGCGGCTACGGCGACCAGGCCGACCGCGGCGACTGCCACGGTGAACGCCTCACGACGCGAACGACGGCCGATTACGGTGCTGAGCTTGTCTTTAGTGAGCATTGCTTTTCTGTTCCTTCATCTCTGTCTTGGCGACGCAGGCCCTGTTCAGGGCGCGGTGTATCGCGCAGCGCGCGCTATGGAAGCGCACGCCGTTTCAGGCGATGTGTTGTTTCTGTCTGTGTCTGGAAGGTGCGACGCTGTGGTGGGGGACGAACGCTCAGTGGCAAGTTCGTCGCCGCGTCGCACGGTGCTCCACAGCTGGCTGCGGGGAGACCACGCGCTGTTCGGTGCTATCGGAGGTTGGATACTTCCGGGCTAACCAAACCGCAGGTCCGTTTGTGACCTGATGACAGAATGGTCACGACGGGTTAACGCAAGGTGAACGGAACTTGAACGGCAAACGTTGCCGATCTTGGTTTCTTGCGGGGCAGTTGCAGAATCGTTATGTATGCAGGAGGTTTAGACCCGCGTTCTGCGTGACCGCCGACACAAAAAAAGTTTGCCCGAATCGGGTTTTGGAGGGGTTTCCGCAGCTCGTGGGAGTCCGGATCGGCGCAAGAGCACTCGATGACCGGTTCGTCCATGGCGGTTCGATAACGAGATCGTGACCGTTGTCTGGCGGGTACCCTCAGAGCTTCCTAGAGCAAAAAGACCGCAACCCGGCAGTTGTGGTAACTGCCGGGTTGCGGTCTGTTGTGCGCCATCAGGGACTTGAACCCCGAACCCGCTGATTAAGAGTCAGCTGCTCTGCCAATTGAGCTAATGGCGCATGTTTTCGTTCTTTGCCCCGTCTCCGGTGCGGAACAAACATTAGCAGGCCTGGTGCCAGAAAGTGAAATCGGGCGTTGACCAGCGAAAACGCGACACACCGTTGGTTGTTAACGCCAACGGTGCCTGTGGCTATCTAACGATTGTGACTTGGTCGTGTCGCGGGGGCTTTCCCGTTGGTGTCGGCTGAGCGGGCTGGCAGAATGGCGGACGACGAGCTCGTAACGCCCCCCGCCGGCGCGGAAGGCACTAGCGATTCGGTCGGTGGGATCTGCGGCGCACTGTGGCTGCGTCGGTACGGAAACGGGGTTGATATGGGTACGAAGCGGGGGCGACCTCGGTCGCTACGGACGGTTGTTCCGGTAGTGCTGCTTGCGGTGTTCGCACTGGGTGCGTCGGCGTGCTCGGCCGCGGAGGGTGCCGGTGTGGAGGTTGCGATCGATCGCAACCCGATCACCGAGCTCATCAAGCCGAAGCTGGTGTCGACCATCAAGGACGGGCAGGTGGGTGTCTCGCCGGGCATGCCCTTGGCCTTCCAGGTCGAAGACGGCACGTTCACCGACGTCCGGCTGACCAACCAGCAGGGCACCGCGGTGGCCGGTCAGCTGGCACCGGACGGTCGCTCGTGGGCGACGTCGGAGGTGCTGGGCTACGGCAAGACCTACAAGCTCACCGCCGCGGCCATCGGTCTGGGCGGGGCGAACTCCTCGACGTTGAGCTTCACCACCAGCTCGCCCAACAGCCAGACCAAGCCGTACCTGCTGCCCGGTGAGGGTGAGGTGGTCGGCGTCGGTCAGCCGGTGGCGATCCAGTTCGACGAGAACATCCCTGATCGGCGGGCCGCGCAGGACGCCATCAAGATCACCACCGAGCCGGCGGTCGAGGGCGCGTTCTACTGGGTGAACAACCGCGAAGTGCGGTGGCGCCCCGAGCATTACTGGACACCGGGCACGAAGGTGACCATCGATGTGAACGTCTACGGCAAGGACCTGGGTAAGGGTCTGTTCGGCCAGGACAACATCCACTCGTTCTTCACCGTCGGCGACGCGGTGATCTTCACCGCCGACGACAACACCAAGCAGGTGACGGTGGAGAAGAACGGGCAGGTCATCATGACGATGCCGACCTCGATGGGCAAGGACAGCACGCCCACCGACAACGGTGTCTACATCGTCAGCGACCGGCACGAGAAGATCATCATGGACTCCTCGACCTACGGTGTGGCGGTGAACTCGTCCGACGGGTATCGCACGCCGGTGGACTACGCGACGCGAATCTCCTACAGCGGCATCTTCTTCCACTCCGCGCCGTGGTCGGTGGGGCAGCAGGGGTACTCCAACGCCAGCCACGGCTGCTTGAACCTGAGCCCGGCGAACGCGCGGTGGGTGTACGAGAACGCCAAGCGCGGCGACATCACGATCATCAAGAACACGATCGGCGGCACCCTGTCCGGTGTCGACGGACTGGGCGACTGGAACATTCCGTGGGCGGAATGGAAGGCGGGCAACGCCGACGCCGCCTAGTCGCGCAACGCGTGAAAAGCGAAGGGACACCGGAGATTTCCGGTGTCCCTTCGTTCGTTTGGTGGGTCGGTTCAGACCGGCGTGGGCAGTTGGGCGCAGTCCATCATCGCCTCGCCGGCCAGTGCCATGGCGCTGCCGAACGCGCCGCACAGGACGCGGCCGCCGAACAGCAGGCGGTCCAGGTTGGGCAGACCGGCCGAGCCGGTGCCCGACGAGCCGGTGGTCTCGGCGCCCGCGGTGGAGCCGCTGCGCGCGGAGCCGGATTCGGGATCGTGGCTGGGCAGGCCGAACTCGCTGACGGGGGTGGGGGCCACGAACTCGGTGAGGGGCAGGCCGGGCGAGGCCGCCGCGGTCCCGGCGACGGGGCCGAGCACGGTGGCGGCCGCGAGGATGGCGACGACGGTGGAACGCTTCATCAAGGGGTCTTTCCGGTCGAGCGCTGACGCGATGGCGAGATCTGCCCCACATCTGGGCAGCGGTCCACAGTGTAGCGATGAAACGTGATGTTCGTCATGGAGCGGGCGGTTAGCCCGTCGCGGCCAGATCGGGTTCGTCGCGGTGGATCTCCGAGGCGACGCTGTGGTGGTCGACCACGACCCGGCGGGCGCCGCAACCGCAGCGTTGGTAGGCGACCAGACCCTCGCTGGTGTGGTGGCGCGACTGGATCTGCCAGGTGTGTGAGCTGTGGGTGTTCATGACTCGAGTCTGATGTAATGGCATTGTGCATTACAACCATTACGGCCGGGAGCCGGTGCTGCTCGGGGTCGATCTGCTCAACGATCCGTGTTCGAGCGCGGCGGAGTTGAAACGCCGCTGTACGGCGGCGGGGCTGGTGTTGAGCTCGGCGGTGTCGGACGGCGATCTGGCGTCCGTGACGGCGTTTCTGGGGCGTTGGCGCGCGGTTGTGCAGTGTTCGGTCCGCACGGAGCGTGCGGCGCTGCTGAACGTGTTGCTGGCCGAGTACGCGTCGGCGCCGCGGTTGACCGATCACGTGGGCGACGGCTGGCATCTGCACTTCCGTGATCCCGAGGTGGCCACGGACCGGGTGATCGCCGCGTTGATCACCGTGGGCACTGCGCTGCACCTGACCGGTCTGGGGATGGATCGGCTCGGCGTGTGCGAGGCGGACGGGTGCTCGCGGGTCTACGCGGATATTTCGCGCAACGGCAGGCAGCGGTTTTGTTGTCCGGCGTGTGCGAATCGTTCGGCGGTGCGCCGGCACCGTGCGAACCGCGCCAGCTGAGGGCCCGGACAACGAAGAAGGCCCGGTCCACATGGACCGGGCCTTCTTGCTCGGGGTGACCGACGGGACTCGAACCCGCGACATCCAGGATCACAACCTGGTGCTCTACCAACTGAACTACGGTCACCATTACCGGTGAATCACCGGCGCCGTCGATACTAGCGTGCTAAGGGCGTGAGTCCCTAATCGGCTGGTAGCGGGCTCGAACCGGTCACATCCACGGCCGCGGTGGCCTCCTGGGCGGCGGTCGCGATCTCGGCGGTGGACGGGCCCGGCAGCGGCACGAACGCGGTGCGACGGTAGTACTCGAGTTCGCGGATGGATTCCTTGATGTCGGCCAGCGCGCGGTGCGCCAGACCCTTCTCCGGCTGGCCGAAGTAGATGCGCGGGTACCAGCGGCGGCACAGTTCCTTGATCGAGCTCACGTCGACCATCCGGTAGTGCAGGTGCGCGTCCAGTTCGGGCATGTCACGGGCGATGAAGCCGCGGTCGGTGCCGATGGAGTTGCCGCACAGCGGCACGGTGCGCGCGGTGGGCGCGTACTCGCGGATGTAGTCCAGCACCTGCTGCTGGGCCTGTTCGATGGTGACGGTGGAACGTCGAACCTCTTCGGTCAGACCGGATTTCGCGTGCATGGCGGTGACGACCGGTGGCATGCACGCCAGGGACGCGTCGTCGGCGTGGATGACGATGTCCACACCGTCACCGAGGATGTTGAGGTCGCTGTCGGTGACCAGGGCGGCGATCTCGATCAGCTTGTCGCTGTCGAGACGCAGTCCCGTCATTTCGCAGTCCATCCAGACCAGGAGTTGGTTGTCTGACACGGGAGTCACCCTAACGGTGGGTCGGCGCGCCCGGTCGACAGGTGTGTCGCGCGGGCGAGGCGGGGCGGGTTTGCTTGCGACATCCGCGGATGATCGCCACGGGGGTGACCGGCCCGGATACAGTTTGCCTGGAGTTGCCCGCACACGTTTCGAGCATTTTCGCGTTGGCGAAATGAGCACAGTAGACGGAGGACGCGCGAATGACCACCCCTCAGGAAAAGGCGGCAGCGGCACGCAAGGTCGCCGAGGATGCGGCGCGGGCTGCCGCGCAGGCGTTGGCGGCCGCGGAGGCTGCTGAGCAGGAGGCTGCGGCGAGCACGCAACCGGCCGCGGGCGGCGAATCAGCGGCGGCGGGTGGCGAACCTGCGGGCGGCGAATCCGGTTCTGCGAGTTCGAAATCCGCCTCGAAATCATCTGGATCCAGTGCGGCTGCGGAGATCGCGCAGGGCTATGCCTTCGGCGGGCCCGCGTTGGAACTGGGCACGGTCATGGTCGACGGGGTCACCGATCCTGGTGCGCGCGTGCGTATTCCGTTGCCGATGATGAACCGGCACGGACTGGTCGCCGGTGCGACCGGTACCGGCAAGACCAAGACACTGCAGGGCATCGCCGAACAGCTGTCGCGTGCAGGCGTTCCCGTGGTGATGGCCGACGTCAAAGGCGACCTGTCGGGACTGAGTGAGCCGGGCGCGGACAACGAGAAGATCAGGGCGCGCGCGGCGGAGACCGGGGCGAGCGACTGGGCGCCCAGTGCGTTTCCGACCGAGTTCGTGTCGCTGGGCACCGGCGGTATCGGGGTGCCGATCCGGGCCACGATCACTTCGTTCGGGCCGATTCTGCTCAGCAAGGTGCTCGGCCTCAACGACACCCAGGAATCGACGCTGGGTCTGATCTTCCACTGGGCGGATCAGCGGGGTCTGGCACTGCTGGACCTGAAGGATCTGCGGGCTGTCATCACCCACCTGACCAGCCCGGAAGGCAAGGAAGACCTCAAGGGCATCGGTGGGGTGTCCCCGCAGACGGCCGGGGTGATCCTGCGGGCGCTGGTGAATCTGGAAGCCGAGGGTGGCGACACGTTCTTCGGCGAACCCGAACTCGACCCGGCCGATCTGCTGCGCACTGTGGACGGGCTCGGCGTGATCACGCTGTTCGAACTGGGGCAGCAGGCGGCGCGGCCCGCGTTGTTCTCGACGTTTCTGATGTGGGTGCTGGCCGATCTGTTCCAGACGTTGCCCGAGGTGGGCGATGTGGACAAGCCGAAGTTGGTGTTCATCTTCGATGAGGCGCATTTGCTGTTCGCGGAGGCGTCGAAGGCGTTTCTGCAGCAGGTCGAGCAGACGGTGAAGTTGATCCGGTCCAAGGGGGTGGGTGTGTTCTTCTGCACACAGTTGCCCACCGACATTCCGAATCCGGTGCTGTCGCAGCTGGGTGCCCGGGTGCAGCACGCACTGCGCGCGTTCACGCCCGACGATCAGAAGGCGCTGTCGAAGACGGTGCGCACGTATCCGAAGTCGTCGGTGTACGACCTGGAGGAGGCGTTGACCTCGCTGGGCACGGGCGAGGCGATCGTGACCGTGCTGTCGGAGACGGGCGCGCCCACGCCGGTGGCGTGGACCAAGATCGTGCCGCCGCGGTCGCTGATGGACACCATCGGCGATGAGGCGATCAAGGCGAAGGCGCTGTCGAGTCCGCTGCAGGGGAAGTACGGGCCCAGCATCGACCGGGAGTCGGCCTACGAGAAGTTGCTGGCCAGCGTCGCGGCGGCGGAACCGGCGCCCGAGGCCGCGCCCGCGCCGGGACGGTCGCAGCCCGACGAGGATTCGGCGGCCGAGCGACTCATGAACAACCCGGCGGTGAAGGGGTTCCTGCGGTCGGCGGCCAGTGCGGCCGGGCGGGAGATCAGCCGCAGCATTTTCGGGACGCGGCGGCGGTGAGGACACGCTGAGCGGACATTTCTCGCGCGATCGGTCGACATTCGCACCGAAACGTCGAAGAATGTCCGCGCAGCGTGGTCAGCCTCCGAGCTTCTTGTAGAACGCCCCCGCGACCGGGGCGGTGAACGCGCGCGGTCCGTAGTTGCCCGCGACACTCATGCCCTTGCTGATCACGCCGGGGACGATGCGCATCTTGTTGCGCGACAGCGCGTCGATGGAGACCTTGGCGGTGTACTCCGACGACACCCACAGGAAGTCGGGCACCAGCTTGTCCACGATCGACTGATCTTCTGGCGCAGGTGTTTCCGTGCGCACGGGGCCGGGCGCCAGCAGGGTGACGTTCACGCCGCTGCCCTTGAGTTCGCCGCGCAGCGACTCCGAGAACGTGTTCGCGAAGGCCTTCGACGCGGCATAGGTGGCGTTGTTGGGGATCGGCATATTGCCCGCGGCCGAACCGCTGATCAGGATGCCGCCCGCCTTGCGCTCGAGCATGCCGGGCAGCACGGCCAGGCACAGGTCGTGCACGGCGGTGGCGTTGAGTTCCATCTGCATGCGCTCGTAGGCGAAATCCAGTTCGGCGACCGGGCCGAAGGTCGCCACGCCCGCGTTGTTGCACAGGATGGCGATATCGCGGACCGCGAGTTCGTCGCACAGGCTCGCGCGCTGGGTGCGATCGGCCAGGTCGACCGCGCGGACCTCGGCGGTGATGCCGTGGGTCAGGGTCAGGCGCTGGGCCAGTTCGGTGAGGATCTCACCGCGGCGCGCGACCAGGATCAGCGAATAGCCGCGGCCGGCCAGTTCGGCGGCAAGCGCGGTGCCGATGCCGGAGGAGGCGCCGGTGACGACGGCACGATTGTCTGCAGTGGGGGAGGGCAAGCTCACGGGGGGAGCTTAGGGGATCGGCTGGTGCGGTGCGGTGCCCGCGGTGGGCGGGCGCGGACCGGAGATCGGCGAGCGCGGACCGGGCGTCGTCGGTAGATCGACGGAAATCGGCCGCGCGGCAATAGCATGGGGAGCGTTATGACAATTGACTTATCGAAGTCTCGCACCGGGCAAGAAGCGCCGCTGCTGCTGAGCACCGAACCGCCGCGCACCTTCGGATTCACCGATCAGGCCGCCTTCTGGACGAATCTGGGCGTGAGCCTGATCGGCTTCACCGGGGCCATCTATGTTTTGCAACCCGCCGGGTATGCGCGATTGCCGCTGATCGGGGCGATCCTGGCGACAGTGGTCGGCACGCTCATCGGCGCCTCGATGGTGGCGGCCGCGGGGGCGGTCGGGGCTCGCACGGGTGCGCCCGCGATGGCGAACTTCCGTGGACTGTTCGGCACCAAGCTGTCGGGGCTGCCGACCATCGCCAACGTGGTGCAGTGCATCGGGTGGGGTGTGTACGAGCTGACCGTGATCGCGGCGGGGATCGCGGCACTCACCGATGGGCGGGTGCCGCACGCGGTGGTGGTGATCGCGGCCGGTGCGCTGAGCACGGTGATGGCGATCTGGCCGATGCATGTGGTGGGGATTCTGCGCAAGTACGTGACCGTCGCGGTGGGGATCGCGATGCTGTATTTCACGGTGCAGTTGGTGCGTCAGCCGCTGCCCGATCTGGGGGAAACGTCCTGGTCGGGGTTCTTCCCGGCGGTGGATACGGCGTTGGCGGTCGCGGTGTCGTTCGTGCCGTTGGCCGCGGATTACATGCGGCATTCCAAGTCGGCGAAGGTCGGCAGTGCGGCGATGTTCGTCGGGTACTCCGTGGCGCAGATCTGGTGCTACCTGTTGGGGATCGTGGCGTTGCTGCACGTGGACGGCGACCCGAACCGGCTGTTCGACTCGTTCCTCGGGATCACCGCGGGCTGGGTGTTCTTCGCGGTGCTGGTGTTGCGCGAGACCGACCAGTCGTTCGCGAATGTGTACTCCACGGCGATGTCGCTGCAGAACCTGCTGCCGCGGGTGGACCGGCGCATCCTGGCCGGGGTGGTGGGGGTGATCGCCACCGTGGCCGCGCTGTTCGTGACCGACTTCAGCAACTACGCCAACTTCCTGCTGCTGATCGGCTCGGTGTTCGTGCCGCTGACCGCGGTGCTGGTGGTGGACTTCTTCTTCGGCAAGGGGCGCACCGGCTGGAACCTGACCGACTCGTCGCCCGCGCGTCCGATCATGTTGCTGCCGTGGGTGATCGGGTTCGTGGTCTATCAGCTGTGCAACCCGGGTTCGGTGCAGTGGTGGGCTTCGCGGTGGATTCAGGTGCAGGACGCGATCGGCATCCACCCCACCTGGTGGACCTCGGCGTCGCTGTTCTCCTTCGTCGCGGCGGGCGTGGCGACCGGGCTCGTGGTGGTTGTGAGCCGGAGGCGATGAGAGTGGGCGACGGCTGCTTCCGGCGAGGGTGCGGCCGTCGCTTTCGTGGGGTGAGCGGTGGCTGATCAGCAGGTGTTCGGGATGGGCGACGATCCGCTCGCCGCTCCGACGTGGCCCGCGCTCACCGACGACGAGATCGCTCGCGCGGTGGCCGCTACGTGGGGTGGGGCGCAGCCTGCTGCGGTGGAATGGCGTGGGGCGCGGCCGCTTTCGTCGACGGTGGGGGTGCGGCTGGATGACGGTGAGCGGCTGGTTGTGAAGCGGATGCCGGTGCGATTGCGCGATGGGGTGGCGTTGGGGGAGGAGCATCGGTTCATGGGGCACCTGCGTGACCGGGGGATTCCGGTGCCCGAAGTGCGTGTTCGTGACGCGGGTGAGGTCGTTTACGAGGTTCATCAGACAGGGGCGGGCCAGGATCGGTATCGCGCGGACTTCTCGTGGTCGCCGTATCGCGATGTCGATGATGCGGTGGGGGCAGGCGCGATGCTGGGTCGATTACATTGTGCTGCTTCGGGATTCGATGCGCCTGCTCGACCGGCTCGGCCGCTGTCGGCGAGTTTGCACAGTGATGTGGTGGGGGCGTTCGAATGGCATATCGCCCGGCGGCCGGCTGTTGCGCAATTTCTGCGTGAGAGAGATTGGCGCGCTGAGGTTCCTGAGTTGGCAGTCGATCTTGCCGACGTCGCGCCGTTGTGGACGCACGGGGACTGGCATGGGACAAACCTGCTGTGGGACGACCATGCGGTGAGTTCGGTGATCGATTTCGGGCTGGCGGATCGGACGACGGCGGTGTTCGATCTGGCTACCGCGATCGAACGTACTGCGGTGGACTGGGTTTCGCTGCGTGACGGCGGACCCGCGAATGTTCGGGCGGACCAGATCGCCGCGCTGATCCAGGGATATCAGTCCGAGCGAACGCTGTCGGCCGCCGAGAAGAGGTTGCTCCCGGACCTACTCCCGCTGGTCCACATCGGCTATGAACTCTCCGAGATCGACTACTTCCTCACCATCGCCCACGACCCACGCAACGCCGAAATCGCCTACCACGACTGGTTACTGGGCCACCTGCGCTGGTACGAATCGCCCGAAGGCCGCGAACTACACGACCTGATTCGCGACCTCTCCGAACGCTGACCGGGACTTTATACCACCGAGCCCGCACCCGACCACCCTCCCAGCCCCGCACACCCGACCCCTAGGGAGGGTCCGCCGCGCAGCGGCGGTAGCGGCCCGGCCGCGAGTTAGCCGCCG
>NZ_JBHXRG010000045.1:0-33675 GCF_042716995.1 Nocardia sp. NPDC058640
GCGGCCCTGCGGCAATACCGCATGGTCGCCAGTCACTTACCCCCTGACACGTCGACGGCCGCCTTCCCACAAGGGGAGGCGGCCTTCGACGTAGCGCTGCGACCTTACCCGCGGCGGCGGGTCTTCAGGATGTCGAGACGCTCCTTGAGTAGCTCCTCGAGCTCCTCCTTGCTACGACGCTCCAGCAGCATGTCCCAGTGGGTGCGCGGCGGCTTGACCTTCTTCACCTCGACCGAGGTGCCCTCCATGAGCTGACCCTCCTGGCCGTTACGGCACGCCCAAGTGGGGGGGATCTCCGCGTCGTCGGCGAACGGGACGTCGAACTCCTCACCGTTATCGGTGCGGTAGCGGGCGATCCGGCGCGGGGCCAGGTCGTGGTCGCGATCGGTCTCGTAGCTCACCGCTCCGAGCCGACTGCCCCGGAGAACGCGATCTGCCATGTGTGCTCCTGTGTATATGGCGGCTGGTGCCGCGGTTTTCGGCGCTTGACTCCGCCTCTTCCCTCCCTACGGGTACTCCTTCGTCGCACCCTTCGGTCAGTCCATCGGCGGAGGCGCGCCGAAAACAGGACTGGGTACTACTCCAACGCGCGGGAGGGATGAACTGTTCCATTGTAGTCGTATGGTCGTGCCGACCGTGCCAGGCCCAGATCTGGATGCCCGCTCAGCGAGACCTGAACCGGCGAAATGTTTCGCGGGCCGATAGGGTTTCGCATCATGTCGCGCAGTCGCCTGCTGTCCTGCCTGTGGTGCGGGCGGGAGATCGTGGATTCGGAGTCGGGTCGGCGTCGCCGCTATTGCCGCCAATCGTGCCGTCAACGTGCCTATGAACACCGCAGCAGTCTCAAGGGGACCGGGATTCCCGAGGACGCCGTGGTGCTCACTGCGCAGGAGGCGGCCGATCTGGCTGATCGGTGGTTCGCGGCGCGGTGTGCTGCCGAGGATGTGGCTACGGCGGTGGGGGAGGGAGCCTCGGCGGCCGAGTTGGCGGAGTTGAGTGCGACGTTGGTGCAATTGGCTCGGGAAGCGGAACGGCTTCGCTGAACGCGCGAAACTCCGTGTGTCCCAGTGGAATTCGGTGGGGCACACGGAGTATTGCGGCCAGTTCTAGGTCATCAGTGACTCGCGGGCGCGCAAGTAGACAACTGTGACGCCGCCGACGACGAACAGGGCCAGCGCGGTTGCCGCGCCTGCGGTGGCGAGGTCGGGGTTGGTGAGGGCCTGGCCGCGCAGGGCTTGCCAGCACACCAGCGTGAGCAGGCCGAAGTAGCCCAGTGTCGCTACCACCAGCAGGGCGGTGCGGGTGGTTTCGGTGCGCAACCAGGGATAACGGGGTGCCAGGGCGATCAGCGCGACGGTGAGCAGTAGCAGCAACTGGATGCCGTGCAGGCCGACGAAATGCGGGATGCGCAGGTCACCGCCGACCGTGCTCCACCCGGTGATCGGCATCCCACCTGCGCTGTCACGCGCGGTGTCCCCGGCACGCACGGTGTGACCCGCCACCAACCCGACCACGGTGCCGTCGGCCTGGCGCACCAGCTGCGGCCCGGTGAACCCCATCAGATACCCGAGCATCATCGCGGCCACGGCCAACCACAGCCCCGCCTTCAACGCCACCCTGGTCGGCCGATCCGCCAGCTTCTGCCACGAAATGATCACCGCCAGAACCAGATTGGCCACGAACAACCCGGGCACCCCGGCGGCGAACACCTGCTGTCCGATCGCATTGACCGGATCGACGGAATCATTGAAATGGCTGAACGTCCCCCGCGCGGCCTGCACCGCGATGAACCCCACATCGGCCACACCGGTCACCGCGAACACGGTCCCCAACCACCAGGTAGCCCGCCGCCCCCGATGCGGCAACCGCAAAATCCACGCCAACGTCACCCCATACAACGCGAACGCGAACCCGAACTTCGCCGGCTTGAGCCACACCGACTCCCCGAGCAACACCCGATCGTCCACCACCATCCCCACCACCGACACCACCACCAGCGCCGCCATCAACGCGGAATTCACCATCAACGGCCCATGCCATGGCGCACGCTCGGAACGCGGTGCCACAACACGGAACCGAATGCGGGACAGGGTCTGAGTGAAGTCGATCGTCGCCATGAACCCAAAGTAGAAATCCGCTGTACCCCACCAAATCCCACTGAGGAACGGTTCAGCCCTCATACCCGAGTACTGCCCGAGGCCAACCCCTGGCCCGGTCGTGGCAGAACCCTGAGATCGCCAGCGCGAACTCAGGGTTCCAGGGTCCTAAGTCGAGGACACCGGGGTTTCGGGGAGCAGTTCGGTCAGCAGCGGTGACCACTCGTGGCGGCGGGCAGGGAAGCAGCGGTCGAGCAGATCGCGCATGATCGCGGGCGCGATCGACGCACCGGGGGAGGCGCCGAGCAGGCCGGCGCAGGTTCCGTCGGCGCCGGTCACCAGTTCGGTGCCGAATTCGAGCACGCCGCCGTGTTTCGGGTCGGGTTTGACCAGTTGGGCGCGTTGGCCTGCCTGGATCAGGGTCCAGTCGGCGGGGTCGGCGGTGGGGAAGAAGCGTTGGAGTTGGGCGAATTTCTGGCGGCGGGTGGCGAGCAGTTCGGTGATCAGAAACTTGACCAGGCCGAGGTTCTGTAGCCCGGCGGCGACCAACGGCACGATGTTGTGGGGGCGCAACGTGGTGAACAGGTCGGTGAGTTTTCCGTGGCGCAGGAGCCGGGTGCTGAAGGTGGCGTAGGGCCCGAACAGCAGGGCCGCGCTGCCGTCGACCTCGCGGCGGTCGAGGTGGGGGACCGACATCGGGGGTGCGCCCACTGCGGC
This sequence comes from Nocardia sp. NPDC058640, assembly GCF_042716995.1. NCBI lineage: Bacteria > Bacillati > Actinomycetota > Actinomycetes > Mycobacteriales > Nocardiaceae > Nocardia > Nocardia sp. NPDC058640. The sequence continues at coordinate 2,814 of NZ_JBHXRG010000045.1, forward strand.
TTGGCTGTAGACCTTGGCTTGATGCTCGGCGACGACCTCGGGATTGTCGGTGCGCAGGAACTGCGCGCCCAGCGGGAACACCCCGTACCCGCGCACTTCGGGCAGACCGGCACGCTGCAGCAGGCGCAAGGCGTATCCGCCCGCGCCGACGAACACGAACCTGGTGCGCACCTGGAACTTTCGTCCACTGTCGAGATCGCGACCGCGCACGGTCCACAGTCCGTCCTTGCCGCGCGCCAGCCCGGTGATCTCGCGACGCATCCGCACCGCATTGCCCGCCGCGCTCATCGTGGCCAGCAAAGACCTGGTCAGCGCGCCGAAGTCGATATCGGTGCCCGCACTGTGCCGGGTCGCCGCCATCGCGTCTCCGTCGGCCCGGCCGCGCACGAGCAGCGGCGCCCACTGCGCGATCACCGCGCGATCGGTGGTGAACTCCATGTCCGCGAACGCGGGCAGTTCCCGCAACGTCTCGTACCGCTGCCGCAGGTAGGCGATATCGCGTTCGCCGAACACGGCCGTGATATGCGGTGTCGGGGTGAGAAACGTGTCGGGCTCGAGCTCGCCGCGTCGCGCCAGCGCGGACCAGAACCGTCGCGACAGCGCGAACTGCTCCGCGATCCCCGCGGCCTTGGCACCGTCGGCAGGGTCGGGCATGTAGTTGAGCTCGCACATCCCGGAATGCCCGGTGCCTGCGTTGTTCCACGGATGGCTGCTCTCGGCCGCCGGTTCGCCCAGTCGCTCGAACAGTGCGATCGACCAATCCGGTGCAAGGGTGCTCAACAGTGCGCCGAGTGTGGCTGACATGATCCCGCCGCCGATCAGGACCGCGTCGAGAACGTCGTCGCCACTGCGGGTTTCGGGTCGTGTGGTGTCGTTCATGGTCGAACCTCCCGTGTGCTGTGTACGGCCATCGTCACGCGCCCACCAGCTATCCGTCCAACACGAAATCGCCGAAGATATGATCCGAATATGGATGAATACGGCGATGTCGGCGCGCAGGCCCTGGCCCCGCTGCTGGCCGCGTTCGACGCGGCCGCCGCCGAAGGCCATTTCACCAGGGCCGCCGCGCGACTGGGCGTGCCGCAATCGTCGCTGAGTCGCCGGATCAAAACCCTCGAACAGGAACTGGGTGTGGCCCTGTTCCAGCCGATCGGGCGCGGCGTGGCACTCACCCCGCAGGGACGTGAACTCTACGAACGCACGCGCGGGCTGGTCCGCGCCCTCGACGACGCGGTGCACCGGGTCCGCGCGGACGCCGACCCCGACACGGGCCTGGTCCGCTTCGGCTTCCCCTTGACACTGGGCCCCGTCAGCATTCCGTCGCTGCTGGCCCAATTCCACACCCGATCCCCCCGCATCCGCCTGCACCTGGTGCAAGCCCACGGCGAAGCACTGGCCGAACAGGTCCGCGACGGCCGCCTCGACCTCGCGGTGATGATCCCGCCCCCACCAGACCTGCCCACGGTCGACCTCGGCCGCCAACGCATAGACCTGCACGTGGCGAAAACCCACCCACTGGCGGCCCGCACCCGCATCGACCTGGCCGAACTGGCCGACGAAACCTTCATCGCGAATCCACCCAGCTACCAACTGCGCAGACTCCTTGACACCTGGTGCACCGCAGCGGGTTTCACCCCTCGCGTGGCTTTCGAGATCACCGAATTCGAAACGCTGCGCGCCCTGGTAGCCCTCGGTCAAGGCGTGGCACTGCTACCGGCCGCCGAAATCCCGAACCCGGACCTGGCGATCATCCCCATCGATGGCAAACGCGACCGCGAGGTCGGTCTGGTCTCGGGAGACCATGACTCGACGCTCGCGGTCGCGCGGCTTCGGGATTTTCTGATCGCGCGGCGGGCGGCGATCAGTGGGTAGGTATCAGTCCTGGGCGATGCCCGCGTCGACGCCACGCGCGGCAAGCCACGGGTGCGGGTCGATCGGGGCGCCGTACAGGGAGCCGTCGGGCACGTGCACCTCGTAGTGCAGGTGGGGGCCGGTGGAGTTGCCGCGGTTGCCGACGGTGGCGATGACGTCACCGGCGTTGACGTGCTGGCCGACCTGCACCAGGATGTCGTTCACGTGGCCGAACACGCCGATGGTGCCGTCGTCCTGCTGGACGCGGACCCACAGGCCGAAGCCCGTGGCCGGACCGGCTTCGATCACGGTGCCGTCGGTGACGGCGAAGATCGGGGCGCCGACCGGGTCACCGAAGTCGATGCCGTTGTGCGCGGTGCCCCAGCGGGCGCCGTAGTAGGAGGTCAGGCGGCCGGTGACCGGGCGAACGGTCTGCGGGCGCGGCGGTGCGGGCGGCGCGAGGGTCGGCAGCGCGGGCAGCTCGAGGGCTACCGCTTCGCGGTGCTCTTCCCACGGGATCGGGGCAGACGCGGGGGCCTGCGCGCTCTGGGCCTCGGCGGGGGTGTACGCGGTGAAGCGGTACTGGCCGGCATTGACAGCCTCAGTGGCATCCGCGGCGATAGTAGTAGTGGGGACATGGCTCTCAGGCTCACTGAAAGTGGCGACGGAGGTACCCACGAGTGCGGACAAAGCCACCGCACCCGCGACTACGCCTCCCCAACGACCTGCGAAGGCGTCGGAGACTCGAGCAGATAACGGGTTGGTCACGAACATGGTTATGAACGTAGCTAAACCGTAACCTTCGCGGCGAACTCTGTGGTTGCGATCACGAACCGCTATAACCGCAGTTGATCTATAACGATCCTCTAACGAAACTCTCCTTCATTGGACTCACCGGGTGAAATGCCGGTGTGCAAGATCGTTGCCGAAAACCCTCATCCCGGGGACACTGATTCAGTGGACGCTAACGGAGTTCGTGCGATCACCGCGTTATCGGACCCCACTCGGCGCGCGATCTTCGAATCGCTGCCGCAGGGCCCCCGCTCGGTGGCCGAACTGGCCACCGCCACCGGAATCACCAGCTCAGCGGCCTCCCAGCACCTACGCGTGCTGCGCGAAGCCCACCTGGTCCGCATGCGACGCGAGGGCAACAAGCACCTGTACTCCCTCGATCCGCGCGGTCTCAACGACGCTCGCGACTACCTGGAGAAGTTCTGGCCCAGCGCCCTGGCCGCGCACGCCGCCGCGCTGCGTGACGCGGCCGGTGTCGAACCTGCTCAGCCCACTCGGCGATAACGGGAACGCCCCGTGGCGGCCCATGCCTGCTTGTCCAGCTGCATGTCGACCGCGGAGATCACCTCGGGCACGCCGATTCGCAGCAACCCGGCATCGGGCGACAATCCCTCGGGGTCGCCCGTGTGCCCCGCCCACAGCACCGCGTGCCTGCCGATCAGGTGCGCGGGCGGTCCGCCCCGACGCGGCGGGGTCGGCCCGAACAGCAGCACCGTGCGGGTGCCGAACGCCGTGGCCAGATGTCCGATACCGGTATCGCCGCTGATCACCAGCGTCGCCTCGGCCACCGTGGCCGCCAGATCGGTGAGGTTCTGCCTGCCCGCCAGCACCCGATCGTCGGGCAGACCCGCCTGCGCGGCCACCTCCCTGGCGATATCGCGTTCGAAGGGGTCGCCGGTGAGCACGACATCGCGGCCCAGCACCAGCAGGTGGCGCACCACCGCGGCGAACCGCTCGGGCGGCCACCGACGTGCGGGCGCGCCCGCACCGATATGGACCACCACGCAATCGCGGCGACTGATCGAGGCCACCGGCGGCACCAAACCGAGGTTGCGGCGATCGGCGTCGATGCCTTCCCCCTCGAGCAGCCGACACCACCGATCCACCGCGTGCGCTTCGGGATCCCAGCGGGGACCGGCGAGCTTGGGCAGGGCGGGCGTGCGATGGCCGATGATCCGCGCGGCCCCGGTATCGGCCAGTGCCCGTGCGCTGGCGCCGTCGGGGCCGTGCAGGTTCACCGCCAATTCGGGTGCGGGACCGTCCCAGATCAAGGCGGCCGGGTCGGCGGTGGCGACCAGTTCGTCGACCGAGGAGATCAGGTCCACGATCTGCTCCAGCCGATGCGGGGCGGCCAGGACGATCCGGCTGCGCGGTTCGGCCCGGCGCAGGGCACGCAGAGCTGGGACCGCGGCGAGAAGATCACCGAGGCCCCGAGCTTGCAGCACGAGTACAACCGACACATTCTTCATCTACCCGGGACGGTTGCGGACCAAACGTTCGCCTGGGCAACGAGGCAGTGGTGCACGACACGATCACAACCCCAGCTACTTTCCGGAAAACCGGTGCGCGCGGGCATAACATCTCGTCATGACGACAAACACCGTGTTGGGGAGCCCGTTGACGGCTCTGGCCAAGAAGACCTGGCAAACAATTCTGGTCACCGGTTTGCTCGCGGTGGTGCTCGGCATCATCGTGCTCGTGTGGCCCGGTCCGTCTCTGCTCGTGGCGGGCGTTCTTTTCGGTATCTACATGGTTGTCAGCGGCATCTTCCAATTGGTGGCCGCCTTTACTCATCTGCCCAGCACCAGCTTTCGCGTGCTGTCGTTCATCAGTGGCGTGCTGTCGCTGATCATCGGCGTGTTCTGCTTCCGCGACGACCTGGCCTCGATCGTGCTGCTGGGTCTGTGGATCGGTATCAGCTGGCTGTTCCGTGGCATCGCGGTGCTGTTCGCGGCGATCTCCGACAGCGGTGTGCCCGGACGTGGTTGGCAGATCTTCTACGGCATCGTCAGCGCGCTGGCCGGTGTGGTGCTGATCGTGTGGCCGATCTCGTCCATCGCGACCCTGGTCTGGGTGGTGGGCATCTTCTTGATCGTCATCGGCGTCATGGAGATCATCACCGCGTTCGGTGTCCGCAAGGACTCGCACCTGCTGGACCAGCAGGCACACTGACCCCGACAACGGAGAAGTTCGTCTGAATCGGCCGGTGCCTTCGGGTGCCGGCCGTTCTCGTCTGAACTACGCTTCGCAGCTATGGAATTCGTATACAACCTGGTGGTTGTCGCACACTTGCTCGGCATGGCCGCGGTCGTCGGTGGCTTTGTCGCTTCGCGCCCGGTGGTCTCGGAGCTGATGGTCTGGGGTGCTCGCGCGCAGCTGATCACCGGCATCGCCCTGGCCGGGATGGCATCGGCCATCGACTCCCTCGGTAAAGACCCCGACACCACGAAACTGGCGGTGAAGTTGATCATCGCCGTCGCGGTAGCCGCCTTCGCGGAAATCGGTCGCGCGGATGCCAAGCGCGGCAAGCAGATCAACTGGATGACCGACGCCGCGGGCGGCCTGGCCATCGTGAACGTGTTGGTCGCCGCCCTCTGGAACTGACAAAAGACCTGTGTCAGGCGGTCGCGCGAGCCCGCTTGGCCAATTCGACTGTGGCCGAACGCAGTTCGCTGATATCTGACAGTGGTGCGGCGTAGCCGACGCGGGTGCGGGCTACGCCGCGGGGGGATTCCACACGCAGGTCCAGGCCGTAACGGTCGGCTCGTTCGCAGGTGGCGGCGATGGCATCGGGGAAGCCGCCCAGCTGCTGAGCCATCGCCAGGAGGGCTTCGGCGTGGTCGGCGTTGAGGTGAGCGATGCCGGGGGCGGACTGGGGCACGATCGGGTCCGGTTGCGCGGCAAGGTAATCCGCTGCCGAGGCCGAGTCCATTCGACCGTAGCCACCGACCCAGCGGACCCGTTCGATCCGCAACACCCACAGCGTGAAGTCGCTGTAATCGATGTAGTACTTCGCGGCGGGGATCGCGGACAGGTGGGCCGCGCGCGCGGCGTCGGCTTCGTCGCCGGTCGGCCGTTCCACGAAACCGGCCAGGGTGATCCGGGTGCCGGCCAGGGGATCGGCGGGGATGTCGGGGGTGACGATGGCGATGCTGGCGCGCGGGTCGGCGGCCAGGTTGCGGCCGTGTTCGGCCAGGCGCGACACGCTCAGCACCGGTGCGCCGTCGAGTAATCCGTAGGTGATGAACGACGCCCACGGCGCACCGTCGCCGGTGAGGCTGGCCAGTGTGCCGGTGTTGGTGCCCGCCGCGATCGTTCTGGCTTCCTCGGCCGGCGAGGGACGCGCCTCGTTGGCCAGGGGAGCGGTCGGCAGCGGAATGGCAGGTGCGTCGCCCGGATCGCCATGGTCGAGAGTCATGGCCCCAGCGTATCGACCTGGCGCGGTCGGCGGGGCGTGCTCGACAACCAGCTGTGCAGAGCGTCGTAGACGGCGTCGTGATTGAGCAGGCTGAAATGGTTCGCGGCGGGGATGTGTAGGCCGTTCACGGCGTCGAAATCCAGGCGTCGGGTGCGTCCGCGACCGGAACCGCTGCCCGACAGGACCATGCCGTCGCCGATGATCACGCCCAGCGGGTGGCGCGGGCTGTGCGTGATGGTCGTGGTGACGAAGTAGTGATCGACGTCGGGCAGCAGCGGCACTTCCTTGATCGCGCGGGCGCGCAGGTCGTCGACGTCGAGGTCGCGCCAGTCGTCGTCGACCAGCGAACCCTGGCGCAGATCACGGATGCCCGCGCTGCGTCGGCGCAACAGCTTGCTCAGCGGCCGGGTCTCGGGGAACCGATCCAGCGCGGCCGAGGCGTAGTGCACGAACTGTTCCAGCGGCGCGCCAAGATGCGGGGAGCCAAGGCACACCACCTGCCGCACCGACCGCACCCACGCTTGGCCCGATTCCTCGGCCTGATGGCAGGCGCTGCGCATGACCAGCCCGCCCATCGAGTGCCCGATCAGGCAGATCTCGTGCACGGGCATCGGCCAGCTGTCGACCAGGCGGGTCAGCAGGGCGTTGAGTTGGGCGGCGTTCTCGGAGATGTGCAGGCCGGTGTTGAAGCGGACGAACACCGGCGTGTAGCCCAGATCGGCCTCGAGGCGTTCGCCGTAGGTGGGGCGCCCGCCCAGGCGCCAGGCGTGTTCGCTTTCCACGAGCCCGTGCAGCAGCACGACCAGTTTGGTGGTCGGCACCGGCACGTGCGCGGCGAACTGTTCGGGCGGGACCGGCACGCCGTCGACGCGAAAAGTCATGGGGGAGGACAGGATCGGGGCCTCGTCCTCGAGAGTGTCGCCGATCAAACCCTGGATCGCGGCCAGCACACCGGCACCCCAGACCGTGCGCGACGGCGCGGTGACACCGGTCAGCTGAACCGCGCCCGCCACCTCGCCGACGATGAATCCGGTGCCACCCACCGCGGCGTACACCCCGTCGGTGATGGCGTCGTGCACGAGCTTCACCGGCGTCGCGGCCGGGCCGACACCCAGTCGCACCGCGGCGAAAACCCGGTCGGAGATGGCGCGATGCATGGCGGCGATCCCGTCGACCGCCCCCACGAACTCGTCACCGGCCAGCCGGGTGAGTGCCTGCACTTCGGCCTGAGATTGGGGGAGCTGCTCCGTCACGAGATCGAGAGTACAACTGTTCACTCAATGATGGCGGGAATGGGATCGGTTCGGGGACCAGCCACTGTCCCGACATTCCACTACAGTGCTGGGTGACGAACCGAATCAAGGTGGGGGTCACAGACTGTGGGCGGTTTCGAGGTCGAGATTCGTCAGCTGCGCGAAGCGGCGGGCGCGGCAGGATCAGCGGCGACACAGGCCAGGGCGGTGCACCCGGGCACCGGCTTGGACGCGATCGCGACAGCGTTGCCGGGCGGGGATGCGGCGAAGAAGGCGCCCACGCTGTCGACGACCTTCGATGATCGCGCGAAGGACTGGGCCGACGAGATCGGCCGGTGGAACACCTCGATCACCTCGGCCGCGAAGTTGTACTCCGAAAACGAGGCCGCCGCGAAAGAGGCATTCCGCAGATGAGTATCGGCTACCACGACGTTCGCGCCTGGAACGCTACGGCGCTGGACACCGCGGCCACCAACCTGCACGGTCGCCGCGACAAACTCATCGGGTTACAGGACGAGCTCGACGACGCCAGGAAACTGCCCACCTGGCACGGTCCCGCGAGCGTGCGCGCCCGCGATTCGCTGGGCGATACGCGGAACAAGGCCGAGATCCTGACCGCGGAACTGTCGGCGGTCGAACGTGCCATGCAGAACGCGTCCGACGACGTGACCGCGCTGACGACCAGGGTCGCCAACAACGACGCCCTGGCCGACACCTACCAGTTCGGCATCGCCGACAACGGCGCGATCGTGGACAACAAACCCGCCGACCCGCCGCCGAAGTCGCGGTTCGAAGCCGAAGACCGCGCCGAGACCCGACGGCACCGCGAAACCATCCGGGTGCAGCTCGAGCGCGAAACCAAGGCGATCCTGGTCACCGCGACCAACATCGACACCGCGCTGGCCCGGGTGATGCAGCTCGCGCAGGACCGCAAGATCAGCGACCATGGCGCGACCACTCTTGACGGCGCGCGCAAGGGCGGAGAGATCGACGCCGAGGTGATCGAGATGGAGCAGGCGCTGCGCGACGCCGGGCTGCTGACCGGGCCGCCGGCGTCGGGCTACTACCGGCAGTGGCTGGAAAACGCTGTGCGCCGGGGTGTTTCGATCGACACGATCAAACAGATCATCACCGAACACCACATCACGCCCGAGGACTTCAAGGTCCTCGACGGCTTGGAAGAGATCCGCGAGGACGAGGACGGCGACGGGATCTTCAAGTCGTACTTCCTGTTGCCGACCGGCATCAGCGGAGACGACGCCGCCAAAGCGGTGCGCATGACCTACCTCCTCAACGCGGGCACCGACTACGGCACCGAAGGCGAAACCACCGACTTCGCGCCGACCCCGTACGGATCCGCGGAACTGCGGCGCATCGCCGAGCGGCAAAAGGAGAACTCCTGGAGCTACGACGACGACGTGGGCTTCGTGCACGGCAACGGCGGACGGCTCGTGACCACTCCGAACGGCATGATGATGGGCCTGGGCGGCAACGTTGTTCAGGACGTGTACAGCCAGAACGGGGGCACGGCCTGGGGTGACACGTTCATGCTGAACATCGATGACCCGAAGGATCCGGCGCAGCAGCTTCGCGAGGTGGCGTCGTCGGGTCACGCCTGGTACGCGGGCGATGCCGGGCCGTCCCGGGGGAGCCTGGACCTGGATCGGCTCCTGCATCACGAGGAGCGGCACTCCCAGCAATGGGCCGAGGAAGGGTATGCGGGGTTCCTCGCCTCCTATGTGTGGGAGCAGGCAACCGGCGGCAACGAGACCGAGGAAGAAGCGGGACTTTCCGATGGTGGCTATCACTAGGGTTGTCTGCGCTGCCTTGCTCGTGGCGATGACCGCAGCGTGTGACAACACAGCGCAATTCGCGCCGTCGCTGCCGCCGGCGGCCGGATTTCGCGTCGATGACGGTGTTTTGAAGGTGTGGACGGGGACTCCGTGTGCGGGGGTCACGGGGCTGCGGTTGACCTTCGACTCCGGTACGGGGGACAGCGCCGAGCAGGTGTGGAGTGCGCCGCGGCCGGGGGTGGTGGTGGAGCACATGGATCTGTTGCGGACGTCCGGGGGGTCTTCGTCGGATTCGGTTGGGCCGCTTCAGGTTCAGAAAGCGCTGCCCGTCGGTTATGACTGGACATCGGCGGGGTCGCTGTCCTTTGCCGTGGACGGTCCGACATCCAACGGTGCTCATGTCGATGTCGCGGCGGTGCTGCGGGAGTCGGGGGAGCACCCTGCCGGAAGTTATCTGTTCGGGCAGCGGGGGTGGATGGATGCGTCGGAAGTTCAACGGGAGAACCGGAATTCGTTTCTGACGGTCTGTACGCCAGACCCGAAGTAAGGACGGTGCGCTCTTGAAAAGTTCGCTGCCTGGTCGTAGTCCATCGTGATACAGCGATATGCGCATCAAACTATGTATGCGACCAGGGTGCTGAATAGGGGAACCGGCTACGCCGGCCTGGCTGGGGAAGTGGTCGCCCTCGAGGCGGCGGGACCGACCCGCCGCCTCGACACTCACGGTCGATGCATGATCGCGTACCAGAGCGCACCCATCGCACCCAGCACGAAAAGCGGTGAGATAACCCAGGTTTCGACCCGGTTCCCGGTCCGCTCGATCAACGGCACCCGGGTCCGCAACGGAAACGGCCACAGCAACCGGCAACCCCGATCCGTGAGGCAGTCCCCGAGCAGATGCGCCAAACACCCCAGCCCGACGCACACCGGCAACCACACCGGCCGATCGACGATCCAATGATCGACAGCGAACGTGCCCGCCGACGCCAACACGATCACGGTCCCGTACGTGCGCACACTCTTGCCCGGCGGACACAGATGCAACGACCGCACCGCCAGCGCCAGCAGAAAGAACACCAGACTCAACGTGAACGGCCGCCCCCAATAGTGCTCGCCCGCCCACGTAGCGGCCACCGCCGCGACCACGAACAACAACGAATGCGTCCCGTGCCGATGCCCACCCGACACCCACGAGATCAACCGGCACAGGTGATGCGAAACAGGCCCCAGCACATGCGAAATCGTCCCACTGGGATGATCCGCGTCCGGCAACAACGCCGCCCCCGCGGTGAGAAAAGTCCCGATAATGAGCTCGGCGATCCCGAATTGCGTTGTCTCGCTGTCGACCAAGGGAAAAGCGGCCACCGTCAGCGGCAACGCCGCAGCGGTCCCCGCCCACGCCAGCGCCCCACTCGTCGCATGTGAATGTCCTAGCACCGCCGCAACGTTAGAGGAACTCACTACCCGAACGCATATGCCGTGGACAGCAACTCTGGCCGCTAACCTTTCGGCCATGCAGGATTGGGAGGTGCGCCCTGCCGTGCTCGCGGATGTGGAGTTGATCGCGGAGTTGCGTGCGGTGACGATGCGGTCGGATCTGGAGCGGCTGGGCCGCTACGACGAGCGGCGGGTGCGGCAGCGGCTGCGGGATGGGTTCATCGCAGAGCACACCTCGGTGATCGAGGTGGGTGGTGTCTTTGCCGGCTGCGTCGCGCTCAGGCCGGCCGACGAGGGGCACTGGCTCGAGCACTTCTACCTGGATCCAGGTCGGCAGGGCGCAGGAATCGGTTCGGCTGTGCTGAGTCGGATACTCGCACGCTGCGACCGAGAGCGGATTGTCGTCCGAGTGAACGTTCTGCGCGGCAGCCCGGCCCAGCGGCTCTACCTCCGACATGGGTTCAGCGTCGACAGCGAGACACCCATCGACATCTTCATGCTTCGCGCCCCGCAACGGCAGGACCAGCACCACCTGAACGGATAGGACGTGACCGGGTTGGAAATGCCCTGCGAATCACCAGGATTCGCAGGGCATTTCGGTGTGGTGGATCAGACCAGGTCGAACCGGTCCAGGTTGCTGACCTTGGTCCACGCGGCGACGAAGTCGTGGACGAACTTCTCCTTGGCGTCGTCGGTGGCGTAGACCTCGGCTACGGCTCGCAGTTGCGAGTTGGAGCCGAAGACCAGGTCGACGCGGCTGCCGGTCCAGGTGACGGCGCTGGAGGCGCGGTCACGGCCTTCGTAGACGTTCTCGTCGGCGGCGGACGGGGTCCATTCGATGCCCATGTCGAGCAGGTTGACGAAGAAGTCGTTCGTCAACGCGCCGGGGGTTTCGGTGAACACGCCCAGCGGCGAGGACTGGTAGTTCGCGCCGAGCACTCGCAGGCCACCGATGAGCACGGTCATTTCCGGGGCGCTGAGCGTGAGCAGGTTGGCCTTGTCGATGAGCAGGAATTCCGCGGGGATCTGCGCGTCCTTGGACACGTAGTTGCGGAAACCGTCGGCCGGGGTCTCGAGCGCGTCGAACGACTCGATGTCGGTCTGCGCCTGCGTGGCATCGGTGCGGCCGGGCGAGAACGGCACCGTGACCGGGAAACCGGCAGCCTGAGCGGCCTGTTCGACACCGACCGCACCGCCGAGCACGACCAGGTCGGCGAACGACACCTGCGCGCCGCCACCCGCGTTGAACGACTCCTGGATGCCCTCGTAGACCCGCACCACCTGCGCGAGCTCGTCGGGCTGGTTCACCGCCCAACCCGCCTGCGGCTGCAGCCGGAGGCGACCACCGTTGGCGCCGCCGCGCTTGTCACTGCCACGGAACGACGACGCCGCCGCCCATGCCGTGGTGACCAGCTGGGCGATGGACAGCCCCGACGACTGGATCTGACCCTTGAGCGCCGCGATCTCGGCGTCGCCGATGAGCGGGCCGTTCTGGGCGGGCACGGGGTCCTGCCACAGCAGTTCCTCCGACGGCACCAGCGGGCCGAGGTACCGCACGATCGGCCCCATGTCGCGGTGGGTGAGCTTGTACCAGGCGCGTGCGAACGCGTCGGCGAACTCCGCGGGGTTGTCCAGCCAGCGGCGGGTGATCGGCCCGTAGATCGGGTCGAACCGCAGCGACAGGTCGGTGGTGAGCATGATCGGTGCGCGCTTCTTACCCGGGATGAACGGGTCGGGAACGGTGTCGGCGCCCGCGCCGTCCTTGGGAATCCATTGGTGCGCGCCGGCCGGGCTCTTGGTCAGCTCCCACTCGTACCCGTAGAGGGTTTCGAGGAAGTTGTTGTCCCAGGTGATGGGCGTGCTGTTCCAAATGCCTTCCAGCCCACTGGTGATCGCGTCCTCGCCGACCCCGGTGCCGAATTCGCTCTTCCAGCCCAGCCCCTGCAGTTCCAGCGGCGCGGCCTCGGGTTCGGGACCGACATTATCGGCGGGGCCCGCACCGTGGGTCTTGCCGAAGGTGTGCCCGCCCGCGATCAGCGCGGCGGTCTCCTCGTCGTTCATCGCCATCCGGGCGAAGGTCTCGCGGATGTCGACGGCGGCGGCGATGGGATCCGGATTGCCGTTGGGCCCTTCGGGATTGACGTAGATCAGACCCATTTGCACTGCGGCAAGGGGTCGTTCGAGGTTGCGGTCACCGGTGTAGCGTTCGTCGCCCAGCCAGGTGTTCTCCGGACCCCAGAACACGTCTTCTTCGGGCTCCCACGCGTCCACGCGGCCGCCACCGAAGCCGAAGGTTTCGAAGCCCATCGACTCGAGCGCGACGTTGCCGGTGAACACGATCAGGTCGGCCCAGGACAGCTTGCGGCCGTACTTCTTCTTCACCGGCCACAGCAGACGACGCGCCTTGTCCAGGCTGGCGTTGTCGGGCCAGCTGTTGAGCGGGGCGAACCGCTGCATGCCCGCGCCCGCGCCGCCGCGACCGTCACCGACCCGGTAGGTGCCGGCGGAATGCCAGGCCATCCGGATGAAGAAGGGACCGTAGTGGCCGAAGTCGGCGGGCCACCAGGGCTGCGAGGTCGTCATGACCTGTTCGATATCGGCCTTCACCTGCGCCAGATCCAGGGTGGCGAACTCCGCGGCGTAGTCGAAATCGGTGCCCATCGGGTTGGCCACAGCCGGATTCTTCTGCAGCAGAGTCAGATTGAGCTGGTTGGGCCACCAGTCACGGTGGCTGCCACGGGCGTCGGTGGACGCGAAGGGCCGGTGCATGACCGGGCAACCACTGTCTCCGGGTTCCGTGTTGGCTTCCGCGATAGGTGGGTGTTCCTGGGGCACGGTGGATCCTTTCAGGAGGGTGATGATGATGTCGTGCATTCGGGGCACCGGCCCCAGTAGATGACCTCGGCTTCGTCGACGACGAAACCGTTGTCATCGGGGGCAGTCAGACAGGGCGCGTCGCCGACACTGCATTCGACATCGACGATCACCCCACAGGATCGGCACACCAGGTGATGATGGTTGTCGCGCACACGGGTCTCGTAGCGCGCGACGGTGCCCATCGGCTGGATCCGCCGGAGCAGTCCGGCGCTGGTCAGGGCCCGCAACACGTCGTAGACGGCCTGTTGGCTCACGGCGCCGAGGCTGGCTCTGACCTGGCCCAGGATGGTATCGGTGTCGGCGTGCGGATGCTGGTGCACGGCAGTCAGGACCGCCAGGCGTGGCGCGGTGACGCGCAGCGAGGCTGTGCGCAACATCCGTTCGAAGTCCGATGTGGTGGACACATTCCAGAGTATGACTCATTCCAGATGGGCGGGGGAGAGGTTTGCGCGATGAGTTGTGCTGACATTTCGGGCATTTCGCGCAATACTGACGCGGAGGCTGGGCTCGGGGAGTCCGGTCCATGAGCGTGGGGTGTCAACGTTGAAAAGTCAGTGGTATGCCGTGTCCGCGATCGCGGCGGCCCTTGTTGTCGGTGGTTGCGAGTCGGGTCAGTCGACCGGCGCCGCGTCGACCAGTTCGTCGACCGCGAGCACGCCCCAGAGTCTGGTCATCCCGGAGGTGCCGTCGCTGCTGGATCGTCGCGGCGAGAACGGCGAGGTGGTGCAGCAGAACGGGCTCAACGGTGCGGGCACGTTGAAGATCGAGAACGGCAACAGCAGCGATGTCGCGGTCGTGGTCACCAACGGCGACCCGAAGAACCCGCAGGCCACGATCTACGTGCAGGGCAATTCCAACGCCACGCTCAGCGGAATCGACGGCACGTACTACGTCTACATGAAGTCGGGCAAGGACTGGGATCAGGCCACGCTGGGGTTCACCCGCAACCGTGATTTCTCGAAGTTCGACGACTCGTTCGACGGTGATTCGGACTGGACGATCACGCTGCAGCCCTCGGTGGGTGGCAACGCGAGCACCAGCGACGTACCCTCCTTCTAGCCGCGTCGGGCGGGCATGGAACTGTGAACTGTGCCAACAAATACCCGGCCCGACTGCGCGTCGACTAGCCTCCCGGGTGTCCATCCCCCGAACGAAGGTGATTCATAGTGACTTCCGTAGTCGATGCCCGCGCTGTCGATGCCCCGGATACCGCGTCGAAGGTAGGGCATTACTACCGGGTCGACGGCGTGTACGAGGTCGGTCGCGAGAAGATTCGCGAGTACGCGCGTGCGGTGCAGGACTTCCATCCCGCCCACTGGGAGGACGAGGCGGCCGCAGCGCTGGGCTACCCGGGTGTGGTCGCGCCGCTGACGTTCGTGTCGATCCCGGCGATGGCGGCCAACAAGCTGCTGTTCGAGTCGGTGGTCGTGGGCTATGACATGTTCGTGCAGACCGAGCAGGTCTTCGAACAGCACAAGCCGATCGTGGCGGGCGACCGTCTGGTGGTCGATGTCGAGCTGACCTCGGTGCGCACGGTCGCGGGCAAGGACCTGATCACCGTCACCAACACGTTCGTCGACGAACTGGGCGAGACCGTGCACACCATGCACACCACGGTCGTGGGCATCACCGGTGAGGACGGCGCCGATCCCGAGATCACCGCCGCGGTGGAGAACATCATGCTGCACGGCGTGAAGGTGTTCAGTCAGGACCGCAGCGCGCAGGTGGAGACCACGCTGCGCCCCGAGGGCGAGGTGCGTTTGTCGGTCGAGGGTGCTGCGCGCGTCCCGAGCACCACGATGTCGTTCGACGAGCTGACCGTGGGCGACGAGCTGCCCCTGCGCGACGCCCGGATCTCCCGCGGTGACCTGGTCAACTACGCGGGGGTGTCCGGCGACAACAACCCGATCCACTGGGACGAGAAGATCGCGGGCCTGGCCGGTCTGCCCGACATCATCGCCCACGGCATGCTGACCATGGGTCTGGGCGCGGGCTTCGTGTCCAGCTGGTCGGGCGACCCGGGCGCGGTCACCCGCTACGGCGTGCGCCTGTCGAACTACGCGATCGTGGCCAGGGAAGGCGGCGAGGTCGAGTACGCGGGCCGCGTGAAGTCCCTCGATCCGGCCACCCGCACCGCCGTGATCGCCATCGTGGCCAAGTCCGGCGGCCGCAAGATCTTCGGCCTGGCCACCGCGAACCTGCGCTTCCGCTGAGTTCTCGCTGTCGCGGTGGACCCGGTCGCCGGGTTCGCCGCGACAGCTGTCAGTGGGTGCCCGCGAACGCCACGCTGGTGCCGAGGCCGATGATCATCGCGCCACCGGTGCTGCCCACGGCTTCCAGGCGGCGAGGGGAGCGGGCGAACCAGCCGCGCGCGGTGGCCGCCAGTACTGCCCATACGCTGTCCGACAGCATTTGAATGGCGAGGAAGATCGCGCCGAGGACCAGCAACTGGGTGGTCAGCGGACCCGCGGCCGGCTCGGCGAACTGCGGCAGCACCGCCCCGAAGAACACCACAGTTTTCGGGTTGGTCGCCCCGACGACGAAACCCTGACCGAGTAGTCGGCGACCCGACACCGCGGGCGCGGAAGCGTTCATCGCCGTCGCGAGTTTCTTGCGGTCACGAATCGCGGTGACACCCAGGTAGATCAAATACGCGGCACCGATCACTTTCACCACAGTGAACAGCACCGTCGACGCCATCAGGACCGCACCCAACCCCACCGCGACCACCACCAACGGCACCGTCGACCCGGCCACCGCGCCGGCGACCGTGAGAATCCCCGACCGCCGCCCCAACGTCAGCGCCCGCCCGATCGCGAACAGCACGTTCGGACCGGGGATCACGATGATGATGAACGCCGCGACGGCGAACGCGACCGCGTTGGACAGTGGCACCATCGACGGAACTTAACAGTTTCAGCCAGGGCGGTCGAGTGGATATCGCGGTGGCTACCAAAGGCATTGGTACGTCACATGTTTCAGCCGCGCAGTGCCGGGAGGGGGTCAGGCCGAGCCCCGCGCCGGGCTCGGCCCAGCCGCTCAGGTGGTGACGGGGGTGCGGGCGGCGCGGTCGATCAGGTACTCGACCAGGTGGGTCAGCACCGCCTTGGCCGAGGGTCGGTCGCGGGCGTCGCATAGGATGACCGGGGTGTTGGGGTCCAGGTCCAGTGCGTCGCGGACCTCGTCGACGGTGTAGCGCGGGGCGCCGTCGAAGCAGTTCACCGCGATCAGGAACGGCAGGCCGCGCCGTTCGAAGAAGTCCACTGCCGCAAAGGAATTGCTCAACCGGCGGGTGTCGGCGAGCACGATCGCACCCAGCGCGCCACGGCACAGCTCGTCCCACAGGAACCAGAAGCGGTCCTGTCCGGGCGTGCCGAACAGGTACAGCACCAGGTCCCGGTCGATGGTGATGCGGCCGAAGTCCAGTGCGACCGTGGTCGTGTGCTTCTGCTCCACCCCCGACAGGTCGTCGACGCCGGTGCTGACCTCGGTGATCAGCTCCTCGGTGCGCAGCGGCGCGATCTCGCTGATCGAGGCCACCATGGTGGTCTTGCCGACGCCGAAGCCACCGGCGATGAGAATCTTCACCGAGGCGGCCAGGTGCTGGTCGCCTGCGGTCGGGTCAAAGTTTTCGGATGCCATCCAGAACCGCTCGCAATATGTTGAGGTCACCGGCACCGGCCTGCGCCGTTACTGGAGCCCGGAAGATGAGGTGGCCCTCGGCGATGAGATCACCGACGAGGATCTTGGTCACCGCCAGAGGCAGTTTCAGCACGGCCGAGACCTCGGCCACCGACTGGGGACGCTTGCACAGCTGCGCGATCGTCCGGTACTCGGGTTCTGGCTTGCGCAGGGTGGGGGCGGGATGTACTGCCACCACCACCGTGAGCATGTCCAGGTCGTGCGCCGCACCCATGGTGCGACCGCGGGTCACCGCGTACGGCCGGACCAGGGGTCCGGCCGCGTCGTCGAACCACGGATCGCCGAGTCGAGTCATTGTCGAAACTTTCTATAGCTGCGCATGCCCGTGCCGCGGTTCCGCCGACAGATAATTGCCGACCCGCGTCACGGTGAGATTCATTTCGTAGGCGACCATGCCGAGATTCGCCGACTCGGTGGCTTGCAGTGCCAGACAAGCGTTTTCGCCCGCCGAGGTCACGAACAGCACCGCGCGATCGAGCTCGATCACGGCCTGGCGCACGCCACCACCGTCGAACCGGGCGCCCGCGCTGCGCGCGAGACCGTACAGGGTCGACGACATCGCGGCGAAGTGTTCGGCGTCTTCACGCTTCATCTGCGTGGAGCGACCCAGCAGCAGTCCGTCGGTGGACAGCACGACCGCGTAGCGGACCCCTGCCAGCCGGTCGACGAGATCGTCGAGTAGCCAGTTGAGATCACCGGGGGAAGAGTTCACCTCAGCCTTCCTGTTCGTCCTGTTTCGAGGTGGCCGCTTGGTTGCGACCCTGACGGGTGCCGTTCTCGATCGCGGACATGATGTCGCGCGCCTGTTCGGCGGTGCGGGGGCGTTCTGGTGCGCGCGGCGCCGGTTCGACGGCGGGCTCGGCCAGTTCGGGCGCCAGGTTGGACTGCCTGCTGCGCCGCGGCAGGGCGGGCCGGTCGTCGGAGTCGGGCTCGGTGTCGAAGCGCGGGGCCTGCACCGCGGGGATCTGCGGGGCGGGCGCCATCGGTCGCGGGGTCGGCGGGTCGGCGACCAACGTCGCCACGGGCGAGGGCGCGGATTCCAGGGCGGGCAGCGGTTCGGACGCCACGGGCAGACCGCGACGCAGCGGACCGGTCATCGCGGGCGGCACACTGGCCATCTCGGCCTCCCCGGCCAGCAGCTGCTGGGGGATGAGCACGATGGCGCGGATGCCGCCGTAATCGGATTCGCTCAGCCGCACCGAGACCCCGTGGGCCAGCGCCAGTCGCGCGACCACGAACAGACCCAGACGTGAGTCCGACGACAGCGTGCCGACGCCGAAGTCCGGCGGATCGGCCAGCATGGCGTTGTAGCGGACCAGTTCCTCGGAGCTCATGCCCATGCCCTGGTCGGTGATCTCCACGACCACACCCTTGCCCACGACGTTGCCGCCCGCTTCCACGCGCGACTGCGGCGGGGAGAACGCGGTGGCGTTGTCGACGAGTTCGGCGAGCAGATGCACGAGGTCGGCCACCACGGCGCCCACGACAGTGACCTCGGGCAGCTTGGTGACGCGCACCCGCGCGTAATCCAGGGTCTCGCCGATGGCGCTGCGCACCACGTCCATCACCGGCACCGGGTTGCGCCACTGACGGCCGGGGCGTCCGCCGCCGAGAATGATCAGGTTCTCGGCGTTGCGGCGTTCGCGGGTTGCCAGGTGGTCCAGTCGGAACAGCGTCTCGAGCAGGGCCGGATCCTCTTGTCGCCGTTCGGCTTCGTCGAGGATCTCGAGCTGCCGGTGCACCACGATCTGGCTGCGGTGCGCGATATTGAGGAACACCGCGCGCACGCCCTCGCGGGTGCGGGCTTCGTCGACGGCGGCACCGATCGCGGCGGCGGCGGCGTGCTCGAACGCGTCGGCGACCTGGCCGATCTCGTCGCTACCGAAGTCCAGCTTGGGCGAGGTGGCCGCGGCGTCGACCTCGCCACCCTCGCGCAGGGTGCGCATGGTGGCGGGCAGCTGCTCGTCGGCCAGCTGCAGCGTCTGGGTGCGCAGTCGACGCAGGCGGCGGATGATCCGGTTGGCCAGGATCACCGCGACCAGGAACACCAGCACACTGAGCGCGACCACGCCACCACCGGCCAGCAGCGAGGTGGTCTGCGCGTTGTTGGCGGAGTCCGCGGCCAGCGTCTGCACGATCTTGTTGTGTCCCACATACAGATCCAGCAGCGCGCTGTTGACGAAGCCGGTGGCGTGCTGCCATTCCGCGGGCGAGGCGGGCAGCGGGGTCAGGGTGCCCGGCTTGGCGCCGATCGCGGCGGGGTCGGAGTAGCGCACGATCAGCGCGGAGTTCATCGCGATGACCTGCTGCCACTCGGGGCTGGCCATCAGCGCGGTGATCTGTTCGCGTTCGCCCGGCTCGAGCTGCGGTGTCAGCGCGACCAGACCGGTCTGGAAGTGACCGCTCTGGCGCATGAACTCATCCAGCGGAATCGCGAGCGCGCCGTCGGCGGCCATCAGGGCGGTGCCCAACGTGTTGGCGCGCGACATCGATTCGATGACCGCGAGCAGTCGGTCGCCGTAGGTGGCCTTGACCGCGAGTTCCGCCGACGGCGCCTGCAGCGAGGCGACATTGGACCCGGCGGAGAACTTGTCGATGACAGTGTTGAAGAAGAAGTAGGCGTCGGGCGTGGGCAGCATCCGCGCGTCCACGGCGGCGCGGATCTGGGTCTGCGCCTGCAGGAACTGGTCGTAGGCGGCTTGGCTGTCGCCGATATCGACGCCGTTGACCGAGCGAAGCTTCTGCACCGCGACGTTCATCTTGGTGAACGAGTCGTCGGCGCGAGCGCGCGCGCCGGGCAGCGCGGGCGCGGCGGTCTCGTCACCGGCCAGCAGCGCCAGTGTCAGCGACCGTTCGGACTGGAAGGCTTCCAATTGCTCCTGGACCGGACTGACCATCGACTGCAGTTGGTTGGCCCACGCTTCGGCCTCGTTACTCTGCTTGACCAGGTATCCGGCCGCGCCGACGCCGACCACCACCAGAGTCAAACTGGGTATGAGGGCAATCGCCAGAATCCGGGTTCGCACACCGAGTCTCGCTAAGAACATCGCCACAACGTAACGGAATCGTTGCACATCTGTCGTGTGGGTCTCGTTGAGTGGGACGCGATTTGGCATGTGCGGAAACGCATTTGCTATATGGGTCGACTACGGAAGAACGGCGAGCTCACCCCGCCGGCTGAGTCGCGATGACCCAGTCGGCGGGGGCTCGCCGTGACCTGGCAGCGACGGGAAATGTTCCGCCAGGTCAGGTTTCGGTGGCGCCGCTACAGCGTGCGGTCGGCGCCGGTGCGTGGCGGCGGTGCCGCGGCCAGTGCCGCGTGCTCGGCCTCGGTGAGCTCGCGGGCGCGCAACACGAACCGCACCCCCTCGCCCGCCTCGAGTGAATCGCCCACGGCCTGACCGTGTGTCACGTCGACGGTGAGGTGGGTGTCTTTCCAGCATTCGAATTGTGCTGGGCTGATCCAGAATTCGGTGTGCCAGGCCAACCGGCCGAGCAGGATGTCGGCCTTCTCGATCGGAAACTGCTTGGTGGACAAGCACACCGGCGCGCTGTCGTCTTCGCAGCATTCCCCGGCCTGCCGGAACAGCACGGGTCCGTTGTCTTCGATGAGTCGGCGCAGCAGGTTCTGTGCGCGGTCGGTGATCTCCACACGGTGGATTCGGTTCTGCATCAGAACATCCCGAGTTTTGTCGTGGAATAGCTGACCAGCACGTTCTTGGTCTGCTGATAGTTCCCCAGTGTCATGGCGTGGTTCTCCCGGCCACCCTGGGCGGGGTAGGCGTGGTAGCAGTTGGTCCAGATCCGGTCGGCGGTGATCCCGCGGGCCAGTGCGCGGGCGGTATTCATGTCGCGGGTCCACACGCCGGCGCCGAGGCTGTAGGCGGTGTCGTTGGCGATGCGGATCGCCTGGTCGACGGTGTCGAAGGGGGTCACCGCCACGACCGGTCCGAAGATCTCCTCCTGGAAGATCCGCATCGTGTTGTCTCCGGAGAAGATAGTGGGTTCGATGAAATACCCACCCGGCAGTCCGTCGACCTTGCGTGCTTCCCCTCCAGTGAGCACGCGGGCGCCTTCGGCTCTGCCGACGTCGAAATAGGACAGGACCTTCTCGAACTGGTCGTTGCCCGCCTGCGCGCCGATCATCGTGGCGGTGTCCAAGGGGTGGCCGGACACGATGGCCTCGGTGCGGGCGATGGCGCGGGCGAGGAACTCGTCGTAGATCGAGGAGTGGATCAGCGCCCGCGACGGGCACGTGCACACCTCGCCCTGGTTCAGCGCGAACATCACGAACCCCTCGACGGCTTTGTCGAGGAAGTCGTCGTCGGCGGCCAGCACGTCGGCAGCGAAGATATTCGGGCTCTTACCGCCCAGTTCCAGCACGACCGGCACGATGCTCTCGCTGGCGTACTGCATGATCAGCCGCCCGGTGGTGGTCTGCCCGGTGAAGCCGATCTTGGCGATGCGAGGGCTGCGCGCCAGCGGCCTGCCCGCTTCCACGCCGAACCCGTTGACCACGTTGAGCACCCCGTCGGGCAGCAGGTCCGCGATGAGCTCCACCACCAGCAGCAGCGACGCCGGGGTCTGCTCGGCCGGTTTGATGACCACACAGTTGCCCGCCGCCAGCGCCGGCGCGAGTTTCCTGGCGGCCATCAGGATCGGGAAGTTCCACGGAATGATCTGCGCGACCACTCCGAGCGGTTCGTGGAAGTGGTAGGCGACGGTGTCGTTGTCCAGCTGTGACAGCGAACCCTCTTGCGCGCGAAGCACTCCCGCGAAATGCCGGAAGTGGTCGACGGCCAGGGGCAGGTCGATGGTCAGGGTTTCGCGGATCGGTTTGCCGTTGTCCCAGGTTTCGGCCACGGCCAGGGGTTCCAGGCTGTTCTCGATCCGGTCGGCGATCGTGAGCAGGATGTCGCTGCGTTCGGTGACCGAGGTCGCGGCCCAGCGTGGGGCGGCGCGGTGCGCGGCCTCGACGGCCATGTCGATGTCGGCGGCGGTGGATCGGGCCACCGCGCAGAAGGTCTCGCCGTCGACGGGGGAGGTGTTGTCGAAATACCGGCCTTCGACAGGGGGTGCCCAGTCACCCCCGATGAAGTTGTCGTATCGGGGGGCATAGCTGACTATGCCGGTGTCCGATCCGGGCTTGCCGTAGATCATGCGCCTCGCTCCTTGCGACCTGTGCGTCGTGCTGCACACTATGGTCGGACAAGGTTGGTACGAGGTTGGTGAGCGTGTTAGCGCAGGTCAGCCCTGTCGCGCGGTGAAAAGTCGGGCGGTCACCACGGCGCGACGCACATCGTCGCGGGGCAGCAGTCGCAGTGCGTGTTCGTGCACGGCGACATCGCCCGCGCACCGCTGACCGAATGCCACAGCGTGCTCGGCCCGGTCGCTGTTGAGCACCGCGTTGCGAATGCCGACATCCAGGTGCGCGCGCCACTGTTCGACGCCGGGCAACTCCGACCCCGGCAGCAGCGGCCCGCGATACAGCCACAGCGCCGACGTGAGGTCGCCGCCTTCGATGGCGGCCAGCAGGTCCACGGCGTCGCAGGAGACCGGCCCGGTGAGCATGTACCGCCGGTTGGCGATCTCGCCGCGCGTGGCCCGACGCAGGTGCGACACATCGGCTTTGAGGGTGTTCAGCGACACCGCCCGTTCGCCGTAGACCGCGGCGTGCAGTTGTTCGGGGGTGTACCCGTCGGGTTCCAGGGCGAGCAGGGCCAGGATCTCGAGTTGCCGTGGCGGCAGCGGAACCGGTCGCCCGTCACGCAAAAGCCTTGCTGCGCCCAAACATTCGAGCCGAACACCGGGCGCGGGGGTGGGCGCTTCGGCACGCAGCATGGTTTCCACTGCGGTCACCAGTGCGCGCACCGACGTCATCACCATCGGATGCGAGCGTTCCCAGGTCGAGGACAGGTCCAGCACGCCGACCTGCCGCCCGTCGGGGCCGTGGATCGGCGCGGAGTAGCAGACCCACCCGTGCAGTGCGGCGACCAGGTGTTCGGCGGAGAACACCGTGACGGCCTTGTCGTCGTGCAGTGCCAGGGACAGTCCGTTGGTGCCCATGTGGCTTTCGTCCCAGACCCCGCCGGGCGCGAAGTTCACGGCCTCGCCTTGACGGCGCAGCGCACGGTCGCCGGCGGTCCACAAGATGGTGCCCGATTCGTCACTGACGACAGCGAGATAGCCCGATTCCTCGGCCATGCCACGTAATTGGCCCGCGAGTTCGGTGACGGGTCGGCGCAGCGGGGATTCCGACCAGCGGTCGCTGATGTCGTTGAATCCGGGCGCGACCTCGACCGACGGGTCCACGGTGTGCAGGGACCGCTGCCAGGATTTAGCGACGTCGGTGCGCACGGCACCGGTATCGCGCGGCAGTGTCATGGGGCGCGAGGGTGCGGCCAGGCGGTGCCACTGTTTCTCGATCTGGACCCGATAGTCGGACAGATTGTCGGGTCTTGCTCCGCCGGCGATCGGGTTGTCGTGTGGCCCCACGTTCACTCCCTGCTCGTCGGCGGCGCACCGGTGCTGCCGCTGAGAACCGGTGTGGCGCTTCCTGTCTATCAGGTGCGCGCCCGTGCCGCCGAACGTTTGCGACCATGGCTGCGAGGCCGCCGGTGTTTTCCCTGTCTTGCGGCCTTGACGCCGATTACTTGCCGCCGCTTACTTATTCAGGAAGATCCCGGCGATATCGGCGTTCTTGATCGGGGTGTCGACGTTGCGCTGCGTCGCGCACAGCAGGTCCACCTCCACGATCTTGGAATCGATCACGTTCTCCGACGGTTGCTTGCCGGACCGCTGTTCGACCGCCTTGGCGATGGTGATCCGCTTGGTGGCCGGTTCCTGGTTGACGTAGTCGCGGCAGCTGGTGTCCGCGCCCTGGTTGAGCACCTTCTCGACCTCGGTGCACCCGCCGATCAGCATCGCCAGCACCGCCACGCCCACCGCTGCGGCGCCGGTTCGGGTGTTGGCGTGCATGGTTCCTCCTGAAGTCGTTCGCTGCGCGGGATGCGCGTGGACGACAGCTTATGTGGTGTTGCTCAGGTGCGGTGGATCCGCAGCGGAACGTGCAGCTCGGCGGGGGTGAGGGAGCCGTGATGGCCGGTCATCAGCGATTGCATCGGTTCGGCGCCCGAGCGCACGACCCCGCCGTCGCCCGCCGCGATCACCACGAGATCGCCGATGCGGGCGGCGGCGTCAGGGGTGACGTGCGGCCCGAACCAGCCTGCGGTGACGGCTTCTTCGCGGGTGCGGACCAGGAACTGGTCGCCGAGCACGCCGCGCCAGGTGTCGGCGACCGAGGCGGGTTCCTCGGTGTAGACGTGGCGGGCGCGGGGTTCGCCGCCCAGTGCGGTCACGTTCTCGGACAGGTGTGGGTGGGTGTCGAAGTCGACGCGGTCGACGAGTTCGACCATGCCGTGATCGGCGGTCACGATCAGCGCCGACCGGGCGGGCAGGCGTGCGGCGATCTCGGCGGCGATCCGGTCGACATTGGCCAGCTCGAACTGCCAAGCCCGGCCGTTGGGTCCACGGACGTGACCGGTGGTGTCGAGCTCCGAATGATAGGTGTACACAAGGGTTTTGGGCGCTTCGTTGAGAGCCTGCAGAACGCCGTCGATGAGATCGCCCACTGAATAGGCGGCCCGGAATCCTCCGCCACGCCACCCGGCCTGCGTCAATCCCGAACCGTCCTGATAGGTCGGCGCGACCTGCACCGCACCGATACCCGCATCGGTGGCACGCTGAAAGATGGTGCGGTGCGGCTGAATTCGGTCGGGCGGGAACGCGGTGAGCGCGTCGACCTTCGGGCCCTCGCCGATGAGCCGCCACCGCAGGGAGTTGAACAGCCGGTCTTCGTCGGGCACTCGCATGGAGTATCCGACGATGCCGTGCTCACCCGGCGGAACGCCCGTGCCGAGAGTGGTCAAACTTGTTGCCGTGGTGCTGGGAAAACCCGCATCCAGAACCCTGTCGGGCAGGCCCGTCAGGAACGGTGCCGCAGCCGATTCCGCTGCCAGACCCTGCGCGCCGAGCCCGTCCACGAGCAACACGCACACCCGGTCCACATCGAGATTCAATCCCAGCCGGTCCTCGCCGGGACCGCCCAGGCACGCCAGCACCGAGGGAAGCAGGTCGGCCAGCGACGCTGTGCCGTAACGCGGGGTCAGAAGTTCGCTCACGCCTGCCCTGTTTCGAATCGGCTGATCAGCCCGTCGCGCAGCACGAATTTCCAGGTGGTGCGCATCGAACCCCAGCGGCTGTTGGTGTAGTCGGCGGTGAGCTCGAGCCCGTCCTCGGAATCGACGGTGTCCACCACGAGATGCCCGTTGGCAGTGAAGATCTCGGCCTCGGTCCAGTGCGCGACATTGCGTTCCACCCCGTCGTCGGACATGGTGGCGTCCTCGGTGAGCAGACCGTAGAACTGGTCGGTGTCCTGCGCGTTGAGCGCTTCGACGAACGCCTCGACCACGGGGTCGAGTTTCGCGGTGCCAGACAATCGGGCCTCCTGCTCGAAACGGCTACGCAACGACAAGGTCTGAACTCACTGTAGGTCAGCGCGCAGTCCGGATCGTCGGAATATCGGCGGCGCGTCAGGCGGGGTGTGGATCGGGGGTGATCAGCGCGGTGAACGCGCGCATGATCGCGTCCACGAGCTCGGGCGCGTGGGTGCCCATCTGTTCGCTGCGCTTCTCGAGATGGCCGTCCAACCACAGCGACGCCAGCCCGTGTGCCAACCCCCACCAGGCCACGGCCAGGGTTTCGGCGCGGTCCGCGGGCAGGTCGCCCGCCGCGACACATTCGGCGACCGTATCGGCCAGCACGTCGAAGGCGGCGTCCCCGGCCGCGTGCGCGTCAGGATGCTTCTCCGGCTGCGACAGCTCGGGCCGGAACATCAGTCGGAATCGCGCCGGGTGATCGCGGGAGAACCGCACGTAGGCGTGGCCCAGGTCGGTCAGCGCGTCCATCGGGGTCGCGGCGCCCGCCCTGGTCGCGACCAGGGCGGCGGCCAGTTGCTGGAATCCGTCGACCGACAGCGCCGACAGCAGGGCCGCGCGGTCGGCGAAATGGTGATAGGGCGCGCCGCTGCTGACCCCGGCCTCCCTGGCCACGCGCCGCAAGCTCACCGCCGCCAGCCCTTCGCTCTCGATCAGGCGCAGGCAGGCGTCCATCAGCGTGGCGCGCAGATCGCCATGGTGGTAACTGGTGCGCTTCACCCACCGAGCGTATGCGAGAACCGCGTCCGAATCAGCACTGGACAGCAGATCTATGCGGTGCTTAGATTAAATGAGCACCGCTCAGATGGGCGGGCTCCACCGCCAGGAATTGGGTGAACACCATGACCACTCGGGTACTCGTCACCGGCGCAACAGGTTTCGTCGCCGGCCACTGCATCGCCGAACTGCTCGACCACGGATACGCCGTGCGCGCCACCGTCCGAGACATCGACGCCCACACCAAACGCGCCCACCTCACCGAACTCGCCCGCCGCACCGGGGGAGACCTCGAATTCGTCGCCGCCACCCTCGACAGCGACGCGGGCTGGGCCGAAGCGGTGGCCGGGTGCGACACCGTCCTGCACGTCGCGTCACCGTTTCCCTCCACACCTCCCGACAACGACAACGACCTGATCGAACCCGCGGTCCAGGGCACGCTGCGAGTCCTGCGCGCCGCCGCGAACGCCGGTGTGCGCCGCGTCGTGCTCACCTCCTCGGTAGCCGCAGTCGCGTACGGTCACGATGTTGACGAGGTGCGCACCGAGGACGACTGGTCGGTGGTCGACCGCATCCCCGCCTATCAGAAGAGCAAAACCCTCGCCGAGCGCGCCGCCTGGGATTTCATCGAATCCTCGCCCACCGCAACCGAACTCGTGGTGCTGAACCCCGGCATGATCCT
This sequence comes from Nocardia sp. NPDC058640, assembly GCF_042716995.1. Taxonomy (NCBI): domain Bacteria; kingdom Bacillati; phylum Actinomycetota; class Actinomycetes; order Mycobacteriales; family Nocardiaceae; genus Nocardia; species Nocardia sp. NPDC058640. Next base: position 29,831 of record NZ_JBHXRG010000045.1, read on the forward strand.
GGGCCCGCTGCTGGAAGCCCGAACCAGCACCTCCCACGAACCGATCCGCCGCCTACTCGCCCGCGACGTCCCCGGCTCGGTGAAAACAGGCTGGACCCCCGTCGACGTCCGCGACCTAGCCGTCGCCCACCGCCTCGCGATGGAAGTCCCTGCGGCAGCAGGCAATCGATACATCTGCGCCACCGACCCCCTCTGGATGGGCGACCTGGCTCGCCTACTCGCCCGCGACTACGCAACCCAGGGTTTCCGAGTCCCCACCCGCGTGCTCCCCAACGCGATGATCCGCCTCGCCGCCCTCTTCGACAAGGGCATCCGCCTCACCGTCCCGGTCCTGGGCCGCACCGAACACGTCAGCGCCGACAAGGCCCACCGCGAACTGGGCTGGACCATGCGCCCCATCGAAGACACCATCCGCGACACCGCCGACAGCCTGATCGCCTTCGGCATCGTCACCGCACCGGGCGGTTCCGCGAAATCACCGGCTGCGGTGTGAACCGGTCAACGCCATTCTTGGCGTTGCAAATCCAGGATCACCGGGTGCATCAACGTCGAGACCGCAGGTTCGGTGGGGCGGCGGTCCGGCGGGAACACGGTGGCCGCGGCGAGTGTCGGTTCGTCGAGGGACCGCAGGGTATGCGGACTGCGCAGGGCGGGAATCGGTTTCGTGGGGGCGGCGAGGATGAAGCCCCAGTCGCCGAAGCTGGGGACGTCCACGTGGAACGGGGTGGTGTGCAAGCCGGCCGAGCGCAGGGTGGCGTCGATCGTCCAGAAGGAACGTGGGGCGAAGAACGGGGAGCCCGATTGCACGACCATGCGGGCGCCGGGGGCCAGCACGTTGGCGGTCATCGCGTAGAACTCCTGCGAGTACAGCTTGGCCACCGAGGTCTGGTCGGGGTCGGGCAGGTCCACGATCACCGCGTCGAAAAGCCCTGGGGCACTGCGTAACCAGGTGAAAGCGTCGGCGTTGACCACGGTGACGCGGGGGTCGTCGAAGGAGTTGCCGTTGAGGTCGGCGAGGCGGTCGTCGGAGCGCGCGAGGTCGATGATCGCCGGGTCGAGTTCCACCAGCGTCACCTGCCCGACATCGGGGTAGCGCAGGATCTCGCGCAAGGCCAACCCGTCGCCACCGCCCAGCACCAACACCGAACGCCGCGATCCGGCCAGCACCGGGTGCACCAGCGCTTCGTGGTAGCGGTACTCGTCCACCGACGAAAACTGCAGGCCCCCATTGAGATACAGCCGCGTGTCGGTGGTCCCGAACGGGGAGAACGACTCGGTGAGCACGATCTGCTGGTAGGGCGTACGCGTCTGCCACACGATCGGATGCGCGAACAGGGCCTGCTGTGCGGTGGCCTCGAACCGGTCGGCGTAGAGGTAACTGCCGGTGAGTCCGCACGCGACCGCGAGCGTGGCGGCGATCAGCGTGTGCCGGGCACCGCGGGTCATCTTGTCGCGAAAGAAGAAGAACGCCAACGCAAGTCCCGCGACCGCGTTCACCACCCCCACCACCAGGCTGCCCCGGATCTGCCCGAACACCGGCAGCAGCAGAAACGGAAACGCCAACCCACCCAGCAGCGCACCCACATAGTCCGCGGCGAACAGATCCGCCACGGCACTGCTGGCCTCCTGCTTGCGAATGTCCTGCAGCAACTCCATCAGCAGCGGAATCTCCGCGCCGACAAGCATCCCGATCACCGCCGCCGCCAGCACCAACGTGCCCGTATAGATATTGAGCCACGCGAAACTGGCATACAGCACCGCCACCGACAACCCACCGACCACGGCCAACGCCAACTCCACCGCCACGAACGCAGCAGCGGCATGCGGCCGCAACGGTTTCGCCAACAGCGCCCCGACACCCATCGAACACACCATCACGCTCAACGTGATCGACGCCTGCGCCGCGGTGTCACCGATCAGATAGCTGCCCAGCGTGACCAGCGACAGCTCATACACCAAACCGCAAGCCGCACAGATGAATACGGTCAGCAGCAGCGCCGCCCTGGCCAGGCGGTGCCGTGGCATCAGGTCAGGCCCGCGGCCACCACCAGCGCGACCGCGACATGCGCCGACGCCGTGACCCACACCGCCGGATGCGTCTCCTGATCCGCGACAACGGCTTTGAAATCACCCGGAGTCAGCGCGTCGAGCAGCACGAACGCCACCGCCATCGCAACCAGCCCGATGATGCCGTAGACCGCGGAAGCCAGCAGCGCCTGCGCGAGCTTGCCGTCCGAGGTCCAGATGGCCGCGGCCACGATGATCCCGACCCCGAACAGGTTCGAGGCCAACAGGATCGCGGCGTTGCGGTTGCGTTCGATCCAGATCTGGGCGCGCAAATCGCCCGGGGTGAGCAGGTCGACGACGCCGAAACCGACGGCCATCAACACGATTCCCACCGCGGAATAGGCGAGCGCGGCGCCCGCGTCCGCCGCCAGGTCGGCGAGCATGAGTGTCCTCCTGTGCTGTGTGGGCGAGATGCCCGAATGAACTACTTGCCGCCGCTGTCGCTACCGCCACCGCGGTAGTCACCCGCCGCGGTGCCGCTGGTCCAGCCGTAGGTGCTGGTGTGCGCGTGATGGCGGCGAGTGCCGTTGGCGAAACTGTCGACCAGCACCAGCGTGCCCGCCGCGTGCGGGGCCACCGACACCAGATCGTCGTCGAAGCGCAGGTAATGGTTGTCACCGGTGCTGCGCTTGTCCCGCGGATCAGTGGCTTTGGCGATCGTGGCAGCCACCGCGGCAGGCGCACCGGTAGCCAGGAACGCCAGCCCGTTGTTGGCCTGGTCGTGTTGCTGTGCGCGCCGGTACTTCTCGGCCACGAACTCCCGAGGGTCCTTGTCCCGAGTGACCACGACAACGGCAACCACTGCCACGATGACGGCGACCACGGTCACCAGCCCCGCAATGATCCATCTGGTGCGATTGACATCCTCCCGGCCCTGAAGGGCCGGGATTCCTCCTGAACCTTGCGGCTCTCCGGTGGGTTCCTGTTTCACAGGGACGTGCCTTCCGCTAGGCGGCAGGACTTACGGTCCCTCCGCAGGCGTTTAGCCTCTCCGCCTGTCCAGCGGCGAGGATGTTGATCGCGGCGTTGAGATCGCGGTCGTGGACCGCACCGCACCCGCACGTCCATTCCCGCACATGCAACGGCTTCTTCTCGCCCACGACTGCGCATTCCGAGCACAGGCGGGTGGACGGGAACCAACGATCCACCCGGCCGAAGGTGCGCCCGTACCGGGCCGCTTTCTCCTCCAACATGGCGGTGAACATGCCCCACCCGGCGTCGTGCACCGACTTCGCCAACCGGGTCCGGGCCAAGCCCTTCACACACAGGTCCTCGACGTAAACCGCTTGGTTGTCGCGGATGATCGTCGTGGACTGTTTGTGCGCCCAATCCCGGCGCGTATCGGCCACCCTCGCATGAGCAGCAGCGACCTTGATCCGGGCTTTGGCCCGGTTCTTCGAGCCTTTGTCCTTGCGGGACAACGACTGCTGCGCCTTGCGAAGTGTGCGTTCGGCGCGGCGGAAGAACTTCGGCGAGGCGATGGTCTTGCCGTTCGACAGGACCGCGAACGTCGTCAACCCGAGATCGATTCCGACCTCGGAGTCCACCGGCGGCAACGGCTGCGCGTTCACTTCGACAACGAACGACGCGAAATACCGGCCTGCCGCGTCCCCGACGATCGTGACCGACGACGGGTCGGCGGGCAGTTCTCGCGACCACGCGACCTTCAGCTCGCCAATCTTCGCGATATACAGTCGCCGGTTCGGGCGCAGCGAGAAACCGTTGCGGGTGAACCGGACCGCCTGCCGGTTGTCCTTGCGGGACCGGAACCTGGGAGC